>JBMYYH010000049.1:0-20451 GCA_049609225.1 Planctomycetota bacterium | reverse complement strand
TTCAGCTACGGCGTCTGTCCCTGGGGGGGCGGGCGCCTTTTTCTTTGTTTATGAGCCATAAGCGCGGGTTTTTGAGGCCGGGTTGGCCTGCGGTATCGTAAGGGCCAACCTTTTCGCGCCGGTACCACGCCTCCATGGATATGGAATTCCAAGGAATCTGATTTTTTTTGCATGGTCCTGCCGGGTCGTCGCATTGACCTTTCGAAGACCATGCCGGACCCCACCTCAGCCAAACCCGATCTCGACGCAATGCTCGCCCATAGTGGTTGGGTCCGTGCGTTAGCGCGTAGTTTGGTTGCCGACCCGGACCTCGCCGACGACATCGAGCAGCAGACTTGGCTCACTGCCATGCGTCGTCCGCCTCGTGATGACCGCAACCTCCGCTCTTGGCTGGGGTCGGTGGTGCGCAGTATGGCGGGCATGCATTGGCGTGAATCCGATGCCCGGCGTCGACGCGAGTTGGTGGTGGCGGATCGAAGGGAAGAGGAGATGGTGCGACATGCGGAATCCGCACGCCCCGAGTCGTTGAGTGAGCGGATGGAGACCTTCCGCGAACTCGCTGCGGCTGTGGCGGAGTTGGAAGAGCCGTACGGCACCAGTGTCTACCTGCGCTACTTCGAGGAACTCTCGGTGCGCGAAGTCGCGCGCCGGACCCAAGTTCCCATCCCGACGGCGCAGAGTCGCATCAACCGCGGCGTGCAGAAGATGCGCGCGCGCATGTTGGATCGTCTCGGCAAAACCTGGCATCAACGTTGCCTGGTCTTCACCTTGCCGCTGGCCAAGGCCCCATGGTGGGGAGCCGCCGCGATCCTGACCATGACCTTGAAGACCAAACTCCTCCTGAGTGCCGCAGCCCTGGCACTCCTTTCCTTGTTCATCATCGAACCCTGGGCGACGGACCCGGCAGAGCTGGAGCAGGAGGTCTCTTTGGCGGCTGCTGAATATGATTCGGGCTCTTCCAATCGATTCGAATCGTCTGAACCGATTGCGAAGGTCGAGCGTGGAGAATTGCTCCTGAAGGAGGGCAATGCTGTTGCGGCAGTGGTCGAAACCGACAAACAGCTGACCTTCCATGTTTTGGATGCCGTTAGCCTCGAGCCTGCGCCGGATGCGGAGGTTTGGTATTTCGATCACGCGACCGATCCAGATGAGGAATGGCGCTATGTGGATCAGCGGGATTACCTTGATGTAGAGCAACTCGTTCAACGGTTCGGTAAACCCGCGAACCTGGAGAGCGATGCTTCTTTAAACGTGTCGTTCCCGGAGGGATACGCCATGATCATTGCGCGCCGCGGAGATACCTTCGCCTATAAATTCCACCATCCCAGCTTCTATCACGATGGAGAAGAACACGAGCTGTTATTGAAGCCTGTGCGCACCCAAGAAGTGCGCGTGGTAGACCAGAATGGCCACCCACTTGCCGGCATTGAAGTTCACTTTTGTCCGGAACCAGCCAGTGATGCGGCGCATGCGCGTGAAAAGGTGATTACCGACGCCTCCGGCCTAGCGACCTTCCGTCATCTTGAGCTGGTCTTGCGCGAAGACCATCCGGATTGGAAGAACACCGTGGCCGTGCCTATTCCTGGCGTTGAGCCGGCTTACGTGGAAAGGACCGCTTCGCAATTTGGAGATGAAACCATCGAGTTCGTGGTTCCTCCAACAGGGGAAGTGCATGTGACATGCGTGAACGGTGACGGCTCCTTCGTGCCGGACGGGACGCCGGTGTTCTTTAACGGGAGGGATGGTTCTGGTGGATCGTACCCTAATGCTTACCTCCGCAAGAATGCTCTCATTCGATACACGCGGAACGGCTTGGTCGTGATGCCCAGAGTAGGGGTTGGGAAGACTGTTATTGCATATATCCAGGTGCGTGGCGCCAATAGTTATCGGGGTAAGGGAATCCTTGGCCCAGAGTATGAAAACGATGTGGTTGAGGCAGAGCTAATCCTTGGACCTGCCCCCGAAACCCTGACCATGAAGGTCGTCGATGCGGAAGGATTGCCTCCTTCGAGCGGTTTCTACACTCTTTTCGTGGAAGCGGTTTCGGAGCAAGGAGAGCAGGGTGGACTTGGGCATTCCATGTTTTTGGGAGAGGAAGGCCTGTTGGAGTTCACGCTGCCGGAGGAACTCCATCCTGAAGCCCATTTGTTGCGGATGCTATTGCACTCGCAAGAGGCAGAGCCCATGGGGACTTCCTCCTTTGCGTTGATCGAGTTGGATATCGAGGAAGAGACGCCGAGCGAGGTCCTTGAGATTCGCTTTGGTGAGGAGGTCATCGTGGGCGGAATCCTTCAGGATGATAATGGAGATCCAATCGTTGCCACGCGCATGATCCTTCGTGTGCATGACAAACGCGTCGAGGCCAATCAGGCAGGTTCGCTGATTTCTTATCAGCATGTCCGCACGGATTCCGCCGGCCGTTTCCAGTTTCGTGGACCTGCTCCAAGCGAATTTCTGGATTACTCCCTTCACCTACCGAGTCCTGGGTTCAACGACAACTGGGGCGAAGACCCTGCGGTTGAATTCCATATTGGTCAATCCGACTTAAGGGTAATCATGGAGAGAACCACGGATTTGAAGGGGCGCTTGCTCGTTTCGAATCCAGAGATCCTTCCCATGATTGAGATTCGTGGTGTGGTTGAGGAAGGAGAAGGGCGACGCAGTTTCCTGAAGGTTCCGATCGAAGTCCCAAATGGAAGATTCACGAAGGAGGGAGTGTCCCTAGCGTCTACCGAATTCCAATTGATCGCGCGTGATGGTGGCCGTGTCTTGGAAAAGATCACGATTGCCGCCGAGAAAGCCGGCGACTTCACTTGGGATCTACGTGAATCCCTGTTCCTGCATCATCTGACTCTGCAGGGCCCTCAAAGGGGAGAAGATCTCGAGGCGATCTTGAACTTGCCTCAACATAGGTCCATTCGCCTTTCTTGCAGCTCCGGTGAGCAGGCGGGTTTTCTTGCGCGCCATGCCAACCTAAGGTATTCCGTCGGTGTGCTTGGATATCGAAGTCAAGATGTCGTTTCCGATGGACATGCGGAGGTCTTCCTCAATGAAGGGATTGTCGTGACCCTTGCGGTCCCGGATGGTGTTGCATTCCCTGATGACGTGCGCTGGAGGATGATCCTGCGGCATTTCACATATGAAGATGCCTTCCGAGACAAGCAAGACCACTTAGGCTTCGAGTATGACTTCATCGGCTCAAGCGTCTGGCAAGAAGGCCTTACTTTGAGGCTTCCGAAGGCAGGGGTTTGGGTCGCTGAAATTACACCGGTTACCGAGCGATTTGGAATGACCTTCTTGAACCACGCTCGCATCCGTGCCACTCCGAAGGGAATGGAAGTGGTTGACCAAGTCGGAGGTCAGTCGTTTCAGCTGGACATCAAGCAAGAAATCCTTGATGCACTCGCGGAAAGCGCTCGCCCCAACGACGACTAGAAGTAATCCGTCAGCAGCAAGAGCCGTGCTTTCTTCTCACCTTCAACCGTGAGCTTGATTACGCGGCCCGGCAGTCCTTCGCGCCAGGAGCGTGGATCCGGCAAGTCCTTCACGGCGACACCATCCACAGCAACGATGCGCTCACCCTTCTTCCAACCCTCTTTGGCGGCGGGGGAGCCCTTCGCGACGAAGCGTACGAGCAACGCGTCTCCCTCAGGACTTAAGCGCAGACCACTGCGGTCGCGGGCGAAATCCTTACCGTGGATATCGCCGCGGATGCCGAAGCGTTGATGCGGGAGGTCGAAGATCAGGTGGAACCTGCGGAAGAATCCACCCCCTAGATTCGCCGACGCCTGCGTATTCGCGAAAGCTCCAACCGCGACTTCGTGCAGTTCGGCCGGCAAATCCATCGAAGTGATGCCGCCGAGGCTGAAGGTTTCCAAAGTCGCGATGGCCACTTCCACTTCGCCGCCAACGCCCATCGCGACGCTATTCGAGAGGCGTCGGTCCTGCAACAGCCCCGCCTTCTTGACGTACGGCGCGAACACATCGATCACCGCGCCACTTCCCGTATCCAAATTCGCGCGCACTCGATTGCCGCCCTCAATCCTGCAGAACACCTGCATCAACCCACGCTCCGACATCATCCTCGACCAAGCGACGTCGTCCGCCGTGGCATCGTGATCGGAAGGATGAAAACGAATGCGGCTGCCGGGGTAATCCACCTCAATCACATGCTTGGCGAAGAACTCCCGCCCGTAGATCACCTCAACCTTGCGGCCGAAGGCTTCCTGGATTGCCTTGAGATCAATGACGGCAGCGGTGAGATCCAGACTGGCCAGGTGCGGCAGGGAAACCGTATGCGGCCCGGTCATCCACATCTCTTGCATTCCGCCCACGCCGAGAGCTTGACCGCGCGTGCCTTCCTCGAAATCGTGTGCGCGCGCGAAGGTCTCATCGAAGACCGTGACCGCCGCGCCGGAATCGAGGATTCCCGTTACGGAGTGCCCGCTGACGGTGCCTTCCAGCAGGATGAAGCGATCGGAAAAACGCTCGAAGGGCACCCAGCCATCTTCACCCGGTTCCTGCGCAGGTGTGAGAGTGGTGGAGCCCTGCAAAAGCAGGGTCAGGAGTAGCGGCAGCATGTTCGAATTACGTTAGCGAAGGACTTTGCGTAGGTGGACATTGCGGAATTCGATGACCGCACCTTCCGATTGCAGCGCGATGGCACCTGGAATCTGTTGGCACCAAGTCGCGGTGTTCTGGATCTGGCCATTGACCTCAAGCTCAAGCTCGCCGCCGACCAGACGAATGCGGTATCGATTCCACTCACCTAGCGGCTTCTCATTGCTCGGCAACAACTTTGCTGTATGCCGCCCGCTGGTGCGGTCCATCGCGACCCTCATCGGGAAGGCATCGATATTCCAGATATCACCGGCATTGCCCGAATGCAGTTGTGCTTCAATGGATTGCGGCCAAACCTTGTGCGGCTCCTGCACACGCAGCAACACACCCGAGTTGCCAGGCCCGGTCGACGGATCGCCACGCCACTCCAGGGTGAGTTCAAAATCGGTGTAGTGCTTGTCGGTATAGAGATAACCAATCGGCTGGCCTTCGCAGCGCAGGACTCCATCCTTCCACCTCCACACCGTGTTCGGATCGACGCCTTCCGGCAGTTGGAAACTCCAGCCGGAGTGATGCCCATCGGCAAGAAGGTCCACCGCTTCGCCGAATGCGATCTCCGCTTCCGGATCGGCACGGAGGAATGCCATCAGGTCGGCAAGGTCTTGTGATCCAAGGCCAAGATGGGAAGCGGCAGGCATCAGGGAAACTTCATGATGCTCGCGGGATTCCACATCCTGCGCTTCGATGGCATGACGTTGTCCAGCGGTGTCGCGCAGGACAATGCGTTCGCCGTCGGCAAGGATCGAACCCATGAGGCGACGACCATCCTTGAGCGTGAAGGTCCAACTGTCGTAGCCGAAGGCGATGGCGTCGGAGGGGGATTCCATCGCGGTAAGCAGACCCTCCTTGCCGAGTTTCTCGCGAATGCCGGTGAGATCGGGACCGATGCTGCCACCGAGGCCCTCGAAGCCATGGCAAACGAAACAAGTGCCGCGTCCGCGGAAGAGTTCACGACCGCGGGCGGCGGAACCACTCAAGGCAAGAACAGAATCGCCATCGAATGGACCATTGGAGGTAAGCAAGGATGCCTGTGGAATCTTCGCAGCAGCAAGAGCGCGCAGAGCAAGATCTTCATGGGCCATCAACGGCGGGACGACGGCGTCGAGGATTTCCTTGGAGAGGTGTCCGTCAGCTGCGGCTTCGAGTAGAAACAAGGCGCCCTCACGATCCTGCACCATGGCCATGGCGGTTTCGACCTTGCCGGCCAAGACCTCTTCCTGTTGACTGCGCATGGCCGCCAAGTCCACGCGTTTCTCCAGAAGAATGTTGAAGCGGATAGAGGTCGGCGAGTTGACCTGCAGCGCACCGCCATCATCGGGCGCGCAAAGCACCTGCAGGCGAGTCGCTCCCATAGGCAGGCGGAATCCGATCTGCGAGTTCGCGTGCGTTCCGATGCCGGGCAGTCGGTCCTCACCATCAAAGGCGATGACTTGTCCGACGCAATTCAGGTTCTTGTTCACCGAACCCCAAGCAGCTTCGGCATGAAACCAATCTCGATCATGCAGCGGAGTGACTTCACCATCGATGGTGATGCGCGGGTTGATCCAAGATGCCCAATCACAACTGTTGCCATTGCCGGCATCATCGACCACCAACCACAGGATTTCGGCACCGGTGAGGTCAATGTCGGCCTGCACCCTCTTGTGCGGCCCGAGGACATCCGATTGCCAAACCAACGTTGCCTTGTCGAAGTCGCCACCGACGCTTCCATCAAGTCCGTAATCGCTCCAGTCATTGGTGCTGCGATGGCGCACCCACCATGCAGCAAGGTCCTGCAGTTCTTCCTGCCCGCCCAAAGCAAGAGTGACCATGGCTTCTGCAGCTTCGAGGGAGGGTTGAAAGGCGATTCCCGTCAACGCCATCTCGCGTTGCTCTTGGGTGAAGCTGTCGTCCATGGCGATGCCGGTGAGGAAATCCAAGGACTCCGGCGGATGCAGACGCCAAGCAAAAGGCAGCAGCCACGCCCTCGTGACGTTATTCCGCACACTCGTCACTGCCTTGGCCATCGACGCATAGAGTTCCGCTTCCTTGCCACTGGCACCCAGGCCTAGGGCTTCAAGATAAGTGCGGTCCATGCCCTGACTGTCCGCGGCTAGTTGCTGCAGGAACTTCCCGCAGTCTTCCCACGCGACGTCGCGCAGGCTGGCGGCGATGTGGGCGCGCACGAATGGAGATTCATCGTGTACCATCAACTCCACGACCTCTGCGTCGAATCCGCGGACTGCGGTCCATGCGCGGTAAGCCGTCAAGCGCACGCGTGGATCCAAATGCATGAAGGCGTAATCGAACAGGTCATTGCGCGAATAACCTTGTTGTGCCCAGATCCAAAGGCGTCGGGCGAGCTCGCGGTTGGAGAGTGTCGCGAGAGTTTCTGCCGTGGGGGCGCGTCGGAAGGAGCGCCGCCGGATCTTTTGGATTTCCGCCTGACGCAAGAAAGCGTTGGGACTATCCAAACCATCGATGGTCTCCCCATAACCCTCCAGTGCGGCGGGGGAGATGCGCACGATGCGTCCATAGGCTTCCCGGTCACCTGCAGCATGCCCGCCAACGCCCGGATCATACCAGTCACTCACATAGATGCTGCCATCCGGGCCCACCGCCACATCACTCGGGCGGAACCAATGGCCACGCTCGCCATCCACACCTTCTTTCGGTTGGATCAACACGCCGGCATCCAACACCATCTGCGCACCTTCCACCCGCGGACGATGGGTGTACACCAAGGATCGCCCGGCATCGGCATCCAAGACCACGCCTTCCAACTGCGGCAAAAGCTGACCTTCATAAACCACCACACCCGTCGGACCGCCACCACCATTGATGGTGCCATGCGGCATCACGCCTGGATCCTCCTGATGCCAATGCGCCGAAACCGTTTCCTGTCCAGGACGTCGATCCGCACCCCAAAAACGTGATCCGTCGGCGCTGAAGTAACCGTAGTTGCCACCCTCCATCAACGCGACGGTGCGGCAGCTGCGGTTGCCGTCGTCATCGTTATCTTCGACGTAAAGATCGCCAAAGGCATCCACACCTACTTCATAGTTGTTGCGGAAGTTATGCGCGATCACTCCCAAGCCTTTGCCATCCATTCCGACGCGACCGATCAGTCCACCGACCCAAACGCGTCCATCATCACTGACCAGGCCAGGGCGATTGCCTGGATGACTGGAGCCACCACCGTTGTAGCTGGAGCCGCTGCGCAGCCACTTCCCATCCTTGTCCTGCACGATATGCGGACCTGCATTTCCCGCAGACCACAACAAGGAACCATCCGGATGCGTGATGAAGGAGTGCAACCCATGGTCGTGATCGAAGCCGCCCCAGCCGGTCGACCAGATCTTGCGTTCATCCGCCTTTAGATCCCCATCCGTGTCGCGGTACTCGAACACATGCGGCGAGCACGAGACCAACACGCGATCCTCCAACACCAAAATCCCAAGCGGTGCGGTGAGATCCACATCCTGCACGAACACCGTGCTTTGATCCGCGGCGCCATCGCCATCGGTATCTTCCAATACCACGATGCGATCGCCTTCCTCAAAGTGCTTGCCCGGATTGCGCCCATCCCATTGCCGATAGTTGACGGCTTCCGCCACCCAAACACGACCTTCTCCATCGATATCCATGGAGGTCGGGTTGTACAAGGAAGGCGATTCCGCCCACAGTTCAACCTTGGTGCCTTCCGGTGTGTCGAAACGTTCGCTCAGGTCAACGGGGCCTTGCGCGCAGAGAGGAAGGGGAAGCAGCAGCGTGAGTAGGGGAAACACGCCCGCATCCTAACTCTGCATGCCGAATCAGGCGTAGCCGTGGGAGTCCAGGTTGGAGTAGACCCCGCTCTCCAGCGCGTAATGGATGCTCCAGAACCAGAATCCACCATCGCTCACTGCGATCGGGCGCTCCATCCAATCCTCGAAGTTGTCGCCGAAGGAATCCCAATCCGCACCCGGCAAGAAGCTGACATATAGCCTGCGCTCGCCCTCCACGATGACTCCAAAGACTTGGTAACGATAGCCATCCAGTCGCTCCAGGATCTTGGCCGACTCCTCGCGCACGAACTGCGCGCGCCCGGCACTCTTCGCGGCCCACGGATCAAAACGTTCGGGCTCCACCCCAGCCTGCTCCAAGGCGGTGCGTAAGCCAAGCACGAACTCCTCCACATCCGCATCCTGGGGCGTGAAGTATTCCTGCGTATCGACATAACCAGGAATCCCCAAGTTCTCCGCCTGCCACTGCGAAAAAATCACACCCTGCTGGTTCACCGCACGCGGGAACTCGAGCGGCGGCGGTCAGTCCAGATGTGGCCCGCCGCAGGACATCAGCCCGGCAAACATGGCTAAAGCAGGGAAACGCAGGATTCGCTTCATCGACATATAGAGATAACGACGCGCACAGCCCTCGGTTGGCGGAAACCTTAAGTTTCCGGGCTTTTCGGCCGCAATGGGAGGGCTCCCGCAATGATTGTATTTTCTCTCCTAAGCTCCCTCCTCCCCGTTCCTCAGAACCCCACCACGATTGAAATTCGTGATGCCGTGGTTCAGGCGGACGTCCAAAATTTCGGAATCAACCTCGGTTCTACATCGCCTTGGGGCTCCAGCCTCATGACCGGCAACATCATTGATAACCCAGGCTTCGAACCTGGGTTTTTCGGCATGGTGACGCACGCGGCGAGTGGCACCACAGGTACGGAATGGATTCAAGACTTTTGGGATGTCGCGTGGAACAACGATCAATATGGGATCGGACAGCCCGAAGGGTTTTGGGATGGTGCGGAATATGAAATCGTTTACGGTCCCTCTGCCGGAAGGCGGGGGACTGTACTCGATTATCGACATGCCAACGGCAAAGGGGTGTTTGAGCTCGATCAATCCGGGCCCACCCCTGCGGTTTGGGATGTCATGTTCGTGCGCAAAGCCGTATCGACTCTGCCCGACCTCGGCGACTGGGCTTCCATCGAAGAGGCCGACGCCCGCCCGGGTAGCCCTGGAACACGTTGCCTGCGCCTGAAAGGAGATCCGCAAGCGGCATGGCGTCCGGCGCGGACTTGGTACTTCGACACGCTCTATCGCGATGGCGACCTGTCGGCCGGCAAGATGCAGTTGGTGCGTGGCGATTGGAAATTCTCCATTTGGGCGAAGGCTACGGCACCAGGGGATTCCCTGCGCGTGATCTTCAAGCGCGATCAAGAAGCCACCTTCATCGATGAGACGATCCCCTTGACCATGCAATGGCAGTTGATCGAACGCAGCTACACCTTCGCGGATGATCTCGATCCCGATCGCATCTATGGAGAAACCGAAACGCGCCCCATCCTTGCCTTCCAACTGAAGGTCGGAAGCCCTGGCCAGGAAGTCTTGGTGGATGATGTGGTGCTTGAGCGCGTCGGCGAGAACGGTACGCAGTTCCTGGATGAAGTAGTGGAAGCCTTGCAGCCGTTGAAACCTGGTGTGCTGCGTTATTGGGCCGACAACCTCGGCGACACCCTCGACAACCTTACTGCTGAATCCTTCGGCGAAGGCTTCGTGGGATTCAGTCCGCGCACGCGGATTGCGAATGGCGTCAACTTCCGCTTCCATGATTACTTGGATCTCTGTCGTCAAGTGGGCGCCGATCCCTGGTACGTGATTCCGCCCACCTTCTCGCCGGAAGACTTGGAAGGTTTGATCGATTACTTAGCCGGCCCTGCCGACGGCGCCCACCCCTATGCCGACTTACGCGCGGCCCGTGGACAGCAGGAACCTTGGACTGAAGTCTTCGGCAAGATCCATCTCGAATACGCCAATGAGGCTTGGGGTGGTGGAAGTGGCGGGGATCCCTTCATGGGAGGCTCGCTCATGGGCGGCACGCGTCTCGGAGCCATTGCACACGAACGGTTCTCGATTCTGCGTGCCTGCCCTTTCTTTCAAGCCGAGGACTTCGATCTGATCATCGGCGGGCAAGCCGGTTGGGCAGGGCAGCAGACGCTGATTGAAGCTGCTTCCTCTGCACACGACACCATCGCCTTGGCGCCCTACTACACCAGTGCCGTCGAAGAGTTCACCACCGATGAAGACATCTTCCATCGCCTCTACGCCGGACCCACCGATGACGTCAGTACCGGCGGACGCATCGCCGAAGCCTTCGCCAATGTCGATAACTTCGGTCAAGAGACCGGCCATGCCATCTATGAACTGAACTTCCACACCACCCATGCCAGCGCCGCGCCTCCGGAAGTGCGGAACCGCATGATTACCAGTCACGCCGGTGGTTTAGCACTGCCTTTGCACATGTTGACCTACCTCGAGAACTTCGGCACCCGCGCGCAATGTGCCTTCACTTTCTTGAAGTACAGTCACACCGCCGATGACGGTGAGAAGGTGCGCATCTGGGGTCTGCAGCGCGACCTGCTCAGCACCGGACGCGCGCGTCCAGGCATGTTGTCTCTTGCCTTGACCAACCTCGGCGTGCGCGGCGACATGATCGAAACGGTGCAGGATGCCAACACGCCGCAAGTGGCGGTCACGCCTGCCAATGGTCTGTCTCGCGATACGGATCTGGATCTGATCCAGAGCTTCGCCTTCCGCGATGGCCATGGACGCACTTTGATCCTCTTCAACCTCGATCTGCAGAATGCCCATGAGGTCATCCTCGACACCAGTGCCCCAATCACCGGTTTCGGCATGATGGGTGCCCTCGCGCCGGCTGATTACAACTGCAGCAACGAGACGTCGGAGGAACTCGCGATGGACTTCCGACTCCTCCCTGGCCTGCATGACGGCAGTCGCCTGACCATCCCGCCCGCTTCCATGGTGGTGTTGGGTTGGACGCAGTGACCGGCCGCTTCGGCTTGCAGATCCTATTGGAGGATCGGCAGGTCGGAACTTCCTAAGAAGAAGTCATTGCCCTTGTCGTCAGTGATGAGGAAGGCCGGGAAGTCTTCCACTTCAATCTTCCAAATGGCTTCCATGCCGAGATCGGCATATTCAATGCACTCCACCTTCTTGATGCAGTCTTGCGCCAATCGCGCTGCAGCACCACCGATGGATCCGAGGTAGAAACCACCATGCTTCTTGCAGGCATCGACCACCTGCTGCGAGCGGTTGCCCTTCGCGACCATCACCATGGAAGCACCATGCGATTGGAATAGGTCGACGAAACTATCCATGCGTCCGGCGGTGGTGGGGCCGAAGGAGCCGGAAGCGAATCCTTCCGGAGTCTTGGCTGGACCGGCGTAATAGACCGGGCAATCCTTCATGTAATCCGGGAGCTCGCCCGTCTCTTCGAGACGTTCCCGCAACTTGGAGTGGGCCAGGTCACGCGCCACGATCATCGGGCCACTGAGGCTGAGACGGGTCTTCACCGGGCACTTGCTCAGGGTCGCACGGATCTCATCCATCGGGCGGTTGAGGTCGATCTCGACCACATCCCCGCCGAGTTCCTCCGAAGCCGTCTCCGGCAGGAAGCGAGCTGGATCGGTCTCGAGCTGTTCCAGGAAGACGCCGTCCTTAGAAATGCGCCCGAGCGCCTGGCGGTCGGCGGAACAACTGACGCCAATGCCGATCGGCAAGGATGCGCCATGTCGGGGTAAACGAATCACGCGCACATCGTGACAGAAGTACTTGCCACCGAACTGCGCGCCCAAGCCGATGTCGCGTGTGAGGGCGTGGACTTTCTTCTCGAACTCCACATCGCGGAAGGCATGGCCATGTTCATTGCCTTCGGTGGGGAGGGTGTCGTAGTAACGCGCGGATGCCAGCTTGACGGTCTTCAGGTTGACTTCGGCCGACGTCCCGCCGATGACCACGGCAAGGTGATAAGGCGGACAGGCTGCGGTGCCCAAACTCTTAATCTTCTCACGCAACACTTCCAACAGCAGGTCTTCCCGCAGCATCGACGGCGTCGATTGCACGAGGTAGGTCTTGTTGGCGGACCCGCCGCCTTTGGCCATGAAGAGGAAATCGTAGGTATCGCCATCCTGCGCGAGGATGTCGATCTGAGCCGGCAAGTTGGTACGCGTATTCGTTTCCTCGAACATGCCGCGCGGAGCCAATTGACTGAAACGCAGGTTGTCGTTCTGGTAGGTGCGGAACACGCCGCGTGAAAGCGCTTCGCCATCGCTGCCGGAAGTCCAAACGTATTGGCCCTTCTTGCCAAGCACGATGGCGGTGCCGGTGTCTTGGCACATCGGCAGGACACCACTGGCGGAGATATTGGCATTCTTCAGCAGGTCCAAAGCCACGAAGCGATCATTGGAACTGGCTTCGGGGTCCTCGAGAATGTCGCTCAGTTGCTGCAGATGACCCGGGCGCAGGAAATGCGCGATGTCATGCATGGCTTCTTTGGCCAGCAGCTCCAAAGCTTCCGGCTCCACCCGCAGGACCTGTTCGCCGTCGGCCTCGACCACGCGCACGTGATCTCCAGTCAACTTGCGCCACGGCGTATCGCGTGGGCCGGTGGGGAACATGGGCTGGTAATGGAAGGCGGTGTCTGACATCTTTGGCTCCAACGAGGGGGAGGGGAATCCTCCGCGCGACAGGATACTCTTCCGCGCCGTCCGCAGCCTTGCCAACGCTGGGCGTCCTCTCGCGTAAGGTCTGGCATGCGCCGCGCTCTCCGCTCCCTAGCCATCCTCATCGGCCTCAGCCTGGCCGTTGCTGCCTGCACGATGCCGGAATCCTCCTCGGGCGGCAAAGGCGCGCGCACCTCCTTCCCAGATTGGGGCGAGGTGGAGACCACCGGCACGCCGATGCTGCAGGATGAACGGAAGCGCTGATTCAGCCTAGCCGGGTTCGCAGATGGGGCGGTGGGCCTACAATCCCGCCATGCCCTCCCGTCTGTTGCTGACCATTTTATGCCTGGCGCCGCTGGTGCCCGCATGCGCCGCCCCTGAAGCCTCGGTCAAGCCGGGCATTAACGATCCATTCCTCGGCGCCACCGAAGCTGACATCGCCGAGTTCGTCGCGCGATTTGAGGGTGAGTCCCGCGAGATTGCTGCTGCCCAGAAGGAGATCCTGGCTGCGTTGGATCTGCAGCCCGGCATGGAAATCGCCGACATCGGCGCAGGTACCGGTCTTTACGAACCAGCCTTCAGTAAAGCCGTCGGACCCGAAGGCATGGTCTATGCCGTTGACTTGGCGCCGATGATGTTGGAGCACCTGAGCCGTCGGGTCCAGGTTGAGAATCTAGACAATGTGCGGGTTCGGTCGTGCACCGAAACCGATTGCGGTTTGGAAGCGGATTCCGTCGACCTGATCTATATCTGCGACACCTATCATCACTTCGAGTATCCGATGACGACCTTGGCCACTATCCATAGCGCTTTGCGTTCAGGCGGAACTTTGGCGATCGTGGATTTCGAGCGCATCGAAGGTGTAAGTCGGCCTTGGATCATGAACCACATGCGTGCGGGCAAGCAAGTCTTCCGTCAGGAGATTGAAGATGCTGGGTTCGTGTTCGTCGACGAGCCTGAGGTGAAGGGGCTGGAAGAGAACTATCTGTTGCTTTTCCGTAAGCCTTAAGGCCATCGCGTGAGTCATACGGCCTCCGACTCCACGAGGCTCGGTCCTTGGACTGCGGCGGCGATGGTCGTCGCCAGCATGATTGGCGTGGGGGTGTTCACCACCTCCGGTTACACCCTCGGGGATCTGCACCAGCGGTTCTTGGTGCTGTGGGCCTGGGCGGTCGGCGGTGTCGTCGCCCTTTGCGGTACGGCTTGTTATGGGTCGATGGCGCGCGCGATGCCGGGTTCCGGCGGCGAATATCACTTCCTGGCTCGATTGAGCGGCCCCTTCGCCGGCTTCCTCGCCGGATGGATTTCACTACTCGCTGGTTTTACCGCGCCGACGGCTGCCGCAGCCTTGGGCCTACAGGCTTATCTCGGCCCCTTCTTGGGATTGGAAACCGAGCTGCCGTGGTTGGCCAGTGCTGCCATCGTGCTCGCAGGTCTGCAGCATGGCATTGGGGTTCGTTTTGGCGCCCGCACGCAGAACCTAGTGGTGTCGATCAAGCTCTTGGGCCTGATCAGCTTCCTCGCTTATGGCTTTTGGCGCCTGACGCAAGGCAGTGCACCAACGGAAGTCCTTCCCGCATCCACAGCCCCCGCACTTGCCCCATCCGACACCGCTTTCCCCTTCGCGGCCTTCGCCATCAGCTTGGTGTGGATTTCCTTTTCCTACTCCGGATGGAATGCCGCGGTCTACATCGGTGGAGAACTGCGTGATCCAGAACGTCATCTACATCGTTCCTTGATGGGCGGCTGCCTCCTCGTGACGCTGCTCTATCTCGCCCTCAACGCCCTCTTCCTTTACGCCGCACCCGCCGAAGCCCTTGTCGGGCGTGCAGACATCGCCGCCATCGCTGCCGAACACTCTGGTGGAACCGCTTGGCGTGACTTCACCAGCCTATTGATTGGCCTTGCCCTCCTGACTTCGATCAGCGCCATGGTCCAACTCGGTCCAAGGGTGTACGCCCGCATGGCCGAGGACGGTCTCTTCCCGCAGTTCTTCCGTCCGCGCGACGGCCAGTTCCGGCATGCCATCCTGCTGCAAAGTTGCCTCGCCCTGCTCGCCGTGTGGTGGAGCGAACTGCAACAACTCTTGGGCTACATCGGTTTCACCCTCAGCCTTACGGCAGCCACCACCGTATTGCTCTACTGCCTAAGGAAGCTGCCCGGGAAATTTCCGATTCCAGGTGCCGTGATCACCGTGCCCATCTTCCTCGGCACCACCTTCGCCAGTGCGGGCTTCCTCATCCATGGCAATCCGACGCAAGCCCTTTGGGGCGCACTCACGGTTCTTTCCGGAGTGCCGATCTACGCAATGATGCGCCGCCGGCTCCAGACCGGCACCGCCCCATCCTGATTCCCTATCCCTGCGCGACGTCGATCAGCATCCAATCTCGGTCGAAGAACAGGCGCAGGAAGTTCGGTTGGTTTTCCTGATCCGACCAGTTGAAGGAAGCACTGGTATCCCCGACGGGTGCGCTGACGAAGAAACCCCAGCCACCTTGTTCATGCCAAGCCCAAGTCAGGACATGTTGGCTGCCGTCTTCACTGCGCTGCACCGAGGTGGGGGCGCCCAGTTCCACGAGGCAGAATTGGAGATCGACCTCGCCGGGACGAATCGCCTGCACCACGCGCGCTGGCGGTTCCAGGTGGGTGCGTTGGTTCTGAAAACTCAGACCGGCACAACTGAGGGACGTCAGCGTGAGGGCGAGGAGCGCAGTGGTCTTAGTAACCACTGATGCTGTACTCCGCATCGTCGAAGTGGAGGCTGGAACCGAAGTGGGTGACGGTGCCCTTGGAGTCGAAGAAGACCCAGCAGCGGTCGGATTGGGTGTCCTGGCCATAGCTGCCGAAGACCAATAACCAGAGGCCCATCTGCTTGGTGTTCTGGGACTCGTACAACCATGCGGACTTGTCCCCCAATTCGACCACCTCATTTGGTGCGCCGAGCAGGCGGACGACGTCGGCATCGGTGCTGACGCCGGCTTCTAATTTCGAGATCGCCTGAGGGTCGAGAGGCTGGTCTAGGGTGGCCTGACCCATAAAACAGGAGCCTAGGAAAAGAAGCAAAAATGGGGCAAAGAATCGTGCCATGTGGGGAGGATAGCGTCCGCCAATGGCTAAGGAAAACAGGAACGAATTGCATAGAACCCCGTCATAACTAATGGAATACACTTTCCTTAGCCATGCGTCCGTTACACCTCATCCCCGTCCTTGCACTAAGCGGCACCGCCACCGCGGCATTCTTCGCGGTGACCGTCCCGAATGAGATCCAGCAACCCGGAACCCAGCCTCTGGAGGTCCTCGCGATCGAGGATTCTGAGAACTGCCAAGGTTGCCACGGTCACTTCGACATGAACATGGAGCCCTACCGCAACTGGGGCGGTTCCATGATGGCTCACGCTGGCCGCGACCCGATCTTCTGGGCCGCCATGGCGATCGCCGAGCAGGATTTTGATGGTGCCGGCGACCTTTGTATCCGCTGCCACTCGCCGAAAGGCTGGCTCGAGGATCGCTCGACGCCCACCGATGGCTCTGGCCTCGATCCCAACATCGATGGTGATGGCGTGGAATGCATGGTTTGCCACCGCCTGACCAACCCCGATGGTAGTGAGCACCTTGGCGTGCAAAACGCGCCCTTCATCGCCAACACCGGTGGTCTGAACCCAGAAGCCTTCTCGGGTAGTGGTCAATACGTCCTGTCCGACGGCATCGATCGTCACGGTCCACACGGAAGTCCTGCCGCACCGCACCCAACCGTGCAGTCGCAGTTCATCCGCTCTTCCGCCATGTGCGGTACTTGCCACGATGTCAGTAACCCATTGGTGGGTGACCTCGCGCACAACAACGGCATCGATGGTGGTCTCGCTCCGGGAACCTTCGACGGCACCCTCGGTGGACCGCTCGCCGGCAAGGCAGCATTCCAAAACAAGCCGCATGGTTATGGCGTGGTGGAACGGACCTACTCCGAGCACGTCGCGAGTGGTTTGGATGACTACCTAGTCAAGAACTACAACGCGCTGCCGAACGAGATCAAAGGCGGCATCATGAGTGAGATCTATGATGCGGCACAGCTCGCCGGTAACGGTGGTGACTACGAAGATGGCACCCCGCGCGCCTTCTCGTGTCAGAGTTGTCACATGCGCCCGGTGGCCGGTCAAAGCACCACCTACCCAGGTGCACCTTGGCGTCTGGACTTGGCACTGCACGACCTCACCGGTGGTAACACCCGCGTGGGCGACATGATCATCAACCTCGATCGCAGCAACCGTTTGCTGATCGGTGGTGGCTTGGATGTGCGGGATCGTCGCGCCATCCGCGATGCCCAGGAACGTGCCCGCGGCATGTTGAAGAGTGCCGCCAAACTGGAAGTCAACGGCAACACGGTGCGGGTCTATAACCTCACTGGCCACAAGCTCACCAGTGGTTATCCGGAAGGACGTCGGATGTGGCTCAACATTCGTTGGTGGGATGCCAACGATCAGATGATCCGTGAAGACGGTGCCTACGATGACCTCTACGTCGACCTCGGTGCGGTGCAAGGTACGGTCAAGACTTTGGTCGACCTGCATGATCCCAACACCAAGGTGTGGGAAGTCGAGCCAGGCATCACTCAAGAGTGGGCGGCGCAGCTGATCGGTCTTGGTTATGACCCGAACATTCCGTTGTCTTACGACCGCGAGAACAGTGCCGTCACCATGACTTTGGGTGCACTGGCCGCGAAACCTGCCGGTACGGTGGAACACTCCTTCCACTTCGCGCTGAGTAACACGGTCATCTCGGACAACCGCATCCCGCCGTTCCGCATGGACTACGACGAAGCCAAGTTGGGCGGTTGTCTGCCTGTGCCGGATACGCAGTTCGGCAACCCTGGAACCGGTGGTGTGTACGAGAATTGGGATGAGGTCACCCTCAACCCGCCCGCCGGTGCTGTACGCGCCGACATCCGCCTCATGTACCAGATCACTTCGTACGAGTACATGCAGTTCCTCTACCTGGCCAACGATGGCTCGGTGCCGCATCTGGCCAACACCGGCCGTGATCTCCTGCGCTCTTGGTACCAGACCGGTATGGCTGAGCCTGAGGTGATGGCAATCCGCGGCTGGTAGTCGAAGGCTCCTAGACCAGGCCTCTGAAAGGGGGTGGTACCCTGTTGCGCGCAGCGTCGCAGGACCACCCCATGAGTCAGCAGGAAAAGGAAGCACCGACGGATTTCGTCCGTCAGATCATCTCGGAGGATCTCGCCTCTGGGAAGCACGAAGCCATCGTCACGCGGTTTCCGCCGGAGCCGAATGGTTATCTGCATGTCGGGCATGCCAAGGCGATCTGCCTCGATTTCGGTGTGGCGAAGGAGTTCGGCGGCACCTGCCATCTGCGCTTCGACGATACGAACCCGTCGAAGGAAGAGCAGCATTACGCCGATGCGATTCAGGAAGACATCCGTTGGCTCGGTTTTGATTGGGGCGAACACCTCTATCACGCCTCCGACTACTTCCAGCAGCTCTACGACTGGGCTTGCCATCTGATCCGTGAAGGTCACGCTTACGTCGATGAGCAGACGCCGGAAGAGATGCGCGCCAACCGTGGCGACCTGAACAACCCCGGTACCGATAGTCCTTATCGCGATCGCCCGGCCGCGGAGAGCCTCGATCTGTTCGAGCGCATGAAGGCCGGCGAGTTCGACGATGGCTCGAAGATCCTGCGTGCCAAGATCGACATGGCGTCGCCCAACATGAACTTGCGCGACCCGGCCATCTACCGCATCCAGCGCCGCAGTCATCCGCGCACCGGCGATACCTGGTGCATCTACCCGATGTACGACTTCGCCCACGGTCAGTCGGATGCGATCGAACAGATCACGCACTCCTTGTGCACCTTGGAGTTCGAGAACCATCGCCCGCTGTACGACTGGTTCCTGGATCACCTGCCGATTCCCGCGCGCCCACGTCAGTACGAGTTCTCGCGCTTGAACCTGAGCTACACCATCACTTCGAAGCGCAAGCTGAAGTTGTTGGTGGACGAGGGCAAGGTGAGTGGTTGGGATGATCCGCGCATGCCCACCATCTCGGGAATGCGTCGCCGTGGCTTCACGCCCAGCTCCATTCGCGAGTTGTGCAAGCAGGTCGGCATCACGCGCACGGAAGGCACGGTTGATTTCAGCTTGTTGCAGTCGATCCTGCGCGATGAGTTGAATGATGTCGCGCCGCGTCGTTTGGCCATCCTGGATCCGGTCAAGGTCATCATCGAGAACTACCCGGAAGGGCAGAGCGAGATGGTGATGGCCAAGAACCATCCGGGTGTGGAGGAGATGGGCAAGCGCGAAGTTCCTTTCGGCCGTGAGCTGTGGATCGAGCGCGAGGATTTCCGCGTGGAGGCACCACGCAAGTACTTCCGCTTGAAGCCCGGCGCCGAGGTGCGGTTCAAGTACGCCTACTACCTCACCTGTACCGGCTATGAGTTGGATGAACAGGGCGAGGTCACTGAGATCCGCTGCACTTACGATCCTGAAACCAAGGGTGGTAACTCCGAAGATGGCCGCAAGGTCAAAGGCACCATCCATTGGGTGGCGGATGAGGGTTGCGTCGATGCGGAGGTGCGTCTCTACGACCACCTATTCCAGGAAGCGGTGCCCGATGCCGGCGGCGATTTCCTCGACAACCTCAACCCGGATTCGCTGAAAGTGGTCACCGCCAAGATCGAGCCCGGTTTGGCCAGCCTGCCCTTGGGGGAAGCGGTGCAGTTCGAGCGGAATGGCTACTTCTGCACTGATGCTGATGGCTCCGCCGGGGCTCCGGTCTTCAATCGCATCGTGGCTCTGCGCGATAGCTGGGCGAAGATCGAGGCGAAAATGAAGGGTGGAGGCTAGGGTTAAGTCGTCAAATATGGCGAATTAAGGCTAGAATCAGGCATAACTCGTCAGAAATGGCGAATTAATGGGCCATGCGTCCGGATTTGCTCCGATAATAGGGGAGCCATGGACCACAAGGAACCTCGCACCGAAGACCAGCTCCTGGAGGAGTTGGCAGGGCGTCTGCAGCGCAGTCGGTTGGCGCGTGGCTGGTCGCAGGCGGAACTGGCGCAGCAGGCCGGCGTGTCCAAGCGAACGGTAGAGCGTTTGGAGCAGGGCGCTTCGGTGCAGTTGGGCAACTGGCTGCGGGTGTTGCAGGCCCTAGGCTTGCTCCGCACCCTCGAAGAGATGTTGCCGGCGGGAGAACCTGGGCCGATGGAGCAACTGCGTCATAAGGATCGCGAGCGTCAGCGGGCGCCGCGTCAGGCGGAGGAATCGGCGGACGAACCATGGCAGTGGGGTGAGGAAGCATGAACACCTTGGCCGAGGTCTGCCTTTGGGGTCG
>JBMYYH010000048.1:0-20984 GCA_049609225.1 Planctomycetota bacterium | reverse complement strand
CCAGCATGAGACAGCACAGGCTCTATCCGAAGCGCGCGAAGAGCAAGCAGACCGCCGCGATGATGCCAGCGCGCATGGCCACCGCATGGCCGCACTCACATCGCAATTGGAGGCCGCCGAGCAGCGCTTGGCTGATCTCGACCGGCAGAAAGTCCGGCTGGAAGAAGATCGCGGAGAAGCGGACCGGCTGACCAAGGATGCCGCCGAAGCCTTGGCGCGGCTGCATCAAAATGGTCTGCAGTTGATCGTGGTGAGCAACCAATCGGGTGTCGCACGTGGTCTATTGGATGCTGGGGACTTGTTGTCGATCCAGGCGGCGATGGATCAGCAGTTGGAGAAGGTCGGTGCGCGGATCGATGCCTATTACCACTGTCCGCATCATCCGGCCGTGGGCGTGGCTCCGGAACGTCGGCGATGTCGGTGCAGAAAACCGCTTCCGGGGCTGTTGGAGCGGGCTGCAGAGGATTTCGGTATTGAATGGGAGCGCTCGGTGGGTGTCGGGGATGATCTCCGGGATCTGCAGGCCTTTGCCGCCAAGGACATGCCTTCCGTCCTCGTCGGCACCGGCAAAGGACGATCCGCACGCCAGAAATTGGCCGAAATCGGCAAGGAACCGGACCTCTTCTGCGCGCATCTTGCCGAAGCAGTGCCCTGGATCCTTCGACATACGGTGGACCGCGAGCCGACGGTGGCAGCGGATTCTTCCGCTGGAAATGCTGAATCCTAAGACCGGTCCTGTTAGCATCGGGATACGCGCTTATGGCAGCGAAGGACATCCCCTCCACCATCCTGGTCTTCACCCCGGAATCCGATTCCGGGCTGGATGCGGTGTTGGGCGGATTGTGCCCCGAAAGCCATATCCGTGAGCAGGTCTTCCGCCTCGAGGATTGGCTCCAGCAGTGCCGGATGCCCGATCTCGCTGGGGTGGTGGTCGACACCGACCGCATGTCTTTGGGCGATCTACGCACCGTAGGAGCCGGTTTGGATGCTGAAATGCGTCCCTGGACCCTGCTCCTGGTCGGTGACCGCGGCGTCGCTGGCTTCGAGAGCCTGCTCACCAACCCTCGCACCGCCATTCTGCCTAAGCCCTGGACTCCTGCTGGTCTCAGCCAGGCTCTGGAATCCCTACAGGGCGCCTCGGAAGCCAAGGGCAACTTCCCAGATGCTTTCCTCGGCGGCATGGTGGAAGGCCTCCGTGACCCTCTCACGAGCATCTCCGGCTATCTGCAGCTGCTCGAGAACCAAGACGATGACCGGATTGCCTCTCTAGTCAGCCCGGCCTTGGAAGCCGCCACCCAGATCGCTTCGCAACTGGAGTATCTGCAACTGGCCTCCACCGAGCTGCAGCCGCACGTCGCGCCGATCGACCTGAAGCACATGGTCGAGGAACTGGCCGACTTCTGCATGGAGCAGGATATCCATGTCGAAATCGATGCGCCGAAGGGCCTTTTGATCGATGCGGATGGCCGCTACCTGCGCGCCGCAATGCGCACCGGCCTGCTGTTACTACAGCGATTCGGCACCGGCGGAGCCCTGCGGCTGACGGCATCCAAGGAAGCCAACGGCACCTTGATGCAGTGGGTCATGGAAGACCCTGGCAACACCAGCAGTCGTCCGATGCCCCCGCCGCCTTATCTCGAGGACTTGTTCCGCCGTCTAGCAGGCCGCGTCCCGGCATCGGCACAGGTCGAGCACGTGGATGGCATCATCCCGCAGGCCATTGGCCTGCTGTGGAACTAAGTTTCGGCATCTCGCTTGAAGATGCGGTCACTGCGATCCCAGCGGTGGCCTAAGGATCAGCTGATGACGTTGCCGACCCAGCCGTAGTACAACGACATGTGGTACAGCAGCAGCAACTGATAGAAGCACAGGGCGATGGCCACGCCGATCCGCGCATTGCGGAAGTTGTTGAGGATGCAGAACACCATCGCGCCGAGTCCAACACCGATGGCCTTCACGCCGATGAAAGTGCCCATGCCGGCGTAAAGCAAGCGCACCGCCACGGGGTTTGCTTCCTCACCTCCACGCTGCAAGTAGATGAGCGTGAAATGCGCATCCAGCAAGTTCAGCATGAGGAATGCCGTCAACAAGATCCACGTCCATAGTGGATAACGGTCGATGAAGACCTCACGGTTCTCACCGGGACGACGTCCGCCGGTGAGTCGTTTGCCGCCGACGAAGGAATACTTCGACAGGAATGGAGTGGGCTTATTACGACGATCCTTACCGCGGTAAGGCTCCCCCTCGGTTCCGGCATTCGCCCCTTTTTCCAAGTCCTCGTTCGATTCCTTTGCGTCGCTCATATCAATGGGTGCTGGTCAAGCGCAACATGGTCGCGACGGTCAGGAAAGCGATGGTCACATCTAGGAAGATCGACTGGTTCTCGATGTAGTAGAGGTCATAGTCGACGTTCTCGTGGATCGGCGCCTTGCGGGCTTCCGACACCTGCCAGAGACCGGTGATGCCCGGCTTGACATCCAAACGCAGCATCTGCGTCTCGTTGTACTTCTCAACGATGAACGGCATCTCAGGGCGAGGCCCCACGATCGACATGTGACCGACTAGCACGTTCCAGAGTTGAGGGATTTCATCTAGCGAGGTCTTGCGCAGGAAACGTCCGATACGGGTCACGCGTGGATCCGCGGCCGATTGAGGCGTAACTGCATCACCGCACATATCGGCAAACATGGTGCGAAACTTGACCATCCGGAAGCTGCGATTGTTGGCGCGCTGGCGGATCTGAGTGAAGAACACGGGGCCGGGACTTTCCTTCTTGATCAGCAGAATGATCAAGATCGTCAACGGCAAGGTGAGGAACAGGATGGACGCCGAAATCATCATGTCCATACTGCGCTTGATCAGATTGTAGACCGGGCGACCACGTAGCGGCACCGGTGTGATCAACGGCAAGGAATCCAGGCTCTCGACGGTGAAGCGCCGCGAGAAGAAGTGATACAGCCGTGGCACCACTTGATACTGGATGCCGAAGTTATCGAGCTTCTTGCAAAGACCAACAAGGCGGTCTTCCTCCATCTCGGGCTTGGCGATGAGGATCCGCCGCAGATCATGCTTATCGCGGAGGTGGTCCAACTCATCCTCATGCCCCAGGATGGGATATCCATTGATCTTGCCTTCACGTGGATGCTCGCGGGATTCGACGAAACCGACGAAGTGATAACCCAAAGTCGGGAACAGGTTCAGCTTCTGCTGCATCCGCAGGGCCATCGGGCCAGTGCCGAAGATAGCCACATTGGTGTTACCGATGCCACGCGAATAACACATGGTCAGCAAGCGGAACATGATCGCCCTCTCCAGAATCGTGAAGAAGAAGATGAACAGGAACAGGATGAGGTAGAGCACGCGCGAGTAGTTCTCGGCGTAATCCAGCTTCAGCATTTCGTATGGGATGGTGACCAACCAATACAACACGCTGTCGATGGCTGGAGTCTCCTCCACACTCCGCAGCAGGAACACGGCAGTCGAAGTGATCAGGAAGGCCATCAAGGTGGCCTTGAATAGGCCCCGATACTCTTCCACGTTGAGGATCGACTTCTGTCCCTGATAAAGCCCGAATAGCCAGAAACAGGACAGCACCACCCCGGTGATCATCACGAACAGCTGGCTGTAATTCTCCAGCGGAATGTGCTGGCCATCCGGCAGGATGAACTTCACGAACACCCAAAACCCAGTCACACAGGCCAGCATGGTGATGAAACCATCGACCCAAACCTGTACCACGATGTACAGGAGGTCGAAGTTGCGTTTCAGGTAATCCATGAGGGCAGGGAGACCGCCACTTGGGGGTTCCTGAAAAATACCGTAGGGCGAGCCCCTTAGCTACGGAGGTTTCCGCCGAACTCAGAAGCGAGATGTTCCACCTTGCGGAGGAATTTCTGCTCTTCCTTCTCACTCAAGGTGCGATCGGCGGCGCGCAAGACACAACGGAAGGCCAAGGAGCGCTGCCCCTCTTCCAATCCGGGACCGGTGTAGATGTCGAAAAGTTCCAAGCTGTCCAGCAGCTTGCCGCCCGCACGACGCAATCCAGACTCCACATCCTCGTACTTCTTGCTCTCTGGAAGCGCCAAAGCTACGTCGACCTTGATCCCAGGGAAACGCGCAGGTGCACGGAATCGGAAGGCCGCCTGTTCGATGATGGCACTGAGGCCTTCCAGATCCAGGAGCAGGATGGCCGCATCATGCCCATCAAAGTCCAAGGACATCAGGATGGTCGGTTGCGCACGACAGGTCCAACCGAGGACTTGGTCGCCGTAACTCCAGTGCAAGGTCTGCACGGGATGGGCCCAATCCGGAAGCGACAAGCCTTCTTCCTGTGCCTTTATCTTCAAGCGCTGGGCATCCAAGCCTAGTCCGAGGAGCAAATCCTCCAGCATGGAGCGCATGGTTCCGAAAAGGCTTTCCTGCCCTTCTTTCGGAGCTTCCTGCGGCCCCCATTGGACCACACCTAACCAACGCCGCTCTCGAGCTTCACCCGTAGCCTGCGGTTCATAACCCTTGGCGACTTCGCAGAGGCTTCCTGCACTGACCTCATGGAGGTTTTGCGCAGCCTGCTCCAACAAGGACGGCACCGGATCACGGCGCATCAGATCCTGTTCGGCGAGAACTGGGTTTCCAAGTCGGGCGAAATCGGTCAGAGGACGGCCGAGGCGGTCGGCCCATGCCCGTTCCAAGAAGGAGTACGACTGGGTTTCATGGCTACCAAAAGCCTGCACCAACCGTGCCGTGAGTTTGCGTGTCAGCAGGCGTTGCGGCTGTTGCACTGGCACTTCCACCGGTGCCACCAGCGGAGCCGCTTCAATGCGATCGTATCCGTGCATGCGCCCCACCTCTTCAACCAAGTCGATCGGCAGAGTCACATCCTTGGTGGCGCGCCAACTGGGCACCGTGACCTGGAAGTGGCCATCTTGACCTTCCATTTGGAAACCCATCGCCGTCAACAGACGCACGACTTCGGCTTCCTCAAGGGCAATCCCCAAAAGGGATGCGGTGCGGGCCATATCCAGAGGCAAGACGATGCAGGGCTCTTCCACCGCGCCATCCACCACCGGCGCGGTAAGCACCTTGGCTTCAGGACGCATCTGCAACAACAAGTGACAGAAGCGTGCCGTGGCTTCCGACGCAAAGGCCGGGTCCAACGACTTCTCGAATCGCGAACTCGCCTCACTACGCAAGGCCATACGATGTGCCGTCCGACGCACACGTGTGGGATGGAATGCGGCCGACTCCAGCAGGATGCGTTCGGTGCTGTCCGTCACTTCGGTAACCAAACCACCCATAACGCCAGCCAGGGCCACACCCTGAGCGCCATCCGCGATGACCAGATCTTCCGCAATCAACTTGCGTTCGACGTCATCCAAAGTGCGCAGCGTTTCACCCTCCGTGGCGGCTCGCACCACGATCTTCTGCCCGCTCAAAGTGGCGGCATCAAAAGCGTGCGTCGGCTGGCCAGTCTCGAGCATCACGTAGTTGCTCAAATCGACGATGTCATTCACCGTGCGCTGCCCGACGGCGGTCAAGCGCTGACGGATGATTTCACTGACCGCGCCAGGGGTACCACCCAAATCGATCTCGACGGCGCCATATTGCGGGCAACCCTCCTTGTCCTCGCGTTTGATGGTCCATGGGCTAGGCTCACTCGGCCATGCCACATCCACCGACAAAGGCTTCAAGGGGCGATCCAGCAAAGCTGCCAGTTCACGCGCGAATCCATAATGCCCCCATAGATCGGGGCGGTGTGTGAGCGACTTGTTGTCGAGCTCCAACACATGATCGATCACGCCGAGGTAATCCACCAAACGCGTGCCGATCGGTGCATCTTCTGGCAATTCCAGGATGCCGGCATGCTCATCGCTGAGCTCCAGTTCCCGCTCCGAGCAGATCATGCCCTGCGAGACCTGACCACGCAGCTTGGCCTTCTTGATCTTCAGATCACCCGGAAGCTTCGAACCGACTGGGGCGAAGGCGATCTTCAGTCCTTCCCGGACGTTGCTCGCACCACAGACCACCGGCACATTCTCGCCCGTGCCAAAGTCCACTTCGGTGACCGACAACTTGTCTGCATCCGGATGTTGACCGCAAGCCACCACATGACCGACGACCACATCGGAGATGGCTTCTCCATAGACCTCCATCCCCTCCACTTCTGCAGTGTGGAGCGAAAGCAGATCCGCAACCTTGGTAGCAGGGACGTCGGACAGGTCGACGAAATCAGAAACCCAATTCAGGGAGATTTTCATGCCTGAAACTGTTCGAGGAAACGCAGGTCACCGCTCATCATCCAGCGGATGTCGTCGATGCCGTAGCGCAACATGGCGATACGGGAAAGGCCAAGGCCGAAGGCGAAACCGCTGTATTCCTCGGGATCGAGACCGGCGGCACGCAGCACATTCGGGTGCACCAAGCCACCTGGCATCAGTTCAATCCAAGTCGAGCCTTTACACACCTTGCAGCCGTCTTTGCAGAAAGGGCAACGCGCATCGAGTTCGAAACCAGGCTCCACGAAGGGGAAGAACCCAGGACGCAGCCGGGTCTCCAACTTGCGACCGAAGACACCCTCCAACAGGCTGTTCATGGCGAACAACATCTGTGGAACACCGACTCCCTTATCCACCACCAAGCCTTCCATCTGATGGAAGGTGTGATCATGCGTGGCATCTTGCGCTTCCTGACGGAACACGCGGCCCGGGGCAATCACGCGCAGCGGTGCACCAAACTCACGCAATGCACGCACCTGTACCGGGGAGGTATGGGTACGCAAACACTGACGCGCATCCCCTTCCGGAGTATCCATCCAGATGGTGTCGTGACCTTCCCGTGCAGGGTGGTCCGCGGGGATATTGAGCGCATCGAAGTTATTCGCTTCGGTCTCGATCTCGGGGCCATCCCAAACCACATAACCCATCGAGGCGAACAGGTCTTCCAGTTCCCGCGCGATGGCGAGGACCGGATGCACACCACCGTGGGGACGCGGAGGGCCAGGCAGCGTTGGATCCAACCCATCTCCGGCCAAATCAGCGGCGAGATTCGCCTGCTCAATGGCCGCACGACGCTCTTCGAGGCCGCGCTGGAGATCCTGTTTAACCTCGTTGGCGAACTTGCCCGCCAACGGACGTTCCTCAGGAGACAACTTCCCGAGCCCTTTCAGCTCAGCAGTCAACTTACCCGAACGCCCTAAAAGACTGGACTCGACACCGTGGAGGGTGTCGAGGTCCATGGCGTCGGCTACCGCGGCGAGCCCGTCGCGGCGCAATGCTTCGAGACGGTCACGCATGGGCGGAGCCGAACTAGGCTGCGAGCGCTTGCTTGGCCTTCTCGACTACCGTGGTGAAGGCAGCCGGGTCGTGGAAGGCGAGCTCGGAGAGAGCCTTGCGGTCGATCTGGATATCGGCCTTCTTCATGCCGTTGATGAGACGGCTGTAGGTCATGCCGTTCATGCGGGCACCAGCGTTGATGCGCTGAATCCAGAGCTTACGGAACTCACGCTTACGGACCTTACGGTCGCGGTAAGCGAAGTTGCCGGAGCGAAGCAGGGTCTCTTTGACCGTGCGGAGCAAACGGTGACGTGCACCCCAGAAGCCTTTGGCGCGACGCATAAGGCGACGGCGGCGACGGACGCGTGGGACGACATTTCTTGCGCGAGTCATTTCAGTAGCCTCCTAGCTCTCCATCAATTTGGACAGGTTCTTGGCGATACCGCCTGGAACCACAGCCGAACGACGCAGGTTGCGACGACGCTTAGGGGACTTGGCGCACATGAAGTGGCCGGTCATTTGGTGACGACGAATGACTTTGCCATTCTTGGTCAACTTGAATCGCTTCGAGACAGCTTTCTTGGTTTTCTGCTTGGGCACGGATTTATCCTGTGTCTTAGGGCCAAGGGGAGAAAAAGTAGCCGCGTATTGTACGCGCTCAGGGAGGCCGGTCAAGCCGCCCTGAGATGGTTTAGGCCTCGTCTTGAGGCTTCTCTGGGGCTTCCGCAGGCGCTTCGGCCGGAGCCTCGGCTGCAGGAGCTTCTGCGGGGGCATCCCCCTTCGCAGGGACCGAGGGCAGATCCTCGAAATCCTCGTCCTTGATGACCTTCAGCGGCGCGATTCCTGACTTTGGAGCCACGGCAGCCGGCTTCGGCTCTTCCTTCTCGACAGGGCGCACCAGCGGGGTGGTCCGACGGCCCATCAGGAGGTTCATGCGACGGCCTTCCATCCGCGGATCACGCTCGACGCGGGCGATGTCTTCCAACTCGCGGGCGACCTTCAGCATGACCGCACGGCCGATGCTCTGGTACGCCATCTCGCGACCACGGAACAGGCAAGTCACCTGCACCTTGTGGCCGGCATCCAGGAATTCGCGGGCCTTGCGAATCTTGATCTCGAGGTCGTGCACGTCGATCTTTGGACGCACGCGGACCTCTTTCAGCACGGAGGAAGGCGCCTTGGCCTTACTCTTGGACTTCTTCTTCTGCTCGTACTTGAAGCGGCCATAGTCCAGGATCTTGGCCACCGGCGGACGCGAGTTTGGCGCGACCTCGACCAGATCCAATCCAGCGGCTTCTGCCATCTGCAACGCCTTCGACGTGGCAGTGGGGCCGATCTGGTTGTCATCCTGGTCAATGAGGAAGACTTCGCGGATGCGAATGCGTCGATTGACGCGGTATTTCTCCTTCTCCGGCGGAGCGTATCGTTTTCTACGGGAACCTATGGTTATGCCTCGTTGAGGGTAGCAGGGGCCTGCTGGGTAATACCCAGTTCATCTAGTTGGGTTTCATCGACCACCGAGGGTGCTCCTGTTAAGGGGCAACTGCCAGTGGCGGTCTTCGGGAAGGCAATCACATCACGGATGGATTCCGCCCCGAAAAGAATGGTGTACAGGCGATCAAGCCCGATGGCGAATCCGGCGTGCGGCGGTGGGCCGTAGCGGAAAGCCTCGAGCAGGAAGGCAAATCGCTCTTCGGCGACCTCCTTCGACAAGCCGATCGCGGAGAAGATCATCTCCTGCAGCTTGCGTTGGTGGATCCGAACCGAGCCGGAACCAAGTTCGGTACCGTTCAGCACCAAATCGTAGGCGCGGGAACGAATCCCCTCCTTTTGCCCCCCTTCCAATGCCGGCACATCTTCCAACACCGGGCAGGTGAAGGGATGGTGGGCTGGATGGAAGTTGCCATCATCATCCGATTCGAACAACGGGAACTCGGTGATCCACAGGAGACGGTCCGGGCCTTGGACCAAATCCATGGTGGCTCCCCCTTTGCGGCGGATCGCATCCAGGGCGACGAGCGCGCGACGCGGCTGATCCGCGATGGTGACGACCAGATCGCCGGGCATCGCCTGCAACTGTTTGAGGAAAGCAGCACCACCGGCGGATAGTCCACCGATCTTGACCGGACAATCAACAGCTGGTTCTCCTTCGCCGGCTTTTAAAAAGCGCGAAAGTGGACCGGTTGGGCCATCTTCGGAAACCTTGCACCAAGCGGCACCACCTGCACCGGCATCTTTGGCCGCACCTTCGATGGCATCGATCTGCTTGCGCGAAAGTGAGGCACCTCCCGTGAGGACAATGCCGCGCACCATGCCACCGCTCTGCAGGACATTGTCGAACACCGCGAAACCGAGGTTGCCGGCAGTCTCTGCCAGATCCACGATCTCGATCGGGTTACGCAGGTCCGGCTTGTCGGATGCGAAACGACGCATCGACTCCTCATAGGGCATGCGCTCCAGCGGCAGCTTCAGCTCCTCACCCTTAACGTCGCGGTAGACGGCGACCATGACCTTTTCGACGAGGGCGTAGACATCTTCTTCGTCGACGAAGGACATCTCCATATCCAACTGGGTGAACTCCGGCTGACGGTCGGCGCGAAGGTCCTCATCGCGCATGCAGCGGGCGATCTGGAAGTACTTATCCATGCCCCCCACCATGCACAGCTGCTTGAAGATCTGCGGCGACTGCGGCAGGGCATACCAAGAACCCTTCTGCGAGCGACTTGGCACCAGATAATCGCGCGCTCCTTCCGGAGTGCTGCGGGTCATCATGGGGGTCTCGATCTCGAGGAAATCCTCGGCCACGAGTGCCTGGCGAATTGCGTGGTTGGCCTTAGTGCGCAGAGCCATGCGCTCCTGCAGCGGCGTGCGGCGCATGTCCAGGTAGCGGAAACGCATCAGCATCTCCTCTGGGACATCGATGTGATCCGCGATCTCGAAAGGCAGGCGCGCGGCGGCGCTCAGGCGCTCCACCTTATGTACCAAGACTTCGACATCGCCGGTCGCGCGGTCGGCGTTGCGCTGTCCTTCGACGCGCATGCGCACCACACCCGTGACCTGGATGACATCTTCAGGATGCAGACCTCCGAGGCCTTCCATACCTTCGGCTGGTGCATCCTCGTCGGCAACGAGCTGAATCAACCCGTAACGGTCGCGCAAATCGACAAAGCGCACCACACCGTGGTCGCGTCGGTTGGCTACCCAACCGGCGAGCTTGACCTCAGTACCGACATGTTCTGCCCGCAGTTCCCCGCAGACATGAGACCGCCATGCAGCGGCGGCGCTCATGAAGAACGTCGAGCGAGGCGTTCGCGCATCATCGCGCGGCGTAGAGCCGCAACGGCACGGGCACGATCGATGTCGTCGGACTGCAGGCGCATGCGCTCGCGAGCCCGCTCGGCGGCCTTCTGAGCACGCTCGAGATCGATCTCTGCCATCTTCTCAGCGGACCGGCTGAGTACGGTCACGACGTTGTCGCGGACCTCCGCGAAACCATCGTGAATAATGAGGTCGAGATTCTCACCGGATGCAGTCTTTGCATGCAAAGGACCACTGTCAGTAAGGGCGACCATCGCCGCGTGACGCGGGAGGACACCGAACTGGCCGTCCTCGCCGGGAATCTGCACCGACGCCACCTGCTCGTCGAGGATGATTTCCTCGGGCGAGACGATGCGCAGGGTCAGGTTAGAAGCGGTGGTCGCCATGGGCTTTTCCTAGTCTACAGGGACTTGGCGCGCTCGACGGCCTCTTCAATGCCGCCGACCATGTAGAAGGCCTGCTCAGGCAGGTCGTCGTGCTTGCCTTCGAGGATCTCCTTGAAGGAGCGCACGGTGTCTTCGCGAGCCACGAAGCGGCCCGGGGCACCGGTGAACTGCTCCGCCACGAAGAACGGCTGCGAAAGGAAACGCTGCAGGCGGCGTGCGCGGTGCACAACCAACTTGTCTTCATCGCTGAGTTCCTCCATACCGAGGATGGCGATGATGTCCTTCAGGTCCGCGTAACGCTGCAGCAGGCGCTGCGACTGCGTGGCCACCGAGTAGTGCTCCTCACCCACGATTTGCGGGTCGAGCATACGCGAGGTCGACTTGAGCGGGTGCACCGCAGGGTAGATACCCAGTTCGGTGATTGCGCGGTCAAGAAGAATGGTCGAATCGAGGTGCGCGAAGGAAGCCACTGGAGCAGGGTCCGTGAAGTCGTCCGCAGGGACGTACACAGCCTGCATCGAAGTGACCGAACCCTTCTTGGTCGAGGTGATGCGCTCTTGCAGAGCACCCATCTCGGAACCGAGAGTCGGCTGGTAACCCACAGCCGAAGGGATACGACCGAGCAATGCCGACACTTCCGAACCCGCCTGGGTGAAGCGGAAGATGTTGTCGACGAAGAGCAGCACGTCTTTGTTCTGCTCATCGCGGAAGTACTCCGCCATGGTGAGGCCGGAAAGGGCCACACGCAGACGCGCTCCAGGAGGCTCGTTCATCTGACCGAACACGAGCACCGCGTTGTCGATCACTGCAGCCTTGTTGCCCTCAGGAGTGGTGTACTCCGCCTCGGTCATTTCGATCCAGAGGTCGGTACCTTCACGAGTACGCTCACCCACACCGCAGAAGACGGAGAAGCCACCCTTCTCCACTGCAGTGATTCGGATGAGCTCCTGAATCAGCACGGTCTTACCCACACCTGCACCACCCATGAGGCCAATCTTGCCTCCAAGAGCGAATGGGCAGAGAAGGTCGACCACCTTGATGCCGGTCTCGAACACGGTCGACACCGCTTCCTGCTCGTCGAAGGACGGAGCTGGGCGGTGGATCGGCCAGCGATCCTTGACCTCGACTTCACCCTTGGCGACGGTATCCAGAGGACGACCGAGCAGGTTGAAGACACGGCCGGTGGTCATGTCACCCACGGGCACCATGATGGGTGCGCCGGTGGCGGTAGCGGGCATGCCGCGACGCAGACCGTCGGTGGAAGACATCGCGATGCAACGCACGGTGTTGTCACCGAGGTGCGAGGCGACTTCGAGGACCAGGGAATCCTGGCCTTCGCGAGGGATGTCGACGGCATCGTTAATGGCGGGGAGATCGCCTTCGAAGGCGACGTCCACGACCGGACCGAAGATCTGCTTGATGGAACCTTGAGCGCTCATGATTAGCGGTGGTTTGTCTTTTGACTAGAGGGCCTCGGCGCCGGACACGATCTCGGAGATTTCCTGCGTGATCTTGGCCTGGCGGGCGCGGTTGTAGAGGCGGGTGATTTCCTTCTTCATGTCACCCGCAGCATCGGTTGCGTTCTTCATGGCGAAGCGACGCGATGCGTATTCAGAAGTGATCGACTCGAGCAGTGCATGGTAGATGCAGGTCTCGAGGTATCGGGGGATGAGCCGGCCGAGGACTTCAGGGCCACTCGGCTCGAGCAGGGGCTCCAGACCATCTTCCCCTTCTGCAGGGGCGATCGGCAGGAACGGGTCGAAGCAAGGCTCGTAGCGAGCCATGGTGCGGAACTTGGTCGAGCAGACTGCGACGCCGGAAACCTCTCCACTCTTGAAGTCGGAGACCAGGAGGTTCGCGATCGAAGCGGCCTCACCGAAGGTCATCTTCTCCAGCTCGATATGCTCGAGGTAGGCCTTGACCGGGTAGTTCATGCGACCGGCTTCCGCCATCGCCTTCTTACCCAGGCAGTAGAGGGTGAAGTTGCCGTTCAGCGGCTTCACCATCTCAGCCAACTTGCGCTGGATGTTCGTGTTGTAAGCACCACAGAGGCCTTTATCGGACCCGACGAACAGGATCGCTAGGGGCTTATCGGTGCTGCCTTGGACGAACAGAGGAGCAGAAGCACCAGCGGCTGCCGGATCCGAAGCGACTGCACCCGAAAGACCACGCACCAGCTTCTCAAGCTCTTCGCTGTAGGGCTGTGCATCCACCGCGCGGCCCTGGAAGCGGCGCAACTTAGTCGTTGCAACCATCTCCATGGCGCGGGTGATTTTCTGGATGTTGCCAACGCTGGTGATGCGCTGGCGCAGGTCGCGGATGTTTGCCACGGTCTAGACTCCTTACCTCTGGGTTATGCCAGGAACTGAGCCTTGAAGGCGTCGCAAGCGGCGCCGACCTTTTCCTCGTAGTCGCCAGACCACTTGGTCTTCCAACCGTTGAGCTCGTCCATCACATCGCTGTGGTTGGACTTCATGTACTCGACGAAGCCGACCGCGAAGTCGAAGACCTTGGCGGTATCGACATCATCCAGACGACCGGAGGTACCGGCGAAGATCTGCACGATCTGGTCTGCGTTCTCGAGCGGCAGGTACTGACCCTGCTTCAGAAGCTCTACCAGACGGGCGCCACGGGCCAGAGCCTGCTGCGTTGCGGCATCCAGGTCGGAGCCGAACTGCGCGAAGGCCTCCAGTTCACGGTACTGCGCGAGGTTAATGCGCAGACCACCAGCCACCTTCTTCATGGCAGGAGTCTGGGCTGCACCACCCACACGCGACACCGAGATACCCACGTTCACTGCCGGACGGATACCGGAGTTGAACAGGTCACCATCGAGGAAGATCTGACCATCGGTAATCGAAATCACGTTGGTCGGGATGTAGGCCGAGACATCGCCCTCTTGGGTCTCGATGATCGGCAGCGAGGTGATCGAGCCGCCACCCTTCGAGTACTTCTCAGGGTTGACTTCCGGAGCGTTCTGAGCCACTTTGGCGGAACGCTCAAGGAGGCGTGAGTGCAGGTTGAAGACGTCACCTGGGTAAGCCTCACGTCCGGGAGGACGTCGCAGCAAGAGCATCACCTGACGGTATGCATAAGCCTGCTTGGTGAGGTCATCGTAGATGACCAGCACGTGGCGGCCTGCATCGCGGAAGCGCTCCGCCATGGCGGTACCGGCGTATGGAGCGATGAACTGCATCGCAGCTTCCTCCGACGCCGAGGCGTTCACGATGATGGTGTATGGCATCGCGCCTGCTTCTTCGAGCTTGCGCTGCACATCCACCACGGTGGACTGCTTCTGACCCACTGCGACGTACACGCACATCACCTGGTCCTCGTTGCTGGGGTCTCCCCCGCCCGTGGACTTCTGGTTGATGATGGCGTCGATCGCGATGGCGGTCTTACCAGTCTGACGGTCACCGATGACCAGCTCGCGCTGACCACGGCCGACGGGGATCATGGCGTCGATGGCCTTGAGTCCGGAAGCCATCGGCTCGGACACTGGCTCACGCTCCACCACCGAAGGAGCATCCTGCTCGATCGGACGGAGATCGTCGTCGGTGGAGTTGATCGGTCCTTTGCCGTCCTGGGCAACACCCAGTGCGTTGACGACGCGGCCCAGCAGGGCTTCGCCGGTCGGGACCGAGATGATGCGTCCGGTGCTCTTGACGATGTCGCCTTCCTTAACGGAGGCAGCATCACCCAGCAGCACACAACCGACGTTGTCCTCTTCGAGGTTGAGGGCCATGCCCATCGCACCTCCGGAGAACTCGATCAGCTCCGACATCATGCAGTCGTCGAGACCGTAGACGCGAGCGACACCGTCGCCGACTTGCAGGACCTGGCCGACCTTTTCGGTCGAAGAGCCGGTCTGGAAACTCTCGATCTCCTTCTTGAGGACCGAGGTGACTTCAGATGGTTGCAGTTCCATGGTGGAAATCCTTGCGGATCAGGGAGCTCAGCCGAGCTCCACGTTCTCGAGGTTTTGACGGAGGCGGTCTAAGCGACCGCGGACGGAGCCGTCGTAGCGGGTTCCGCCCAGAGTGACACGCACGCCACCGAGGAGATCCTCGTTGACTTCAGTCTCGAGCGAGACCTTGTTGCCGGTCGACTGGGAAAGCGCAGCCTCTACGGCTTGACGCTTCTCGTCGCTCAGGGTGGAAGCGGATTCGAGCACGCCGCGCTGACGCCCTTCATGGGAATCCAGCAGATCGGCGAACGCGGTGGGAATCTGGAGGAGCAACACCAAACGCTGGCGTCGCTCAAGGACACCCAACAGGAAGCGGGTGTGCTCATGGAGGAATTCGCCGAAGGCCTTATCGAGCAGGGCTCGTTTCTGGCGATCGTCGATCCGGGGATCACCCAGGGCCGCGGAAGTTTCCGGATCCGCCAAGACGGTACCGAGCAACTTCAAGTCCGCGCGGACCGAATCCAGCGAGCCCTGTTCCTGCGCGACCTCAAAGAGGGCACGACCGTAACGACGGGCAGCGGGAGAGATGTGGGCAATAGCCATTGGCTAGTTGAGGTTGGCCTCCTTCTGGAAGTCCTCGACGAGGCGCGACTGATCGGCCTCCGAGAACTCGCGGCGGATGACACGCTCAGCAACACCAACACCAAGCTCGACAGCCTCTTTACGCAGCAGTTCGCGTGCGCTGTTGAGAGCCTGATCGATTTCGGCTTTGGCGCGTGCGCGCTCCTTTTCGGCTTCATCCTTGGCGGCAGCCATCAACTCCTTTTCGCGCTCTGCAGCACGAGCTTTCGCATCGGCCACCTGCTTGGCGGCTTCGCGACGGGCCGTATCCAGGTCATCCTGGATTGCAGCCTTCAGGCGCTCGGTCTCCTCACGCGCGGCCTCTGCGGCAGCAGCGGCATTGCGCGATCCACTTTCACGCTCTTCGAGTGCACGGGTGATGGGCCCGAACACGAACTTCCACATGAATGGAAGCGAGCAAACGAAAATGATGATGGTCCAGACGAATGCTCCGGAACCGACTTCGAGAAGGCTGTTGAGGCCATTCCCGCCGGCGAGTAGTAGTGAATGCATCATGAGACACGAGGCCGGGAACCTGCGTCTGCCCGGCGAGATGCCGAGCAGACGCACACTTCCCGAAAGGGGTTACTTGAGGGCGAAGAGCAGGCCGACGACGATCGCAAAGAAGGTTGCACCTTCGATGAGAGCCGCCAGGACAATTGCGTTGCCCTTGATGTCGGAAGCAGCTTCGGGCTGACGGGCAATGGCCTCACCGGCCTTGCCACCAATCATGCCGATACCGAGTCCAGCGCCAATGACGGCGAGGCCGGCACCAACGGCACCGAGAGCGTGAGTAACAGTGGCCCCATCTTGGACGACGGTGGCGACTTCAGCGAGAAGATTGAGCATCTCTTTAGGTTCTTTGGGAAGTGGTTTAGTGGTCAGGATGCAGGCACATGCCGACGAAAATCACCGACAAGAGCGTAAACACATAAGCCTGCAGGAGGGCAACGAAGCCCTCGATGATCATCATGAAGACAGACATGCCGACGACTAGAGGGCTAACCCCCCAACCGACAGCAGCGCTGCTCTGCCCGAAGAAGAACATCAGGCCGAGGAAAGACAGGATGACGAGGTGTCCCCCCGTCATGTTCGCCATCAGACGCATGGTCAGTGCGAATGGCTTAATAATCAGGCCAGCAACTTCCAGTGGGAAGATGAGTGGCACCAGGAATCCAGGCACGCCGCCCGGGATCAAGCTGACCCAGAACTTGACGGGGCCTTGCGCGATCATGCCGCCGACCAGCATCACCAACAAGGTGAGCACGGCGAGTCCAGCAGTCACGTAGACGCTTGCAGTCGCCGTCAGGCCGCCTGGCACCAGACCAAGCAGGTTCATGAAGGCGATGAAGAAGAACAGCGACAGGAACAATGGCAGGAGCTTCTGCCCATCCTTCTTGCCCAAGTTGGGATAGACGACTTCATCCCGCAACCAAGCGACCCAGCCTGCGAATACGCGGGTCATCCAGCCACCGGAGTTGGTCACAATCGCCTTGTGGACGCCGGCAAAGGCAATCAAGGTCACGAGGATCGACAGAACCTGGAAGATCTGGATGTCGTAGACCTGGAGCCCGAACAAGGTCGGCATGTTCATTCCCAGGTAAGCCTCCTGAGGAACGACGTGCGAGAACAGCTGGTCGAACGGGCTACCCTCGGAACCACCCTCACCACCGGCGGCGGAAAGCGTGTTCGCAGTGTTGTTCAGGAGGGAGTTGATCACGGATCAGTGCGTGGTGGATGTTGGTCGAACGACGTTTCGGACGTTGTTCGATGTTGCCGCGCGGCCTTGGCCAGCAGCGGCAGTGAGACCGCCTCCCCCACGAGAATCGCGGCGAGGCAAGCGGCCATGAAGGGACCCTCCGGATAAAGATCCGCCTTGGCGCCCAAAATGGCACCGACGAAAATCAAGGTCAAGCGACCCAAGAAGCCAAACACCAGGACCGTGAGGAACTGATGATTCCGAACCTGCTTGCCGACCACCGCAAGGCGGCGCTTTGCCAGCAGAGCTTCCGCGAGGATCGCGGGAACCCAACCGACAGCCAGTGCCAGGCGCCATTCCGCAGGGAACAACACGAGGGCAGCAAGGCCGAGCGCAAGGAGGAGGGTGAAGAGCTTCATGCTTCTTGATCCTCTTCAGATGAATCATCTTTAGAGGTGGTCATGGAACCTTGCCCCAGCTTCAGCTGAAGGCGGTAAATCCCAAGGCCGAGTCCGAGGAAAACACCGATCAAAAGAAAGACCGGGAAAACATCGAGCAGGCCAGTCCAGCGATCCAAGAACCAACCGAGGGCTCCGAAGATGGCAATCGAAACGGAGAACTCGAACCCCAATGTGAGGTGCGAGGCATCCTTGTAACGACGTTCATCGCGGACGGACTCTTCTGGCTCCTGGGGGGAGGGATCGGACAAGATTCTCTTCCAATGGAGGGGCGAAAGAACAGACCTGCTCCCAAGACTTGGTTGGGCCAGGGTGAGAATCGGCGCATATTCTAGGGGTGCCTCTGCAATCATCAACGCGGAAACTGGCAAACTTTGGCTGGAAATCCTATCCTCCTCGCCCCGGAATCAACCGGCACCCTGCCAATCGTGGAAACCACTCTCATCCTTCTTAAGCCCGATGCCCTGCATCGGGGCCTCGCTGGCCGCATTCTCACTCGCTTCGAGGAGAAAGGTCTGCAGATCGTCGGTCTGAAGCTCATGACCATGTCCCAGGAAATCGCCGCTCAGCACTACGCCGAGCACGTCGATCGCCCGTTTTACCCGGGCCTGGTGGGTTTCATGACCAGCTCCCCCATCTTCGCCATGGCTCTGCGCGGCCCTGGTGCCGTCACCGTGGCCCGTACCTTGATGGGCAAGACCTTCGGCAACGAAGCAGAGCCCGGAACCATCCGTGGCGATTTCGGTTGCTCCCGCAGCTACAACCTGATTCACGGCTCCGATAGCCCGGAAAGTGCTGAGCGCGAGCTGGGCATCTTCTTCCCGGAAGGAACCGAAGACTGGACCCCGATTACCGCTCCCTGGCTCTGGGACGGCGAGTAACCTAAGTTCAACCCGCGACTACTCGCACCATGCCCAAACCCCGGATTTCCCTCTTCCCCGCCCTTCTGCTCCTTTTCGGTGCATGTTCCAGCACGGAAAGCGAGAACGACGAGGCGCGTGTGGAGGATTTCCGCTTTCGGGCTGGTCAGTATTTCCAACAAGGCCGCTACGTCCAAGCTTTCCAACAGTCCCAACTGGGACTGAAGCTCGATGAAGACGATGGCGGCCTCAATCTGCTCGCGGGGCGTTCCCTCGTGATGCAGCGTGACCTTGCCCAGGTCGCGCGCGCATACACCTTCCTGGAGATCGCTCAGGAAGAACTGGAGAGTTACAAGGCCGATTACTCCATGGCTGAGTTCCACTTCCGCTATGGGTCGATGCTTTATGGCTTCGCCCAAGAGGAGAAGGCCGGCTTGATGGCCTATCCAGAGCCGGATGAGAAGCTTCAGGCAGCAAAGCTGAAAGCCAGCGAAGAGCGCGCAGTCAAAGCGCAAACGCACTTCGTCGATTCCGAGGAACTGCTTGATGATGTCTTGGCGGAAGTGCCGGAAGACCTCAACTCGCTTGAGATGCGGGGCCAGGTGCGGGCCCTGCAAGGCAAGGATGAGCAGGCATTGGCAGACCTCAGTTCTGCGATTGATTTGCTGGAGCAATCGCGTCAATACAAGAACCGGGTGCTCACGGATCCGCAGCTGACCCTCGCCCAAGAGGAACGCTTCTACCGCGACCTTGATGGCGACATCCGACGCGAGGTCGCCATTCGCTTCGTGATGGCAACCATCTTCAAGCGCGATCATGATCTACGCCAAGAAGAGGTCCAGTACTCCACCATCTTGGGACTCGACCCCAATGCTGAGATCGCCTACCACTCGCGCGCACTATGCCGTTATGAGCTAGGCCGGCTGGCCGAAGCCTCTGCCGACATGCGCGAATTCGTCGGGCGTACGGACCTTGGCTACGACACGCCTCAGGTGCGCGAAGCGATGCGCATCATTGATGAGCACACGGCCATTCAAGGTGGTTAACCCCCTTGCGGCCACGCCACCAGGCGCTGGCGCAAAGCGGATCTAAGGCCGCTGGAACTCGAGAGGCAGTTGCAGCCTCTTTTCATCGCGCGCCACGATGATCGTGGTCGCTAAGGGCGATCCATGAATCGCGAGACCGAGTTCCTGAAGATTGGTGGTCGGCTTGCCATCCAAGCTGAGGATGACGTCGCCCTCTTTGAGGCCTGCGTGGTCGGCCGGGCTATCAGGTTCGACCCCCGTAAGACGCAGCTGCCACACATAACTCGGCTCGGCGCCCGCTTGCTGGACCACGCGGATCTCTGCATTGACCATCACGCCAAGCAGACGTGGTTTGGGCAGGACCGGGAAGTGATCCTCAAAAGATCGGAAGACGAACTCAATCGGGATCGCGAAACTGACGCCTTCGGCCCTCTTGGCTTCCTCGACACCACGCAAGGGTTTCTCCTCGGAGGTCATGGCTTCTTGGCGTTGGGCGATGAGATCCGCATAGGAAGTCATCAAGACGCCCACCACCTGACCGCGACGATTCGCCAGCAGGCCGCCGTTATCGGCAAGGTTCACAGGGTTAGTGATCTGCAGTAATCCATAGGCCTTTTCGATACTGCGCCCCCGCCCAGCGAGGATGCCCATCTGCATCGAAGCGCGTAGGCCGAGACCATTGCCCATGCTCATGACGACGGAACCTTCCTGCATCCAGGTTCCATTCCAGAACTGGGGCGCCAGGCCTTTCAGTTCCGGAACACGCAACAAGGAGATTCCGTAATCGGCATTCCAATCCAGCAGTTCGCCTTTGAACTGGTAGCCATCCATACGCTGCACCAAGATTCCATCCAAGGTGACATCCCGCTGCTCTTCGTCCAGCATGATGGGGACGACCACCAAGCCGTAGTTATCCAAGACCACGCCCGAGGTGATGAAAGCGGTTGCGTTGTCGGTGCCAGTCGAGAAGGAGAACTGCACTTCCACCAGGGATGGCCCCAGCTTCTTGTGCAAGTCGATGAGTTCCTTCTCCAACTCCGCCAATGCGCTGCCGCGGACGACCGCCTGCAGATGCAGGTTCTGATCACGCAGCAAGGGAACTCGCGGTGTTTCCGGCGGAACGACTGGAGCCGGAACCTCAATCACTTGGGGGTCCGGCTCGGGGGTCGGGGGCGTCTCCTGTGGCAGGAGAAGCGCCAAGATGGCGAGATTCACGAGCATTCGGTTCGGGTCTTCGCCGCTCGAGCGAAACTAGTGCTCGCCGCGATTCGGATTGGAGACTGGCACCGCCCACAGGGCGTTGGGGTCTTCACCGGTCTGAAGCATGCCACGTCCTTGGAGGCCTTCGAGGAAGTCGCGGGTCTCGGAAGGATCCACGCTTTCGACAGGAAGTTCACCATCCGTATCGTTGGAGGTGATGGCCAGGGGACCAGCGCTCGGCG
>JBMYYH010000047.1:0-21333 GCA_049609225.1 Planctomycetota bacterium | reverse complement strand
GTGTTCCGCGAACATTCCTTGGAGATCCTAGGCATTCCCCTCTTGGCCATTTTCCCGCACACAACCCTGTTCATCGAGCTGGGGTGAGCGCCATCCTCGAGGGACATCCCGCTCGGAAAGGCCTTCCTGGACTCTTGCCCAAATCCTTCCCAGGCTCTCGACGGCATAGGCCTGCGGAATCCCAGTGTATCCCGAGACCTCGCGAACACTGCAGCGCTCCACCATATAGAGGTAGAGAAGTGCTCGATCGGCATAGGGCAGACGATTGAAACGATGTTGCAGGCGGGCACTCGGCTCGCCAGCGGCCCCATTGGTGGATCCCAGCTCATCCTTCGGATTGGCCACATCCCTCAACAGGGAGGATTCGACCCAAATCTGGAAGATCACATGGGATTTCGGCAAGCTCTCCCGCCTACAAGTCTTCGCAAACAGCCTCGCTACTGCCATTTCCGTGGGCAGCAGGATGAAATGGCGCACCGTCAGGCTGCGCACCCCGCGCTCGATCCAGGGGTAGAGGACCTCAAAGAGGCTTCCGAGGTGCTGGAAACGAAGACGCTCGGGGACTTGCAGAAAGTCCTGGAAGGCCTGATAGGTTTGCTCCCAGTCCGCCTGGAGCTGTTGCTCCAGGGATTCAGGGATATGCGAATGGGGGGCGTGGCTCAAGGGCAAGGCACGGAGAACAAGAGGGGACTGACGGGGGTCAGCGTTGTTTAGGCGACCTTAGCGGTTCCAAGCTCTTTCATGGGCAAGGATTCCCGCGATTTCGCATTTGAGGATTCAGACCTCTGGCGTAAACGGATGACGTCCCCCAGGGCCATCGACACGGAATGTTCGGAGGGATATTCTCGCCCCCCATGGCTCGCATCCCTCGTCTTGCGCGGCGCTGGCATCGCCTCGGCGCCATCGTGACGGCGCTCCCCTTCCTGGTGGTCATCGCCACCGGTCTGCTGCTGCAGATGAAAAAGGATTGGGGTTGGGTGCAGCCGCCGACGCAGCGCGGTGCCATGTCGGTGCCGTCCCTCCCCCATGCCGAACTGCTTGAGGTGGTGCGACGGGTGCCGGAAGCCGAGGTCGCGAGTTGGGCCGATATCGACCGCCTGGATGTCCGCCCCTCCAAAGGTGTGGTGAAGGTGCGCTGCCAAAACGGCGTGGAAGTGCAACTGGATGGTGCCAGTGGTGCCGTCTTGCAGGTAGCGAAACGCCGCTCCGATTGGCTCGAGAGTCTGCACGACGGATCATGGTTCCACCCATGGGCCAAACTCGGACTGTTTCTGCCCGTGGGGTTGGTGATCCTGTTCCTTTGGATCAGCGGGGTCTACCTTTGGTGGCTGCCCCACAGTGTGCGGCGCCGCAAACGCCTTCGACAGAAGAACTCTTAACGGTCGAGCGCCTTCTCGAGCAGGCGCGCCATCACATTCAAGTCGCGGTCCGACATATGCGCGAGCTGATCCTTATGCATCTTCGTCACTGCAGGGTAAAGACCCTCGCACTTGCGACGCCCTTCCGCAGTAAGCCGCACCGTGACCGCGCGACGATCCTCGAGATCTCGCGAACGCACCACGAAACCATCGCGCTCCATGCGATCGAGCAGACGTGTGATATCGGGGACGCTCTGGATCAAGCCGGCCCCGACTTGCCCAATCCGCATGCCTTCTTTGGGCCCCTGAATCAGGATGCGCATGGCATTGAACACTGTGGGCGTGAGGCCGTGGGCGCGGAATAGCTTGGCGAAGTCACTGTGCAGGGAATCCCATGCGATGACCAAATTGAGATAAGCGGTTCGGGAAGGACTATCTGGAATGTTCTTAACCACGCTTACAGTATACGCATCCACACAACTTGTTGCACCTGATTCTTCGCCACCGGATAACCCTAAGGCGTTACCATGGTCGGCGATGGGCGAATTCAACGTCACTAGCTACCGCGATGAGGACCAGCTGCGGTTATTCACGAAAGCGCTTTTGCGTGACCTCCAGGCGTTGGAGAAGATGGTCAAGGACCGGTCCTTCGAGAACGATCGCCAACGCATCGGCGCGGAACAGGAGATGTTCCTAGTCGATAAAGGCATGCGTCCGGCGAACCTCGGTGCACGACTGCTCGAGGCTTTGGATGATGATCACTTCACGCCGGAGCTCGCGCGCTTCAACCTCGAGTGCAACCTTGACCCGTTGGACCTGGAGGGCGATTGCTTGCGTCAGCTGGAATCACAGAACAATGATCTGGTGCAGAAGGCGCGTGTCGCTGCACGAGCGGCCGGCGGCGACATGGTCCTGACCGGCATCCTCCCCACTCTTGAGATGGAGGACATGACGCTCGACAACATGACCCCCAACCCGCGCTACTTCGCATTGAATGATGCATTGGCGCAGTTGCGTGGGGGCCCTTTCCGCATGCGCATCAAGGGTATTGATGATCTACGTCTGACCCACGACACCATCATGCTCGAGGCTTGCAACACCTCGTATCAGGTGCACCTGCAGATCGATGCGGAAGAGTTCGCCAAGCACTACAACGTGTCGCAGTTGATCGCAGCGCCGGTGATGGCGTGCTCCGTCAATTCGCCATTGCTGTTCACCAAACGCCTTTGGCGCGAAACACGTTTGGCCCTGTTCCAACAGTCGGTGGATACCCGGCGATCGGAAGTGCATCATCGTGAAATGCCGCCGCGCGTGAGCTTCGGTGGTTCGTGGGTGAAGGATTCGGTCGTCGAGCTTTACCGCGAAGACATCGCTCGTTATCGCACCTTGATCGGTGCGGAAGAATACGAAGATCCGTTCGAAGCACTCGCTGCAGGACGCGCGCCGAAGTTGGATGCGCTGCGCCTGCACACCGGCACCGTCTACCGCTGGAACCGCGCCTGTTATGGCATCTCGGATGGCAAGCCACACCTGCGCATCGAAAACCGTCTGCTTCCGGCTGGCCCATCGGTGCATGATGAAGTCGGCAATGCGGCTTTCTGGATCGGTCTCATGAAGGGTGTTGCGGAAGAGATCGGCGATCCGCGCGGGCGCATGGATTTCGACGACTGCAAGAACAACCTCCTTGCCGCCGCACGTCTAGGCCTGGATGCCCAACTCACTTGGGTCGACGGCAAGACCTACCCCACCCACGATCTCATCCTTGCGGTGTTGATCCCGATGGCGCGTCGTGGTTTGGAGCTGGCGAAGATCGACACCCAAGACATCGACCGTTATCTCGGTGTGGTGCAGGAACGTGTGGCGCGGGAACGGACCGGCGCGCGGTGGATGTTGATGTCGGCGGCGAAGATGCGTCCAGAAGCCACGGTGAAGGAAACCTTGTCGGCCTTGGTTAGCTGCTCGATCCGCAACCAAGAGACCGGAGCGCCGCTGCACGAGTGGCCGCTGGCGGAAGTCTCGGAGATGTCGGTGAGTTGGCGCGATCAATATGAGCGCATTTCCTCACTGATGAACACGGACCTGTTCACTGTCCGCGAGACCGAGCTGGTCGACCTGGCTGCCAACATGATGGATTGGTGGCACTTGCGTCACATCCCAGTGGAGGACGACAATCACAACCTCGTGGGCTTGTTAACTCACAGGGTACTCATGCGCTTCGCCTTTGGACGCACCTCCGAAGAGACTCAGGTGCCCGTCAGCGAGGTCATGGACAAGGATCCGATCCGGGTCACTCCGGACACACGTACCTTGAATGCCATCGCGCTGATGCGTCGCGAGAAGATATCCTGTCTGCCCGTGGTCGACGCCGACAACCGTTTGGTCGGCATGGTTACGGAAGACATCCTCATGGGAATCGCCGCGCGCCTGCTCGAGAGCAAGCTCAAGGAGTAGGAGTGAGATGGGCGATGAAAGGGGTAGTTTTCACCCCCATGGAGGCAGGGAATTGGAATCCGGAATCTCGACAGCAGCGGCCATGAGCCGCCTCCCGAGAGTCCTTGGTCGTTACGACGGCCAAGAGGACGGTGCGTTGGTGCTGTGCCTCGGTGGCATCCACGGCAATGAGCCCGCAGGAGTCTTCGCACTGCAACGCGTGTTCGAACGTCTTCAAAGTGCGCGCCCTGAAATGCGTGGCACGCTGGTCGGCATGGCTGGCAACCTGCGCGCCCTTGAAGCCAAGACCCGTTACCTCGACCGCGACTTGAACCGTGCTTGGTTGCCGGAACGCGTCGCGCAAATCGACACCCTGGAAGATGGATGCGCAGAGACCTTGGAGCAGCGCGAGTTGCTCGAGACCTTGCGCAATGTCATCGGAAGTCATCGCGGCGAGGTCTACTTCCTCGACTTGCATACTTCGTCGGCGGAAGGGCAACCCTTCGCTTGCATCGGCGACACCATTCGTAACCGCAAGTTCGCGCGCAGCTTCCCGGTGCCGGTGATCCTCGGCCTAGAGGAACAACTCGAAGGCGCCCTGCTCGAACACCTCAATAACATGGGTGTGGTCACGATGGGATTCGAAGGTGGTGAACATCACGCGGATTCCGCTGTCGACTTCCACGAAGCTGCCATTTGGCGCGCCTTGATCGGTGCGCGCTGTCTCACCGAAGACCAGATGCCGGAGACCCGGCATGCTTCGGAGATTCTGCGTCAGAGCCGGGGCGAACTGCCGCAATGGTTGGGCATTCGTTATCGCCATGCGATCACCGAAGACCACGGCTTCCGCATGCGTCCGGGTTATCGCAACTTCCGCAAAGTCAGTCGCGGAGAGGTGGTCGCCGAGGATCGTTTCCAAGGCGAGATCGAAACCTTCTATCGCGCACGCATCTTGTTGCCGCTGTACCAGGGCAAAGGCGATGATGGTTTCTTCCTTGCACTGGATGTGCACCCGAAATGGCTGACCTTGTCGCGTTGGATGCGACGCATGCGATTGGACCGCATCGTGCATTGGTTGCCGGGCGTCAAGCGCCTGAAGGATGAGCCAGGCGCGATCCGCGTGAACCGTAAGGTCGCACGTTGGGCGACGGTGGAGATCTTCCACCTGCTCGGCTTCCGCAAGCGTCGGATTCACGGCGACCACTTCATCGTGCGACGCCGGAAGTACGACCTGAAAGGGCCTGACCGGGTCTCGCTTTAAAGGTCTTCGTTTCGACCCTGAGGCTAGCGCTTACTTCTTTTCGGGGAATGCCGCTTCCGTGAGGTCTGCGTAGTACTCGCGGATCTCGTCGACATCGACGTCATGTCCGATGAAGCTCAGTTCGGAAGACAAGTTGCTGTACTGCAGGATGAAAGTGGTGGCCACGATTTCCTGTCGGCCCATCTTCATGGTCTTGTCGACACGCATCCCTTCCCAGGGACCGGCCTCGAAGTCTTCGTAGAGGGCTTCGGTGATGCGAGTCGAACCCTCCTTGAAGGCTTCATCACGAGCACGCAGGAGACGTTCGCTGTAACCGGCCATGGTTGCGGCATCGACGCTGGAACGGCACTCATAAAGCACCATCGCTTGCATCTGTGCGCCGCCGCCTTCGACGATCGCGTTGATGCGATTCGCCAGGACCAGCTCCTCGATGGCGTCGATGTCTTCCGCGGGGAGAGGTGACATGGCGGCGCGGAAGGTGGGAGAATTCATCTCAACCTGGTTGCCGGATGCAGAGCCCGCGAATTCGTTCTCGAACAGGTCGAGGAAGGATTCCAGATCCATGCTGCCACGTTCGGCGATGCTTGGGTCCAGATACCAATCCGGATGCGAAACATAGGCGTGGTCGAGGGGTGGGTCGGCGAAGAGACCTGCAATCGCTTCCTCTCCCTTTGCCTCGACGATGGCGCGCACGAAATCTTCACCATCGTAGTACTGGAAACTGACGTTGGCGGTTGCCGCCTCCAACACCAACTTTTCCATCTCGTTATCGGTCTCGGGAGTCGCACCGACGGCTGCGGTAAAGGTCTCGAATCCTTCCACCAGCCCTTCCTGCGTGCAGATCTTGCGCGCGAGGTATTGAGCATATCCTTCGATCACTGCACTGAGGCCGGCGAGGTGGTTGGCGTCTTCCAGATCCTTCATGCTTGCGGCCAGATCCCAATTGAGGTCGGCGACGGCATGACTGGCCTCGTGAATCAAGACCGCCTTCATCGCATCCAAACTGTCGAGGTCCGGCATGGCAACGAACTCTGCGAGGAATGGGAAGTTCTCCTGGCAGATGAGGATCTCCTTCTCGGAGATGTCATAGATGCCGAGCAGGGCAATCTTGATCTGCTGTGCCAGGATCACATGATCGACCATCTCCTCTCCCAACAAGTCCAGTTGCGGAGACACGTTGGACACGAAGGCATCGGCCATCTCATCGCGATCGGCAAGGCGAATATCCACATCCCGGAGGTCGACGCCGGACTCCGCCTTGATCAAGCTCCGAATCCCTGCAGCTATCCCATCGAAGTCTTGCCAATAGTCGGCGACCTCGAAATCCTTATCACGCAATGCATCCATGCGCTCCTCGACCGAAGTCTCCCCGCCGCCGCAGGAAGGCAGAGCGAGGAAAAGGAACGCCAGTAAATAAGGAAGGAGTCGGAAGAAATGCATCCGCGAAGTTTAACCCCCGCGATGCAGATTCAATCCAAAACCTTTGCCGCCAAATCCGCCGGACGCGCGACGATGGCGCGATCCCCGTTCACCACGATGGGGCGGTTGATCAGCTTCGGTACTTCGACTGCTGCAGCGATGCGCGCTTCGGCAGTGGCGTTGTCGAGATCCCGCGCGACGTACTCCGCTTCCTTGCCGCGCAACAATTGTGCGGCTTCGGGATCATCGAGCTTAGTGATGAGGTCCTGCAATTCTGCCACGGTCGGCGCCTCTTCCAAGTAAAGGCGATAGTGCGCTTCGATGCCACGCTCTTCCAGCAAGGACTTCACGGCGCGGCACTTGGAGCAGGCGGGATTGAACCAGACGGTAACGGACATGCGCGACAGGATAGCCGCCCGGCTTAACGGCTGCTGCGGTAGAGACGCCACAGTTCGCTCCAACGGCTCATCTTGGCTCCGGCAGCGCGGTTGGCGGCGGCGATATCGAAGGCATCGCGCCATAGGGTGCGCAGGGTCGCACGTGCGACGCGAACCGAATGCTTGCGATCGTAAAGATGCGCGGGTTCGCCGGTGAGGCCGTTGAGCTCCAAGATGCTGAGGTTCTCCCCTGCCTGCAAATCTTCAATCGACGGCACGCGCAAATCGTAGCGCCCCATGTGGAAACCGGGCAGGCGGGAACTGATCTCACGGATTGCCGCCTCCAGTGCCGGCGTCAGCAGATCGTTGCGGTCGACGAACTCCGCGCCCAAGGCATGCGTGCCGAGGGTGTGCAACGCCACCTCTTCCCCTGCCGCAGGAATCTCATAGAGATGCTCCGCTTCACTGCCGAGCAGGATGTCGGCCATGGCGACATGGCGCGGGTGATTCAAGATGAGGCGTTCGAGGGTGTGCTTGCCATCACCGGTCACCGAAGGCGGGATCTTCGCTGCGATGGAAGTGATGCGGCCTTGCACCTGTCCGGGCAGTTGCAGATAAGAGATGCCAAACTCCAAGCCTTCCACGAAGGGTTGCGCGATCGCTTCCCGCGGGTATTCCTGAAGCCAAGTGCGTGCTTCTTCCAGGTTGTCGATCTTGCGCACACCGAAACCGCGCTCGCCCGCATCCGGCTTGAGGATGACGGGGAAATGCACCGCGTCTTCGCGCATCCAAGCGACGAGTTCGCCAATGCGTTCTTCCAAAGTGCGGTCGGCAGCGAGAAAACCACAAGGAGGCACGTGGTCGCCGGCAAGACGTCGGAACACGGCGCTCTTGGATTCGCCGACCAATCCACCGCCTTCCATGGCGGGGTTCACGGCAGTGACCAAACGCAGACTGCGGTACTTCCACGCTGCACTCAAGATGGCGGGAAGGATGGGAAGGTAGAGGCGCCAACGCGGCCAGTATTCCCAATGCCGTTTGCGTCGGAAGGAACCAACAAGGGAGCGGCGGCCGCGGAAGCTGAACAAGGGCACCACCAACTTCAGCATCACGAAGACCAGGAGCAGGATGCCGAGTAGGACCCACACTGCATGATCTTGGAAACGCGCGAGCAATGTTTCGGCGCCGATGCCGAGGCGACTGGAAATCCACACGAGGGTGGGCGTCCAGAGTAGACCGGCAAGGCTGAAGTACAGCAGGAACCAAAGGAAGCGAGTCTTCAAGACGCCGGCAGCGAAGTACGTCGGAAGGCGCAAGCCGGGCATGAAGCGGGAAGCGAAGATGACCCAAGCGCCACGACGTCGGAACCAGGCGGAGGCGCGGTCGACGGCGGCGGGAGTGAGGAGCCAGCGCAGGGGAATCCGTCGGACAGCACCGCGACCGAGCGCGCGGCCGGCGAGGAATAGGAGGACGTCGCCGATCAGGATGCCCGCGAAACAGGCTGTGCTTCCTGCGATGAGGCTGATGCGTCCTTGCGCGACAAGTAGGCCTGTGGCGATGCAAGTGAGGTCTTCCGAGACCAAGGTCGCGAGAGCCAACATCAACATCGCGAACAACAATGCCGGTCCAGCGAAGGGCGGGATGACGGCAGGATCAAAGTCCTCCGCCGACGCCGCTACTCGCGCATCTTCCGCATCGGTGCGCGTGACCGCTTCTTCCGCACCCACCGAATCGACGAACTCCGCGACATCCGCAGCGATTACCTCCGGGCGCGACCACAGGAGGAAATGACTGTCGTCGTATTCGATCAACTCGCTTTGTGGAACCAGGCGATGATGCTCCCGTCCCGCCTCAACCGGAACGAGGAAATCCTCGGTGCCATGCAGGATCAACATCGGCGCTTCCAGCTCCTTCAACCAACGCCGATACGGACGCTGATCGGAGTCGAAAAAATTTCGCGCATAAGCCACATTCAGAGGCTGGCGTTCCAACATGCCAAAGTGCGGTAGCAACCACTCCGCTGCCTGCAGCAATCCAGCCTGCACTGCATGCACACTGTGGTTCAAGGCATGATCCCCGAACAGCTCCAACTCCTCGACGCCAATCCCGCCGGCGAAGATCAGCGAATCCACGCGCTCGGGATAACGATGGGCGAATTCCAATGCCACGGCACTACCCATGCTGAACCCGACCAGATGCACGCTCTGCAATGCCTGCGCGTCGAGCAGTTGCACCAGGTACTCCGCATGAGCGCCGGGGCTGTAGTCCGGAAGACGCGCGCGCGATTTTCCGAAGCCTGGAAGGTCCGGCACCAACACCTGGAAGCGATCCGGCAGCTGTTCCATGAAGCCACGAAAGTCCTGCAGGTTGCCTGGGCTGCCATGCAACAACACCACGGTGGGATAGTCCTCGATGTTGAGGACGTCCTCCAAGGTCGGCGGCGGCAAAGGCGTGTGCCTGCGGAACACCAAACACACCTCTTCCTTCCCGCGCTCATAGTCGTCCACCACCTGCAACCGCGCGACCTGATCCCCGCGCTCCAGCGGCGGAGTACTGTCGACCAGAAATCGTGTCAGGTTCGACGCCACCAGGAGCGCCAAATACAGGTAGAGCAACCGGCGACGTTTCGACATCTGCGCTAATCCGGAATGCCCGAGTCTTCTTCCGGCTTCACGTGGGTCCAATTATGCATCGGCTCGAAGGCCTCCAGCAGACGTTCCCGCGCGGCGTTGGCCAACTCCTTGCGGCAATCGGCTTGCACCGGTTCCTCCAGGAAGCGGATGCGCGCATCGATCCCCCGACGCGTGAGCATGCGATAGAAATGATCGCCGAAGGTCATCTCTCCCCACCAACACACTTCCAGTTCGGTGATGCTGTTCGGATCACGGCTCTGATATTTCAGGCACGCGACGTGCACCGGCAAGCCGGTATGCAAAGCAACTTGGAACAGGCTCGACTTGAACGGCAGGACGTCGCCACCGCTACTGCTGGTTCCTTCGGGAAAGAACACCACTCCGTTGCCGAGTGCCAAGCGCGACTTCACGCGTTCAATGGCCGGCAACACATCGGCGCGTGACTTGCGGTTGATGAACATGGTTCCCGCTGCGCGAATGAGGGGGCCAAGCACTGGCCAACCGCCCAACTCGGACTTCGCCAGGAAGTAGGTATCGATGCGACTCCACAACACCAGGATGTCGAGGTAAGTCAGATGGTTCGACACCAAGAAGAACGGCACCTTGGGGGGTGTGCCTTCCGAACGCACGCGCACCCCCATCACTGCTAAGGAAGCTCGGGCCCACATGCCCATCAAGCGCACGCGCAAATGCGAGGCGCCACGTTTCGAGAACAGGGCCAGGAGCAACGGCAGAATCCAGCTGATGATCAGAATCAGCAGGATGGGCGCAAGCAGCAGCAGGCGGAGGAGGGCACGGAGGTGCCCCAGGAAGGCGATCATCGGTCGGACGCGAAGTTCTGGAAGGTCCGCTCGTCCATTTCATCGAGGTCCACCACAGTGAGGAAATCAATGGTGTGGAACAGCGAGTCGTGGGCCGGCGGTCCGCATACCTTAGCGCCATAGCGCAGGTAGATTCCGAACAGCGGTGGGATCTCCAGAGGCATTTCATCCTCGGGTGCGGCCGGCGCCGGCGAACCGCACTCATATCCGGGCTGCGGATCGGCCAGGAACTTGGGATGCACATGGCCGTGCTCGGTGAGGTAACGCATCATGCGCCAGCCTTCGAGCTCCGATTCGGTCGTGAGACTATTGCAGCCAAAGAAGTACCGCTTGCGGTGCCACAACACATAGGCGGCCAGGCCTTTCCAAAGCAGAAACAGGCTGCGGCGATTGCGATGTTCCTTACGCACGCAGGCGCGTCCAAGTTCGATCGCATCCTCCAGCATGCTCTGTGGCAGGCCACTGAGATCGAATTCGCTGGCGCTGTAGAAGCCCACGCCGCTCTCGGCACTGGCCGCGGTCTGCAGGCGATAAGTACCCACCACGATGGGCGCCGCGTCTATACCACCCTCTTCCGGGAAGAACTCCACCATCAGATGCTGGCACTGGGCATCGTAGGGATCACGATCCTCACCAGCGACATGGGCCGCATCCAGCCCTTCCCCCAACTCGAGATTGAAGACCTCGAAACGAAGACGGCAAATCGCATCCAGATCCTGCTCGCATTGGGCGAAACGCACCAGATAAGTGCCGGACCGGCTCTCGAAATCCGGGATCGGGCCGCGTGTGAGCGCTGGCGCCGGGTCACGCGACAGGGAGGCGAAGGCAGAGGTGGGAGTGGCCAAAACGAGTCGTGGGCGGGTGTTCCCACCGCATCCTACAGGCCTCTAGGTCAAAACCCGGTTGGGTTTTTAGGAAGCCTGCGGATCTCATTCGTCTTGGCGGGCCTTGCCGTGACAGCAAATTCCCCATCTCCCTTCGTGCGGATCTCCACGCGCGTGTGGAAATTGCCGACGGCATCCCGTCCGGCGTAAAGGAAGGAATAGCGACTGCTGTGCGGCTGCCCATCCTTGAGCATCTCGCCAGCCCAGGCCAAACCCTTCACGACGCGTTGCTCATAACGCGTACGTTCATTGTGAAAGCCTTCGGTGTCGATGGCGTCGCGGGTGATGCGGAAGGACACCGCCCACAGCCCCATCGTGAACACGCTCATCATCATCACGAGGACGAGAGCGGAACCGCGACGTTGGTCCTTGGAGAGAATCTTCATCGCACCTTCCAGACCAGAGTGATGGCGTGTTGATCGTTCTCGGCGATGCCGTCGGACAGTTGCATGCGCAGTTCGCCCCGACGTTGTGGCGCAACCTCGAATCCAGTCAGTCCCGTCGCGACGACGAACTTCTCGCCATCGATCTTGTCTTCGCGCACCAACTGACCATCGACCAGGCGATAGAGGATGCCTGGATCCGCGACACCTTCACCGAGGCCTTCGGTCTGTGCGCGTGCGGCTTCGCGAATGATTCGGATTCGATCCACACGGATACGCTCGACGCGTTCCGCACCGCCAAGATCCGTCGCGAGATAGTCTGCAGCAAGATGCAGTTCGCTCGACGTCGTCGCGCGGTCTTGTAGTTCCAGGATCATCTCCGAGAACGGGCGTTGTGCGCGTGCCACCATCGACATCACCGCTGCCAACAACGTGACGACCACCGTCATCTCGACCAAGGTGTGACCACTGCGACTGGACTTCATCGACGCCCCCTCCCCTTCTTGTCGCGGGATTTGCGGGCGTCGTCCTCGTCTCCGTCTTCTTCCTCCACTTCCTCTTGCTTGAACAGGGCAGAGGCTTCCGACTTGCCGAAGCGACGCTTCACTTCGAGGACCGAAACTTCATAATCCGATCCGCCCGTGAATCCTTGCGGCAAGGGCTGGGCCTGCACCGCATCCTTCGACAAGGTCGCGGGGATTCCGAGGCTGCGTGCGAGTGGGTCGCTGTCCTGCGCGATGTAGAGCACGGGTTCTCCTTCGCACCATTCTTCGAGACTGTTCACCATGTGGTTCTGTCCCTGGAAAAGCGTGACGAGTCCGGCCACGAGAAGGTTCAAGACCACGATCGCGCACATCAGTTCGATCATGGTGAAGCCGGCATTCCTGTGCCGACGTTGGAGGCTGCGCTGATTAAGGTGCAACGGAACGCCCTCCACTGTCCCTAACGGAGCCACCGACTTCGCCCATCTCATCCAGCGTCAAGATGCCGCGCCAACCACTGTCGCTGCTGCGTTCCGCGGAAATGGTGAGTTTGCCATTCGAGGTCGCGCGCACTTTGTAGCGGAAGGGATCTTCCATCTCGAGGATTTGCTTCTGCGCGAATCCTTCCTGAACCAGAACCTTCAGGGACGGCGCGAATCCGCCGTATTCCATGCGATAGCGACGTTGCGCAAGCCAAATACTGCGCATGCCAGCCACGCCTTGGTTGACCTGCGTGTTCTCCACCGTGACCGAAGTCTTCGGCACCGCGAAGGTCATGAGGATGCCCGCGATCGTGATCACGATCACCAACTCGATCATCGAGAAGCCCGCTTGGCTCCTGCGTTTCAAAGTTCGCCCTCCTCTTGACGCTCCTTCGCCGCCCGTGCGCGGTCCATCAACTCGGTCAGGAGGATTGCGTCGCCGCCGGCTTGGATCGCGCGCTCATATGCCGCGAACGCGAGGTCGTATTGCTTGGCACGCAGGCGGATGTGTCCGAGCAGCGTGAAGGCTGCGGGATCCTGCTTGTTGAGTTTCAGTGCGCGTCCGACTGCGGACATCGCCTGGTCATCCTTTCGATCCATGTAGAACGCGCGGCCGAGGTCGAGCCAGATGGTCGGATCATTGTCGAACTCATGCAGATAACTGGTGAGCATCGAGGCGGCGCGTTGCCCTTCTCCGACCAGTAAAGCGGAACGTCCGAGCGACAAGCGCGTGGTGGAGTTCCATGCATCGGGGCTGAGCGTGCCGGCACGATTCAAGGCTTCTTGATGTGCGCCGGCGAGTGATAGGGAAAGCACCAGGCCTTCCCGCGACTTCATGTCATCCGGCTGCATCTCCGATGCATTCGAAAAATGAGTCACGGCATCCTGATGCGCACCGATGCTGAGGTAAGCCTCGCCGGTGGCCAAGGACAAGTCGAAGTTCACCGGGCGCGTGCCCACTTCATTCTCCAAGTAGGAAGCCGCACGGACGCCGTCGCCCATGGCGTGCAGGACGCGTGCGTTGGCAAGCACCGGATCGATGTCGCCGCGGTCCTTGACGGAGGCGAGTTGATAGGACTTGCTTGCGGTACGCCAATCCCCCGTGGACTCGGCGACCATGCCACGCAACATGTCGACTTCGGCGTTTTCAGGTTCGAGATGCGAAGCCACCGTGATGGATTCGTTCGCGGCATAGGCGTTGCCCTCGCGGAAGAAACTCTCGGCGACCAGCAGATGCATGGCAGCAGTTTGCGCTTCGGTGGAAACCTGTTCCAACTCCACGCGCGCCTTGGCGGTGTTGCCTTCGGAAAGATGGCGACGCGCCTGCGAGATATGGACCTGATCCATCTTCTCGCCGTAAGCTCCGGTTCCTGGACCCCCAAAGTCATGACTGGGCTCACTGCTGCACCCGATGCAGATCGGGAGCAGAATGAGAGTCAGACCTAGGGCGCGGATGTTCATGAGCCTCCGTTAATCGGAATCGACCTCCCGCAGCAGTTCTTCCATGATGCGCCGATCGACTTCGGTACCGGAGAACTCAGGGACCATGCCCTGCTGGACCTGCTCACGAATGCGCTTGGCTTCGACCGAATCGGTGTCCACCTTGCCGGAATCCTCCAGGAGGACCATGGCGCTTCCGTACTGGCCTTCCATGGCCAAGGATTTCGCAGTTCGTAAGTACATGTCTCCAAGTAGTTTAGGGGAGCCCTGTGCAAGGTCTTGGAGGGCGACGGGGTCCTCAGAGGAGAACTCGTCTCCATAGCTATCGGCATCAATGATGGTCGGAGTTAAGAGCACGATGATCTCTTCCCGGAAAACCTCGTCGGTATCGCTGCCGAAAAGCTTGCCGACGCCCGGAATCGAGCTCAGCCCAGGGGTGCCGGTTTCGACCGTGCGGTCCTTCTCGCGGAACAGGCCGCCGATGATCGCGGTCTGACCCGATTTCACCAGGATGTTGGTGGTCAGCTCGGCGGTGATCTCAAAGGGCAAGCCCAGCGTGTTGAGGCCACCTTCCGAATCCTCAGGATGAATCTCCATGCGGATCAGGCCGTTGTCGCCGATGAACGGGCGGAACAGGAGCCGCGTACCGGTCTCGAGGAACTCCACCTGTTGGGTGGTGCCGGTTTCGGTGACGGAGGTGGTCAGATAACCATCCCGACGACCAAGCAGCACTTCACCGCGCTGTTTGTTGAGCGCCATGACCTTCGGCTGCGCCAACACTTTCGAGTCAGTCACGGTCTGCAGCGCACGCACGAAGGCTGCGATGTCTCCGCGGAAGAAGCCAAGACTCAGACCACCACTATCCACATTACTGGCGAAGTCGGTGGAGAGGCGATGCACGGAGTTCGCCATCTGATCGGCACTGATGGAACCGGTCGAAACGTTGAAGCCGTTGGAGCTGGCGTTGAGATCCTGGAACGCGAGACTCTGCAGTGCCGAGATGTCGGTGCCGAGCTGCTTGCTGAAGACCATGTCGGCGGTGAGGATCGTGGCCTCGATCATCACTTGTTGTGGAGCCGCGTCGACTTGCTCGATCAAGTGTTCGATCGAGCGCATGGTGCTGGAGTTGGCACGCACGAAGATGACGTCGTGGCTGGCATAGGTATCACCACCCGCGTTCTCCTGATCGCTTTCGATGCCGACTTCCGAAGTCGCGGAGGCCGTGACCTTCTCGCCTTCGGTGAGCATGTCCTCGATCAGGTCCTTCATGTCTTCCGCGCGTGAATGGCGCAACACGAAGACTTGAGTCTCGAGCTGCGTGTTCTCAATGAACAGGTAGTTGCCGCGTTGGGTCGCGGTGAGTCCGGTCGCCAAGCACACCAACTCCACCGCCTCATCGAAACTGAGGTCGTAGAGGTCGCCACTGAACTTCGCCGTGACGTCCTGCGCCACCACGATGTTCTTCTGGGTCAGGAGGCGTAGCGTTCCGAAGACATCGCGCACGTCGAGGTTGGTGCCGTGGTATTCCAGCTTGCCCCCCATGACGAACTCGAAGCCGTTGCCACTTGCAGGTTCCTGCGTTTCGTCGGCGCCGGATCCGCCAAGCGGTTCATCCAACGGCGTGTTGAGCAGGTCCGACAGGTCCCCTTGCGCATGTGATTGCGCCGTGAACCCGAGCGACAGGAAGAGAATGATCGCGAGTCGTTTCATGCGGACATCTCGAACAGAGGTAGGTAGAGGGAGATCAACACCGCACCGACCACCACACTCATCATCGCGATGAGGATGGTTTCGATCTGCGACGCGATGCGCCCTGCGAAGACTTCCACCTTGGTGCGGTAGAAGCCGGAAAGTTCTTCGAGCACTTCAGGCAAGGTTCCTGATTGCTCACCGATGCGTGCCATGTTGGACATGAACACCGTGAAAAGGCCGGTTGACTCCATCGCATCCGAGAGGTTGCCACCACGTCCGACGTGCTGGGCGACCTTCTTCATCGAGTTCTGGTAGACCGGGTTATAGGAGTAGATGCCCTTCATCGCATCGATGGTCTCGAGCACGGGTACACCTGCTCCAAGCAGGATGGAAACGTTCTGCGAGAAGCGCTGCATACTCGCTTGCACCATCAAGTCGCCGACGATCGGCACTGACATCAGGAAGCGGGTCCAGATCATGCCGCCGTCCTTGGTCTTGATCGCCTTGCGGAATGCGACCACACCTAATGCGATGAAGGTGATGTACTTCACGCCGTTCTGTCTAAGGTCTTCCGAGAGCGCGATGAGCATCTGCGTCGGCGCCGGCAGTTCCTTTCCGAAGTCCGCGAACATCTTTTGGAAGGTCGGCACAACTACTACGAGCATCACCGTGACTGCGATGATCGAAACGAACAAGATGGTCATCGGATAGGCGAGGGAACTCCGCACCTTTGCGCGGAATTTCTGCGCTTCGTCAATCTGACCGGCCAAGTTGACCAGCGTTTCGCCCAAGGTGCCTGAGATTTCACCGCCTCGAATGATCTGACACCACTCCTCTTTGAACACCTTGGGGTGCTCTGAGAAGGCGTCACTCAGGGGCGAACCCGAAGCGACCGTCTTGGCGAGATCGTGAATAGTCCGCTGCAAAGCCTTCGACTCGGTTTGGTCGGCGGCGATGAGAATCGATTCATAGATCGGAGTACCGGCATTGAACAGGGTGTTCAATTGGCGGAAAAAGGCCAGCACGTCGGCGAGCTGACACTTGTCGTGCATCTTGTGCGATACACGTGGTTTGAACATGGCGCCGGGGCCTTCGAACTGGACTGCTTGATCACTCATCGTTAATCCACACGGATGTAGTCACTAACTTCCTCAAGGCTGGTGAGTCCTTCGATCACCCGTTTGCGTCCACTCTGCGGCAGGAGGTCGGTTCCGCGACCGAGCACGTACTTCTCCATGTCCGCTTGGGATTGTGCAGTGCTGATCATCTCGACCAGCTCTTCATCCATCTTCACGACCTCGTAGATGCCGAGTCGTCCCTTGTAGCCCGCACCTTTACATGCCATGCACATGTCGTTGCTGCCGGGACGGTAGATGGTCATGCCTTCTTCCAATCCATGGCGTTCTGCCGAATCGCCGGGGAGCTCCACCGGCTCTTTGCATTCGGAACAGAGGCGACGCACGAGGCGTTGGGCTTCCAACAAACGCAGGGCCGGGCCGAGCAGGAAGGGCTCGATACCCATGTCGGTCAAACGCGTCACTACCTGCAAGGCGCTGTTGGTGTGCAGCGTCGACAACACCAGGTGTCCCGTCAGTGCCGCACGCATGCAGATGCCGGCGGTCTCGGTATCACGGACCTCACCCACCATGATGACGTCGGGGTCCTGACGCAGGAAGGCGCGCAATGCACTCGCGAAGTCGAGGCCGGCTGCCGGATTGACCTGCACTTGGTTCATGCCGGTCATCTTGTATTCCACCGGATCTTCCACCGTCGCGATGTTTTTGGTCGGGCGGTTCACCAGGTTGAGTGAACAGTAGAGGGTCGTCGACTTACCGGAACCCGTGGGGCCGGTCACGAACATGAGACCGTGGTGCGACTCCGCGGCTTCCAGGAAGTCCGCGGCTTGTTCTTCGCTGAAGCCGAGCATCTCCATCTTGGTTGGGATGGCGTTCTTCTCCAGCACACGCATCACGACCTTCTCGCCATAGACGCAAGGCACGGTCGACACACGCAAGTCGACGCGGTGTTCGCCGTTCTTCATCGCGATAGCACCGTCTTGCGGTTTACGTTTCTCGGCGATGTCCATTTTGGCGAGGATCTTCAAGCGCGAGACGACTTGACCGAACATGTTGAACGGCGGTGGCGTCACTTCACGCAGTTGGCCGTCGACGCGATAGCGCACACGGACACTGGCTTCATACGGCTCGAGGTGGATATCACTCGCGCCTTCTTCGATCGCCTGCAACAGGATCGTATTCACCATGCGCAAGACTTGGCTGTCACGTCCGCCGGGCAGGGAACGTGCGACATCGACATCTACGGTGTCGCCTTTGGGACCATCTCCACTGCCACTTCCCGAGTCATCATCACTGTTGATGACTTCACTCAACTTGTCGCGTCCGGAGAATGCGGCCTTCAGAAGTTTCTTGAACAGGACCTGCGTGCCGACATGGGAAATGACCGACATGCCCGAAAGCATGCGGATCTCCTCGATCGCACTGAAGTCCATCGGGTCCATGCATACGACATGGAGGTTGCCGTCCTGCACACGCACCGGAACTACCATGCGTCCGCGGAACACGCTCTCCGGAATCCGGCTGACGGCCTCATCAGTGCTCGCCAAGAGATCTGCAATCTCACCCATGACCTTCGGATCACCACCCGGCGCTCCCTGAAGGATGCGGGTCGGCATGTCCGGGTCGACGTCGAGCCAGGTGCACCCGAGGTATTCCGCGAGACGCGTCGCCACGAGACGATCCTCGGCAAAGCCCTGCTCTACCATGTAGGCCTCGGAGTTCTTCGGCCACGAGCCGATCGGGACGGGGAAGCCGTCAATCTGCTCCTGCGTCAGGTCACCCTTCTCCAGAAGGATGCGGACGATGAGCGGAATCTTTGAAGTCGGTGTGCTGGCCATGGCGAGGGGAGCTGAAATCCCCTGCTTTATCGGCCATTAGTCCACTGAAACCGAAGCCTCACCGGTCAGATCCAGGATGATCACCTGGCTGTCATAGCGAAGCTTGGCGACGGTGCCATCCACGGATACAAGCACAGGGGGTTGATTTTCATCAAATCCCCTCAGGCTGTCCCCGACACGCAGGGTTTGGCCGTTAATACGAGCAATCCAGCTGCGGTTGGCGCGCATGGTCGATTCCAGGCGCAGGATCGAGGCAGAGGATGCGGCGGTGGTGTCCGTCCCGGCAACATCGGGGATCACGCCACTGTCGGTTACCCCGAGCTCCTCCATCGCGGCCGCCTGCTTCTGCAGGGCCTGTTGGAGCACTCCGAAGGGATCGGTCGGCGCCTCGGCGTCGGCCTCCGCAGCTCCCCGCAGGAAGTTCGCGCGAATGCTCGGAACCCGGCTGGCCTTCTTTTCCTCTTCGCCATCCTCGTCGGTCGCCGGCGCCGCGTTGACGCTGGACCAACCTTGCCACAGGAAGAAGAACGCTGCGATGAAGAAGGCATTGCGGCGGATCTTATCAAACATAATCCTCCTCCGGATCGCGTGGTGGAGGAGCCTCGCCGTGGTCATCGCCGCCGCCCATCGAATCTCCATCCATCATCATCTCATCCGTTGCCGGGCGGGCGATGCCATAGAGTTCACAACGAAGGGTGAGGACGCCTTCCGCTAGCGTGAGGTTGATGTTCTCGAAACGCATCAAACGTTCTCCGCGCTCCACCGTGTCGATGAATGCCCAGATCTGCGAGTAGTTCCCGGTGACGTGCAACGGGATGATGATCTGCTCGAAGTCGTAGATTGTCTTTGGGTCCGACTTCTCTTGTTGCGGCACCGTGACGCCCGTCTTCTCGATGATCCCGTAGAGATACTGCTGCCAATCGGATGGATCCGATGGCTGGTTCAAACGATCTTCGATGAGTCCAGCCGCCTTGCGCAACTGCATCACACGGTCAGCGCGTTCGGCCAACTGTTCGGCCGCAATCAACTCCAACTTCTTGGTTTGAATGCGTGCCGACAACGGCATCTTGATCGCCACCATGCCAACACCCAAGATAGCGATGGCCAAGGCGAATCGGAATTTCTCCGGATCGCCCTGCAGTCGCTTCAGCTTGTCGCCGAGGTCCTTGAAGTCTTCCTTGAGTCCCATGGTTACGGTGACAGACGGAAGGTGATCTCGGCCTTCCACTGCTTATCGGATTCCAACTTGTTGGTCTTGGCACCCGGGACAGTGGCAAAGCTCTTGCGGAACAGATCCGACTCCTTCAAGGAATCGGTCAGCGTGAGTACTTCAGGGACTTGCGTCTCCTGGGATGCGATCGGCAATTCGAAAGCCATCTCGAAGAAGCGCGAAGAATCATCCATGGTGGTCGTCGCACCACCACCGCCTTCTTCGTCTTCATCCTCTTCGGCGATGACCATCGCATAACGCGCATCGATGCGCTTCAGGGTCATGCCCTTCGGCATCAAACGCGGGATCTCCGTGAGGTAATCCGCCCAATAGACTCGATCCATGAGGAATCCCTCCCCCACGGTGACGGTCTTCATCAACTGGTCTTCGGCTTCCTCGAGCAGGAATTCGTCGTAGTCGTAAAGCGCCATCGCTTCATCGGCGCGGCTCATCGCGTCGTCGATCTCGGCCTGCACTTCGGAGCCTGCCATCCACAGGTAGGCGCCCATGCCGAGAATGGAGGCAGCAAGCATCGCGGTCGACTTGATGGGCACCAAGGCGGCTTCACCGGACCGTACCGATTTCTCCGCGCGGTTGAGGAAATCAACCTCGACACGCTTACGCCGGAAACCATCGAAGGCCAATGCAGCCGCGAGGGTTCCTTGGTCATAAGCGATCTTGCGGCGACTCTCGGCCGGAAGGCCCGTCACACTCGTGCACAAGTCGGCGAGAGAAGTATCGTCCTGTCCGACATGGAACATGACGCCATCCGGCGGGTCCAAAGTCAGACCTTCCTTAACTGCCGCGACCATTCCGTTGACCGCAGTCGCGACGGCACCCTGGGCTTGCCCCGAGTACTCGAATATCTGACGTGCGACCAGGGTTCCCTCGACCGCATACAGCACCAAGCCTTCGTGGCTTCCGAGGAAGACGCGGATCTCCGACTTCCACTTCCGCGGTGCGGGATCCTCTTCCGCAGCCATCGCATACAAGGCATGCGTGGTGCTCACGAACCTGACGCGACCCGCAGCAAAGGCGTTGAAGGCCTCAGCGGTCTCCTGCAGTTCGCCCTTTGGGACTGCGATGGCAGTCTGGTGCGTCTTCGGCGACAAAGCCGTACGCATCGGTTCGACGACCAGGCGTCCGCCATACTTGCTGCGCAGTTCCTCAATCAGGCTTTCGGCCTTACCGCCTTCCTGGAAGGAGACGGTGCGTTGGGTCGAGAAGAACTCGAGCAGCGGGTCCACGCCGATGGCGATCTTCGAGCCGAACAAGCCGTCGGAGATGGCGCCTCCGAGCAGGCCTTGCAGTTCCCCTTCCGCGAACACCGACGCGGCACCGTGTAGCGCCTTGACGGAATCCGGGCCATTTCCACCGAGGTGGATGGCGACGCGGTCACGGCAGAGCAGGACTCCGGTGACTTTCGCGACGGCTGAGGCTTTCGACGAACTAGACATGGTTGAGTCGGGCGTGCACTCCCGACGATGCGGATCGAGAAGACCCACGTTTCCTTATCGGAAAAACCACCGCTGCGACTGAAGCGGTGG
>JBMYYH010000046.1:0-21503 GCA_049609225.1 Planctomycetota bacterium | reverse complement strand
TGATTGCGCTTCGCCAGAGAAGCCGCCACCGAGGACGGATGACGCAGGCAACAAATCGGCCGCACCTTGGTGCCACAGCGCGCGAGCCAAAAAGGTAGAAGCAGGGAAGTGCGCGGATCCTTCCAGCCGAATGCGGGTGCACTGACGGCCACGGTCTCAAGCAGGGCGACAGCGCGTTGATCCAGTTCTTCGGTGACGGCCGCCCTCCAGCCTTCCTCCGTTATGCACGGAGGGTTGCGCCAATCCCCGCCAAGCTTGGCCAACAGCTCCTCGTTCACCCGACGGATACCTTCGTGCTCCCAAAAGCCGTAAGGATTGTCTTCATTCGGGCCTGCCAGTTCGTTCGACGGTCCGAATCCGACGCCGCCCGCCTCCAGCATGCGCGCCACCATCGACGTACCGCTGCGATGCATCCCTACGACGGGAACCGCGACTGCCGACATGCGCTCCATGCGCGGCATCGTATCAGGCCAGCTGCGTGCAGCGGGAGCGGTAGTCCGCCAGCATCGCCTCGCCATCGGGCTCGGCATCGATGCGCTCCTGCAGCAGACGGCTCGCCAACTCATAAAGCTCGAGGTCGAGCTCGTTGCGAGAAGCGACTTCGGCGAACAACTCCGAGCCACAAGCCTTCTCCGACTCCTCCATCCGCTCCGTCATGGTGCGCTTCCGCCCAGCCGTGACGTTTTGCGGGGTCGCCGCCAAGTTCATCCCAGGAAACAGCGGCTGCAAGCGACGTTCGGCCAATGCCAGGCTGTCTTCCAGGCGATCGACGGTGCCGCAAACTGTGGCTGCCTCCAGACGCTGCAAGGCCAACTCCCGGTCCGGCCGACGCTTGTCTTCACGCGGATTGCAGGTCAAAACCGAAGCATGATAATCGCACAAGAGGTTGTAGCGACCCTGATCCAAGCGCCAACGCACGTAATCCGGGTAATCGTACTTCTTAGCGTGCAGACTTCCCGGCGACTGACTCTTCTGCTTCCGCTCATAGCGGTAGATCGAAAGCATGCGGTCGAGCGGGTGGCGCAAGAACAGCGCAGCATGCAGATCCAACAGCGGATCCTCAGGCAGAGGAAAGCGCAGATGATGGCTCGACAGGACCTGAATCTTCGGGTGATCCAGCAGGAAGGTGGCGATCTCCTCCGGCAGGTGCGCATGACGCGGATGGTCGCCGTCGAACTCGCGAAAGCCGCGGCGGAACTCGCGCTTCAAGGCATGGTCGACCGTGGTCCCGCCATTCTTGAAGATATGGAAGTGGACCAGGACGGTGCGCTTCGATGCTTTCGGCTTACGCTTGAGGATCATGCTCTTCCTGTGCCTGGGAGAGGTCTCCGGAGGCGAAATCGGACCGCAGGATATCGACCGCGCGCCCACGCGAATAGTTTTCGAGGATGAAGGCCTGTCCCTGGTCCGCTAGAGCGCGGCGGGCCTCGTAATCATCGAGCAGGGCGACGATGCGGTTTTCCAGTTCCTCGGCCGTCTCGCCGACGACCAACGGGCGCCCACGATCCGGAATACCCTCGGCGCCGATAGGAGTCGTGACGACAGGCAGTCCCTTCGCCATCGCTTCGACGACTTTGCCTTTGACGCCGGCGCCGAAACGCAAAGGCACCACGGCGATGTCGGCACTGCGGTAGGCGGCATCGAGGGCATCGTCATCGACACGTCCGTGGAGTACTACATGCTCCCCAGCCAAGGCCTGTACCTGGCGCCCTGCACCCCCACCGATCAAATGCACCTTGGTTTCAGGATGCTTCTTCAGGATTCCCGGCAGGATCGATGCGGCGAACCAGAGGATGGCATCTTCGTTCGGCGGATGCCCATAACCTCCGACGAACAGAAGGTTCTTGCCGCGCGGGTGCAATTGCGGCTCCGGTAGGTCTTCGTAGAAGAAGATCGGTACGTCGGCGATGCGCTTGTGCGGGAACTCCGCCTGCAACAACTCGGACTCGTAGGTGCTTGGAGTGTGGATCGCATCCGAAGCTTCGATGAGGCGATACTCGATCTCCTTCTGACGCGTGGATTCCGGACTCGTGCCTTCTTTGCCCGCGTTCTCCCACTGACGCTGCTCGCGTAGATAGTGCAAGTCCACGACCTGAAACACGATCTTCGCCTTGGTGTGACGCCGCAGTGGCTCCATCAACGGATCGGCAACTTCCCACCGGCTGAGATAGGCGAAATCGATGGCCTTGCCGTGTTCGCGCAGCCATGCGTCCATGTCGAGGTATTCACGACCATGCAGGACCTCGACGCCACGTGCTTCCATGATGCTGGTGTAAGGTTCCACCGGAAACAGGTTCGCCGGGCGGAACAACACGCGATAACCAAGGTCCAGGAACAGCTCGATGTACATCCACGTCAGGCGCAATCCAGCTTCGTTGGTCCACTGCGGGATCTGGTAATCCGCGATCAACACACACGGACGATGCGCGCCACGACATTGCGCACGATCCAGTTCCTCAGGACCACTGGTCTGCTCCGCCATCAAGGTCTCTTGCCACTTCTCGCGGAACTTGACCTGGTTCTCGACTTGATAACGCTTCAGGCCGGTCGTGACATCGGTGCCATGGGACACGCCTTCCAGGTGCGTGATGACCGCTTTCGGTTCATACACCGTGCGGAAACCGGCAGCGCGAATGGCGAAGGCGAGGTCGGCGTCTTCGTAATAAGCCGGCGCGAAGCGTTCATCGAAACCACCGAGCTGTTGCCACAGGGCATTGAGTACCAGGATGCAGGCACCGGAACCGAAATCGCAATCCTTGAAGAACTGGAACGCTGGCAGGTTGGGATCCTGTCCGCGGCCGTAGTTCCAGCCGCTACCGTCTTGGAAGATGATGCCGCCGGCTTCCTGCAGCAGGCCATCACTGCCGAGTAGTTTGGCCGCAACCAGACCGATCTCCGGATCGGACTCCGCGCGCTCGACCATGGCGTCGAGCCAACCTTCGTGCACGAGGGTGTCGTTGTTGAGCAACAACAGATGCTTGCCGCGCGCATGAGTGGCGCCGTGGTTGCAGTTGCGCAGGAAACGCAAGTTCTCGGGATTGCGGATGTAACGCACGCCCGGAGTCTTGGCGGGAAGCTCCTGCACTTCATCCTGCGAGTTGTCGTCGAGAATCAACACCTCATAAGGGATCTTGTTGCCGGTGTAACGCAGGATGGAGCGCAAGCATCCATAGGTGATGCGCCATTGCTCATAGACCGGAATCAGGATCGAGACGACCGGTTGTTCATGCTCCGGAAAACGCAGCTCCTCTAACTCGGCAAAGGAAACCGGTTCTTCTTCAACCAGGTCAGGATGACGCGCCTCTGCCTGCACCTTCCAACTCCGGTAGGCATAGCGCAGCACCGGTCCAGAAATCCGGCCCAAGGTCGCGCGGTAGAAGCGTAAGCGCTTGGTTCCCGGCGGCATCGACCGTTGCTTGGCCTTCTGCAGCACCAATACCAAACGTGCCAGCGGACCGACGCCTTGTTCGCGCAGGGTCCGATTGAAGTGCTGAGCACGCTGGACGCCTCTTTGAAATGCGCGGAACATTGTCTGGAATGGGCGGCTGGTCGAGGGGGGGATCGATCCTTTAAGGGTGTATGCGCCCGTTGAAGACGCATGATACCAGCGCGAGGTTCTTGAGGCCGGAATTGGGCCTCCTCGGAGTTATCCTGAGGGCGTGGGAGACTCCACAGAACCTCCACCGTCGGACTTGCCGACCGGACGCATCCAAGGGGCAATCGCTTGCGTGTTGAGCATCGCCTTTTTTGGGTTGTTGCTCGGATTTGCGGAGGCTGGATGGATCAGTGCGCAGCATGCGATTCCGCTGGATACGCCGCGGCTGGATGCGCTGGAACTTGGAGCCTCCTATGTAGTGATTCTTGGGATTGCTGCCTTGGTGTTGTGGGCCGTGCGTTCCTGGAAGGAAAGCCGTACGCCGATTCAGATCCTCGCTGCCGCTTCTGCTCTGTGGGTAATTCCCTACCAAATGGGTTGGGGCCTGGAGGGTGGGGTCTCAGTGGTGCTAGCTCTTGTTGGTACTTGGGTTTACGTTCGCCTTCCGCGGGTACTGCGTGCCTTGCTGCAAGTGGTGGTGCTGTTACTCGCCGCGGCTTGGTTCAGCGGTTGGCTCGATCGCGCGGACGGCCCCGTGCATGCTCCGGCAGAGGGAGTGCATCTGCCGAATGTGGTGGTGGTGGTCATCGACACCCTGCGTGCCGATCATCTTGGTTGTTACGGCCATGCGCCGGAGGGATTCCAGGTCTCGCCCAAGATCGACGCCCTCGCCGCCCGCGGCACCCTGTTCGAAAATGCTCTGGCGCAAGCTCCGTGGACGCGCCCCTCCACGGCATCCTTGTTCTCCAGCCTGTATCCGGCGAGTCATCGGATTGTCACGCCTTTTGATCCTTTAGGCGCGGAGATCCCCACCTTGGCGACCATGCTTTCCGAGCGTGGCTATCGCACCGCGGCCTTCTCGGCGAATCCGCAGGTCTCCCCTTCCTTTGGATTCCATCACGGCTTCCAGCACTTCTGGAGTTCGACTTCCGACCTCGGTGGACATTCTGCCGGCGCCCGCCTCGCCCGACGTTGGAGCCAGAAGTTAGGGCTGCGTGAAAAACCGGAGCAGGGGCATCGAGGTGTGGCGCATTCGACGGCAGATGATGTCAACGATGCCGTTGCGGCCTGGTCGCAATCGGCGAATGCGGATGCGCCGACTTTCCTTTACGTGCATTATCTTGATCCGCATGATCCTTATGCGGCGCCCGAGGATCTGCTCGGGATGGAAGTGCGGGCTTCGGTGGAGGAAGAACCGTTGTATGCGAGTCAGGAACTTCCGCCCTACCCTTTGGAGGGTTCTACTCTGGTGGATTTGGATGAGGCGGCGATGCGGGAGTTACAGCGTCGTTATGACACCGAGATTCGTTTCGTCGACGATCGACTTGGCGCGATGTTAGAGGACCTTGAGGAGAGGGGCCTTTATGGAGAGGGTGATTGGTTAATCCTCACTTCGGACCATGGCGAGGAGTTCCACGAGCACGAACAATGGCAACATGGGCGCTCCTTGTTCGAGGAAATGGTGCATGTGCCTTTGTTGGTACTTGGACCGCAGGCGCCAAGAGGGCAGCGCTTCCCGGAACCGGTGGGTTTGATCGATGTGCTGCCGACGATTGCGGCATTCACGGGTGGCGAGCCTGACTTCCCAATCCATGGGCGCAACCTCTTCGCGGCGCCGGATGGACAACGTCAGGGTGCGATCCTCACGCATCGTCCGCGCGAACAACATCCGATCTGGGGCCTGCGCACGCTGACCAAGAAGTTGATCTGGGTGATGGACGGATCGCGTCGGGTCGAGTTGGCCTATGACTTGGCGGCAGATCCCTTGGAGCAGCACCCTTTGACCGACACCAGCGATGAAGCATGGGGCAGCCTGCGTCGGCAGTTGATCATGCTGATGGAGACTTCCGGAGACCTCGGCAGCGCCGAGCACCATGCGGTGGAGTTGGATCCAGAGATGGCGCGCAAGCTAGGACAGCTCGGCTACATCGACGGGGAAGACGTCGAGCCCGAGGAGTAGCGGGGAGGCTCAGGGGCTGGACCGGAACAGCTCGTTGTAGAGCTGCGTCCATTGCGGCAGGACGGTCTCCGGATTGAAGTGTTCCTTGCCTACCTGCAATGCGCGTTCGCGCATGACCTCGAGGGGCTCGCGATGCGCATAGGCGTACTGGATGGTCGCATTGAGTTTCTCGCGGTCGCCTTGCTTAACGACGAAACCGGCACCCGTTTTCGTCAGTAGGTTCGCAAGATCGGTGTTGCCTTCCACCACTGCAAGGATCGGACTCCCCATACAAAGGCAAGTGCTGGTCTTGCTCGGATAGGCGTAACGGATGATCTCCGGTTGCAACGTGACAAGGTTGAGCGCGGCGCGGCGAGTCCAGATGGCGGCTTCCTCCGAGGAGACATGTCCGTGGAAGAAGATGAAACGGTTGAGGTCGTCGCCGGATGCTTCCTCAAGGGCCTTACGCTTGACTCCTTCGCCGAGGAAATGGAGTTGCAGGCCGGGACACTCCGGCAGGATCTCACGCACCAAGGAGAGGATCTCTTCGAGGCCCTGGAAGCGTCCGAGATTGCCGGCAAAGAGAATGGGGAAGGTGGCGCCAACGCGGAAGGCTGCGCGATCCAGTGGAATCTTGGCGAGAGCCTCGGCGGCCTCGCTTTCGGCCGTGAAGCTCTCGAGCCGGAAGTTGTTGAGCCTGACGACGTTGTCTGTCGGGACATTACGCCTGCGGATGGAATCCCTCATGTCACGCGACAGCACGATGACGCGATCGGCTTCGCTGCAGTTGCGGCCATCGACCTTGGCCAACCACCGCGTGAAGAAATTCTTCTTGGCCAAACCCGAAGCCCATGCGATCTCGGGATAGATGTCCATCATGTGATAAAGGAAACGCGCACCGGTCTTGCGCGCTGCCCGACGTGCCGTCGCTGCAACGAGTACCGGCGGCATGGTGGTCGCCATGACACTATCGAATGGCCCTTGTTCCATCTTCGTCTGACGCAAGATGAAGCGCCGGATGTGGAACATGAACAGCAACATGTTGAGACCGCGCATGAGGAAGTTGCGCTTACTCTCACGCATCTGCCCGACGCGCACCACCGTCATGCCATCGAGCTCTCCCACCTTGGGGCAACGTTCGCCAGCAGTGGCCTTGTTGTAGCTCGGTTGCGCCGTGAGCACCGTGACCTCATGCCCATCCTTGACCAACTGCCGGCCGATGGAACGCAGCATGCTGGCATACGGTGGGGCATCGGGCCAGAACCAACGGTGGATCAACAGGATGCGCTTCGGTGCAACGCTCTGCACGATCCTTTCCTCCCGTGGCAATGGCTTCCGCTTCGCCTTCGTGCGTAGAAGGGCGATAAGTTCTTCGTCCGACAGCTCGCTTAGCGGTCGCGACTCGATCCCGGGGCTAACTTCAGATTCGACCATGCGTGATGCTGGCGCGCCGTTCCGAGAATAAGGTTCATGACTCGCTGCGACGTATTGCCGATGCAATAGTCCTGCGGAATCTCCGGCACCGCTCCCGCCGCATAATCCCTGCGCACGGCGGCCACTGCATCGAGAATGTTGTCGGCATCCAGTCCGGTCACCGTGATGGTGCCCGTATCCATCGCCTCCGGTCGTTCGATCGCCTGACGCAAGGTCACGGCCGGGAATCCAAGCATGGCCGATTCCTCACTGATGGTGCCGCTGTCCGACAAGGCGCATGCGCAATCGCGTTGCAGGCGGTTGTAGTCGAACCAACCGAATGGCTCGAGGAACCGAATATCACCCTGCACCTTGATGCCCAGTGCATCCAAGCGCTTGCGCGTCCGTGGATGGGTGCTCACCACCACCGGCATGTCGTAATCCGACGCCAACCGTTCCAGCGCAGTGATCAAGGCTTGCAGTCGTTCCGGCGCATCGACGTTTTCCTCACGGTGCGCACTCACCACGAAGTAATTCTGCGGCTTCAACCCGAGTTGCTCCAGCACCGTACTGCCGTCGATGCCAGCTGCATGTCGATCGAACACTTCCCGCAAGGGCGATCCCATCACATAGGTCCGACGTGACTCCAAGCCTTCCGCCAACAAGTTGCGTCGGGCATGCTCGGTGTAGCAGAGATTGAAATCCGCGATGTGGTCGATCATCTTGCGATTGACCTCTTCGGGAACGTTGGCGTCGAAACAACGATTGCCGGCCTCCATGTGGTACACCGGAATGCGCATACGCTTCGCGATGACCGCCGCGACGGCGGAGTTGGTGTCGCCGAGGATCAGGAAGGCATCCGGGCGCTCTTCCAAGAGCACCTTCTCGATCGCGATAAGGATGTTGCCGAGAACCGCACCGAGGGAACTGGTGTCGACCTCAAGAAAATGATCGGGCTTGCGCAGGCCGAGGTCATCGAAGAAGACATCGTTGAGGTTGGCATCCCAGTTCTGCCCGGTGTGCACCAACACATGATCCACCGTGGCATCCAAGCGTTTCAAGGTGGGTGCCAGGCGAATGATCTCGGGGCGCGTGCCGAGACAGGTCATGACCTTCAACTTAGCCATCAGACTTCCTCCCAAAGGGTGTCGGGCGTGTTCGGATCGAAGATCTCATGTGACCAGAACAGGGTCAGGAGATCCTCATCTCCGACATTGGTGATGTTATGCGTGTGCAAAGTCGGCATGTCGATGTACTGCGGACGGGTCCCACTCACGCGAAACTCCAACACTTCTTCGTCGAAGAGTCTGCGGATACCGATGACGGCCTCGCCGCGCACGACCAGAAAACGCTCCACCTTATGGCGGTGGAAGTGATTACCGCGAGTAATGCCTGGGCGCGTGGTACTCAAGAAGGACTGCCCACCTTGGTCTCCCTTCACCGCTTCGAAGAGATCACCGCGCTCATCCGCATGGAGTTTCAGGTCTACCGGATAGGCGTCGGGATACATGGCCGCACGCAAGGTGTTGAACAACTGCAGGTGCAGACGATCACTCAGGTCTGGAATGACTTGCTTCTTGCCATAACTCTCGGCCTTGGCGCGCAAGGTCTCCAACAAGGCGGAGACTTTCATCCCGCGCCCTTCCACCCGCACCGCTTCCACCCTTCCGGGATCCTCGCGCAGGCGCTGCAGGATGACATCCGCGACATCGCCCGAGTGCACAAGCTCCAACATGCCATCGACATGAATCGTCGGCTCTTCGCCTCGGGCCAGTTGATGACAGAAGGTGTGGACGACCGAGTTGTAGAACGGTTTGCCGTGTTCGCCGAAGACATGAGGCAGGACCATGTCGTGAAAGCCAACACCTTTTTCTATGGCCCAGGCGCGGAAGTTCTCGGAAACGGTGCGCTTGCTCGCACCATAGGATGTTTCCCCTTCGCAGTGCGTGCTGTTGGAAAACACCAGATGAGGTTTCGCGCCTACGGCATCGCATGCATCCAGAACCTGAGCGCCTAAGGCGATGTTGCCATCATGCACCTCCTGATCCTCGCCGCGATTCAAGCCTGCGAAGTGCACCAACACATCGAGGTCGCGCGCAAAACCTTGCATGGCTTGTGGATCCTGGAAGGTTGCACGATCCGCCACGCGTACTTCAAGGTCGTCGGCGCCGAAGCAGGCGCAGCGCATATGCCAGCCGAGCATTCCGGCAGCGCCGGTGATTCCTAGACGAAGGGAAGCCATGGTCGGGACATAGGTTAACAGGCCGTCGGCATCGGCCATCCTCCCCTATGATGGAATCCGCCCTGAAACGATGTTGTCACTCGCCCCCCTCCTTCTTTCCTTGCTTGCCATCGCGCAAGAACCTGCTGCCGAGACTCCGCGCTTCGAAGGCACGCATTGTTCCTTCCCCTTCTCCAACACGCTCACGGTGCGGGAATATGGAACCGGCTGGGGCGTGGTGGCCGAAGTCGGCCCGGCTCGGAATCCGGGTGGTGCTTACTTGCCCATCCTGCGGGTGTATTCGGTCTTGAGCAATACGTCCCCCGCGGATCTAGCCATGCAGATTCTTCAGGCGGAGGAACCGGAACTCGCGGCACGGGGCATGAAGTTCAACGGGGAGACAGCCGACATCACCCGCGTTGTGGATGGCGAAGAACGCGGCGGGCTTTCCTTGGGGCTCGTGACTGGTTCCGACGAGACCCCCGCCGGAGAAATCTTGACCTACTCCTGGGCCAACGAGGGTTCGGCCTTGGTGGTTCGGATCTACGCACCTGCGGAATGGCAGAAGGCGGCGGTGGACCAAATGCTGGATGGGATGGTTGCGCCAGGCATCCGTTCCGATTCGATGCGTCGCGTTGGTTCCTATGACTACGGCTTCCAGGTTCCGGCGAATTGGCAAACCAATGAGAAGGACCTTGGCGATGGTTACTTCGCTTTCACCATCGCTACCCCAAGTGGCAATATCGAGATGCTCCACAGTCCTTCGATCTACGGGGAGAGCCGCACCTCAGAATGGCTGAAGCTGCGGCAGTCGCACGAGACTCGCTTTGAGCAGATGGAAGCGCAGGGCCATGGCAAACGCTTGGGCGAACGTCGTGCATGGTTGAATATCGAGGGCAGCTTGGTCGAGGGTTCGATTCTTCGTTGGCAGGGCGCGGATGGGCAAGTCATGGAGATTCCTTCCTTTCTCTATCTGCCAGAGGAGTGTTATCGCGTGGTGCAGTTGCAGTTGCTTCCACAGGTCGGAAAAGAGGCGGAGCTGTTGGCGTCGACGACGCGCATGACGCGTTTGGACACCTATCGCAATCAAGTGGTCACCTTGAACCCCGAGATTCTGGGGCTGGATGGCATGCGCCTATCCATTTCGCGCGGTTTGAGTGGATTGGATTCCGTCGGCGATACCTTTCAGGGTGGACACGGCGTGGCGTTCGGCGCCAAGGATGACGGCGGACCGCGTTGGTTCTTCTGGAGCCTGCCGCTGGAGACCAAAGCCGAGGAGTTGGAGGCTCTGCAGGCGAAGTGGATGCAGGACTGGATCGATCGTGATTTCCAGGGAGCCACGGTGGAGTCGCGTCAATTCATGACCACGGAGATGGATGGGCGCGATTCCCTGAAGGGCGCCGCTTGGACCATCGCACATACACCTACGATCTTGAACGAGGAAGACGAGGTCGTGCCTGGCGAAATGCGCAAGTGGATGATCGCGATGGTTGCGGTTCCCCTGGGTGAGCGCACCCTGCTCGCGGCAGTTCGGGTCGATGTCCGCGACAGGAACCCGATGTTGGACGAGATTCGGCATGCCGTGCGCAATGTGCAGGCGGAGAAGGACGTCTATCTAGCAACTCCGGAATTCAAGATGGCCTTGCCGAAGGATGGCCCTTTCGCTTCGATTCATCGCACGACGAAAGCATCGGAGGAGTTCCATGTACTGCATAAGGATGGCCGCGTGTTGATCCTGGCGGAGTTCTTCGAGCAAGAGATTGCCGATAGCATCGGCCCCACCACCGGCTCCTTCGGGATGATTCGCGATATGCAGGCAGCGCTTCGGGGGAGTGGGGTTCCCGTCGCCAATGCTTTCGGCAATACTTGGACGCGCATTGGCAACCGAGATCAGCCTTGGAATCGATTCAACTACGTCGATGCACAGCACAGCACACACACGGTCGGCGCAACGGGTTGGAAGATCGGGAATGTCCGCTTGACCTGGTTCGTCGACGGAAGAGGCCATGCCTTCCAGAAGGATCTCGCGCTGCTGCAGCCAGAGGGCGAGGCCTTGATCGACCTCGACGCCACCACCATGTCCTATGCAGGCCTACGTCTGCCGACGGGCGGCAGGTTCGGTTGGAGGGGATCTCCAGACCACTCCATTCAGTTCCTGCACCTCACTTTCGACGGTTTGCGTCAAGTCGAAGTGGGTCTCGGTCGGGTCGTGGATGCGAACCCAGACCAATCTGACCTCGAGTTGCTCAAGACTCTTATGCCAGAAGAGCCGGAGTGGGATCCGGTGACTGTCGTGCATCGGATGGAAATCACGCGTGAGGTCTTCGGCAAGACATCTCCCGGTTGGCGCATTCAAGGGCGCACCCCACATGGTGTTCCGGTTCGTATGGAAATCGTGATGGATCGCCGCGACGGCATGGTGCGTTACCTCTTGATGCAGGGGCCCGATTCTCTTTACGTGGAAGCCGGCCCTCTGCTCGACGATGTGCTCGCCGCCATTAAGCCCGAGAAGGATGTGCAGATGTGGAAACCTGCAACACCACGTCCTGATTCCGTCGTGCGCAAACTCGGCCCCTTCAAGTTGGCCCTACCCGGTGATTTCCACAGGGCGGAGCAACCGGACGGCGAGGGGTGGCATTGGACCGATCCGTTGGAATCCGCAGCAGTGCTGCTCATGCCCCTCGACCCTTCCGAGAAGGTCGCGGAAATCATTCACAGCTCCGTCATGAACGCGCGTGCCAACCCTCAATCCACCCTGTACGAGAACATCACGATTCCGGCGTACAGCAACTTGGTGCAAGTGGATGGCCGCGCCCTACCCGGATTCCATGGTGCCATGGGTGGCATTGATGCCGCCGCAGTCATGCTCTCGCATAACGAGACGAACTACCTACTCGTCACTTTCGACGGCATCGGTAAGGGTCCCATCGCACTACTACAGGAAGCGATCTCGACGATCGATCTCGATTCGGAAGAAGCTTCCGGCGATTGAATCACTTCAATAGCGCGCGAATCTCCGGCAGCTGCATCAACAACTGTTCTACCCCTTCCACCGACAGACGCTCGGTGTTGTGCGAGGTATAGTCCTCCAACTCGATCTCCTTCACATCGCCTTCCGCGAAGTACTTGTCGTAGTTGAGGTCGCGGTCGTCCATCGCCACGCGAAGATAATCTCCCATGTCCTCGGAGCGACGCAACTCTTCCTTGCGCGCAAGGGCCTCAAAGACCTTCTCGCCGTGACGAATGCCGATCACCTCAATCGGGCTCTCCGACTGAAACAGGTTCTTCATCGCCTGGGCCAGGTCGCCCATGGTGCAAGCCGGGGCTTTGCGCACGAACAGGTCTCCCTGACGCGCATGGGTAAACGCGAACTCCACCAGTTCCACGGCTTGGCTTAAAGGCATCAAAAACCGTGTCATCGAAGGTTCCGTCAGCGTGATCGGCTTGCCTTCCTGGATCTGACGAACGAACAAGGGGATCACTGAACCACGTGAGTACATCACGTTGCCATAACGCACGCAGGAGACCTTGGTATCGCTTTCCCCGAGGGTGCGCGCCATCGCCAGCGCGACCTTCTCCATCAGGGCCTTGGTCATGCCCATCGCGTTGACCGGATAGACCGCCTTATCGGTCGACAAACAAACCACACTCTCCACGCCGGCGTCGCCCGCGGCCAACAGCACATTGCGGCTGCCTTCGACATTGGTCATCACCGCTTGCATCGGGAAGAACTCGCACGAGGGCACCTGCTTCAGGGCGGCAGCATGGAACACCATGTCGACACCTTTCATCACGCGTTGCACGCTCAAGCCATCGCGCACATCGCCGATATGAAACTTCAGGCGCGGCTCCGCATAACGTGTGCGCATCAGATCCTGCTTGGCCTCATCGCGGCTGAAGATGCGAATCTCGCCGACGCCACTGTCCGAGCCGAGCAGATGATCGACCATCGCGGTGCCAAAGGAACCGGTGCCGCCGGTGATCAGGATGGTCTTGTCTTGCAACATGCTTCCAGGAGTTCCACTCCTCGCCATAGCTTATCGACGCCCCGACAAGGCGGATATGTCCGAAGTCTTGCCGGCGCAGACCTACACTTTCCCCGTGCGGCTGCCCCCCCTGCGCAAACTGATGGTCCCGCTCCTGCTTGGAGCCGGGATTGTGGCGACCTTGGGGCGCGAGATCGTCTTCGCCCTGGGCTTGGGTAGCGGGGAAGACCTTGAAGTCTTCCGCTTGGCTTTCGGTGCGCCGAACATGATGGCGCAATCTCTGGCGCCGGCTTTTGTGGGCGTGATGTTGCCCCTGCTCGCGCATGCTGCAGAAAAGGGTGAGGCTGCGGAGCAATGGATGCGCCAAAGGATCCTGCGCTTCAACTTCTTCGGTGTGCTGTTGTTGTGCGTGGTCGGCCTGCTTTCTGCCGCGCCACTCGCAACCCTCCTCGCTCCCGGTTACGAGGCCGACGCCCTGCGCGAAGTCACCACGCAACTGCGGATCCTGTGGTTGTTCTTCGGCGTCACCGGCATGTCCTTCGCTGCGCGCGTGTTCCTCAACCACCGCGACGTCTTCTGGCCCGGCGCCTCCACCAGTCTCGCCGTCTCCGCCGCCTTCGTCCTTGCCGGTCTCGGCATCCACCGCGGCACCTTCGACGCTTCGGCGACGACCCTCTCCTGGGCCGCCATCTTCGGCGGGTCTTTGGTCCTGGTCTTCCAGTTTCTCGCGCGCCCTTACCGCAGCAGCGACTTTCGTCTTTCCGGACGTCTGCGCGACGACAGCTCCCTTGCACCCGCCGCCCGCAGTGCTGCTGCCGCACCGATCCTGTTGCCGCTGCTTGGCGCACTGCTCTCCACCATCAGCGCTTCCGCGCCGCGTTTTCTCGACCGCGCCTACGCGAGTGCGATGCCGCAAGGTTCCGTCGCCGCTTTGGAGTACAGCTACAACGTGCTCGCTGCGCCCGGCATCCTGCTCGGCACTTCCTTCGTGATGCTGGCTTTCCCAGCTTTCGCGCGAGGTGTTGCCGCGGGTAAGGCGCGAGAAGCCGCGCGCACGATGTTGCGCCCTCTTGGCCTCACCGCCGGCGCAGCACTGGTCATCAGCATCTTGGTGTTCTTCTTCGCCGAGCCTCTCGTCACTCTGTTTTACCGACGCGGCGCCTTCGCCTCTTCCGATGCCGACGCCACCGCCGCAGTCTTACGTTGGCAATGCCTCGGCATGATGCCGTTGGTAGTCGGCATGATTGTGGCGCAAGGCTTCCTTGGCCTACGACTGGTTCGTTTCGTCCTCCTGCTCAGCGCCGTCCGCATCGTCGTGCGTTGGCTTGCCTTGGAGCTGCTGGTACCGCACATGCAACTCGGCGGACTCGGTCTCGCCTACACTGTGACGGAAACCATCGCCCTCCTCGTCGCCTTCACCTTGTTCCTGCGACGCCTTCCGAAATGAGCCATCCCTATCGCCCCGTTGTCATCTTGGGCGCCGGACGTTCCGGCACCAACATGCTGCGCGATGTGCTCTGCAGTCTTCCAGGCTTCGGCACTTGGCCTTGCGATGAGATCAACTATCTTTGGCGGCACGGCAACAAACGCATCGAGCATGATGAGTTCGGCCCGGAACACGCACGACCAGAGATTCAAAGGTTTCTCGATCGCGCGTTCCAGGCTTGCGCGAAACGCGAGGCCTGCACCACCGTGGTGGAGAAGACTTGCGCCAACACCTTGCGCGCTGGATTTGTGGCAACGGCACTGCCGGAGCATGCGCGCTTCCTCCACATCGTGCGGGATGGTGAGGATGTCGTCGCGAGTGCGGGCAAGCGATGGACGGCGACTTTGGATATTCCTTATCTGATGAAGAAGGCGCGCTTCGTGCCGAAGACGGACCTCCCCTACTACGCCTTACGTTACTTCGGTGCGCGCCTGCATCGCTTGTTCGACAAGGAAGGCAAGGTTTCCTTCTGGGGGCCGCGTTACGTCGGCATGGAGGAAGATTTGTTGAACCGCAACCTGGCGGAGGTCTGCGCTTTGCAGTGGAAGCGTTGCGTCGAGAAGTGCATGGCGGATCTAGACCAGTACGCTGCCGACCGCACTCTGCATCTGCGCTACGAGGATTTTGTCGCGGCGCCGGCGCAGGAGCTTGCGCGCATCGGGCACTTCCTTCAAGAAGACTGGAGCGAAGAGGATTGCCAAGCCGCGGTGCGGAAGGTCTCCGGCGGCAGCGTCGGCAAAGGGGCACGGGACCTCAACGCGGAACAACGCGATGCCATCGACGCCATCGTCGCGCCGCTGATGGATCGACTCGACCTCGATCCGCGCTTTCGCCCTACTCGGTGATGTCTCCGTGGCGGACGATGTCACCTTCTTCCATGTAGATGATGTCTTCCGCGATGTTGGTGGCGTAGTCGGCAATCCGCTCGACCAGACGCACCACATTGCCCCAGCGCATGAGTGCTGGAATCGCGGCCGCCTCCGACATCATGCGCGTTTCGATGCGCTGCAGGATGATGCGGTTCAGGTCGTCGACCCGATCGTCCAAAGCCATCAAGGCGCGGGCGCGATCGACATCACGGTTCACTAGGGACTGGATCGCTTCCTTGACCATGGTGCGTGTCTGCTGCGCCATCTCGACGAAATCCTCGGGCGTATCGATGGGCTCCATCTTGGCCAGGTCGAGGGTGCGCTTCGCGATGTTGGAGGCGATATCTCCAATCCGTTCGAGATCATTGTTGATCTTGATCGAAGCGACCAGGAAACGCAGGTCGCCGGCAACCGGAGCGTGCAAAGCGAGGATCTTGAGGGCTTCTTCTTCCAGCTGCACCTCGAGGTCGTCGATCTCAGCATCGCCCTCCACTACTTCTTGTGCAACTGCGGTATCGCGCGCAAGGATGCTGTCGATGGCGCGCCCGAAGGCGTCTTCGCAACGGTTGCTGACGACAAGAAGATGGTCGGCCAAAGAGCCGAGGTCGCGCATGAAATGCTTGGTCATGATCTTTCTAACCGAACCTGCCGGTCAAGTAGTCCTCGGTTTCCTGGCGCCCAGGAAGAGTGAACATCTGAATGGTAGGGCTGAACTCCATGAGTTCGCCGCGCAGGAAGAAGCCGGTCTGGTCGGAGACACGGGCGGCTTGCTGCATGTTGTGGGTCACGATGACGATGGTGTAATCGCCACGAAGTTTCTCGATGAGATCCTCGATGCGGGCAGTGGCCTTAGGGTCCAACGCAGAGGCCGGCTCATCGAGCAGCAGCACTTCCGGGTCGTTTGCCAAAGCACGCGCGATGCAAAGTCGCTGTTGCTGTCCGCCTGATAGCCCCAAAGCGGAATCCTGTAGGCGGTCGCAGGTCTCTTCCCACAAGGCCGCGCCGCGCAGGCAACGTTCCACCAAGGCATCCATCTCCGCCTTCGGGCGCTTGCCTTGCAGGTTCGGACCGTAGGCGATGTTGTCGTAGATCGACAGGGGGAAAGGGTTCGGGCGCTGGAACACCATGCCGACACGCCGACGCAAGTCCACGACATCCACACCGCGGCCGAAGATGTCTTGCCCGTCCAATGCAACCCGACCTTCCACCCGCGTTTCCGCGACGAGATCGTTCATGCGGTTCAAAGTACGCAGGAATGTCGACTTGCCGCAGCCCGAAGGACCGATCAAGGCCGTCACTTCATTGCGCGGGATTCTCATCGTGACCCCCTTCAGCGCTTGGGTGCTGCCATAGTGGAAATCGAGGTCTTCGATCTCGAAGGCCGGCGGCAACTGCACGGGAGGATTGGTACGACTTTCCGCATACTCCACGGCGATCATGCCAAGGGCAGTGGAGGGAGCTTCGCGTTCCTTACGCATCTCGAGGATCTCCTGCATGGCGAGCTCAGCCGAAACGGCCGGTGATGTAATCTTCCGTATCTTGAACCTGGGGGCACTCGAAGATGTCTGCGGTAGCGCCGAACTCGATCAACTTGCCCATGAACATGTAGGCCGTGAAATCACTGACGCGCGAGGCTTGCTGCATGTTGTGGGTCACGATGGCGATGGTGTATTGCTTGCGCAGTTCCAGCATGAGGTCCTCGACCGCTGCGGTGGAGCGCGGGTCCAGCGCGGAACATGGCTCATCCATCAGCAGCACTTCCGGGCCGACGGCGATCGCACGCGCGATGCACAAACGTTGTTGCTGGCCGCCGGAGAGACCAAGCGCCGAATCGTTCAAACGGTCCTTCACCTCATCCCAAAGTGCCGCACGCTGCAAGGCCCACTCGACGATCTCTTCGAGCTCCGCCTTGGAAGTCTTCATGTGCAGGCGCACCCCAAAAGCGACGTTGTCGTAGATCGATTTAGGGAACGGATTCGGCTTCTGAAACACGATGCCGATCTTCCGACGCAATCCAACCACATCCGTACCCGGTGCGAGGATGTCCTCGCCCAACAAGTCCAAGGTGCCCTCTGCGCGCGCGGAAGGGATGCCGTCGTTCATGCGGTTGATCCAACGCAGCAAGGTGCTCTTGCCACAACCGGAGGGTCCGATGAATGCGGTGATGCGATCCTTCGGTAGCTGCAAGGTGATGTCGTGCAGCGCATGGAAATCGCCGTACCAGGAATTGAAATCCTGGAAGCGGATAGCGGCCTGCAATGGCTTCTCTACCGGTGCCGAATTCGGCACAGGCTGAGGCTGCGGGTCGGAGGACGCGGCTGCTTGCTGCGGAGGAGTTGCCATCGGAAGACTCATTCTATCTTGGTCTAGGAAAGTGGCTTGCTCAGCTTCTGACGCAGGATGACTGCGATGAGGTTGAAGAACAGCAATGCGGTCAACAGAACGATGATGCCACTCGCCGCCAAGTCGTGGAACTCCTTCTGCGGTCGCCCCGCCCAGTTGTAGATCTGCAGCGGCATGGCCGTAAAGTCATCCATGAGGTTTCCGGGCGCGCGCGTGATGAAAACGATGCCTGCGATCATCAACAACGGTGCCGCTTCCCCGATCGCGCGACTCATGGCGATGATGGCGCCGGTCAAGATGCCAGGTAGTGCTGCTGGCAAAGTGACTTGGCGTACCGTCTGCCATGGTGTTGCGCCAAGGCCGAGGGATGCCTGACGCAAGGACGAGGGCACGGCGCGAAGGGCTTCCTGCGAAGAGATGATGATGATGGGCAGGATCACCAGCATCAGGGTCAGTGCGCCGGCCAAGACGCCGCGACCGAACGGGATGCGGAAGTAGTACCAACTGCGTTCCTTGTTGCGGCCGGGATAATCCCAACTGTAGAGCGAACGTTCGGCCAGTGCTGCATCCTCCGGCCAATCCGCATCTTCATCGAGCAAGTTCAGTTCCAGCGCGCGGCCATCATGGGTGTAGACCGTCATGCCTGCTTCCGGAATGGTTTCGGGCGCGGCCGGATCGGCGATCGGCACCTCGAGGATGTAATCCCCTTGGTTGTAGAACTGGTCGGTGTAGTTCACGCCCATCTCGAAGGTCGGCAGTCTCTCGTTACCGAAGAGGCCGAACATCGACACGAACACAGTCAAGCCGAGAATGCCGAACACCACCGAAGGCACACCGGACAGGTTGGTGATGTTGAGCTGGATGAGCGAATGCAACCGTCGCAGGAATCGCTTGCGCGGCTGAAACTCCTCCAACACGATCGCCGCGGCAACCCCCAACGGCAGGGCCACGACCATCGTGAGCACCAACAGCCACAAGGAACCCATCAATGCGGGATAAAGACCGGCAGCAGCGGGATCCGGATCCGGAGGCGAGCTCAAGAACTGCGTATCCAAAGCGCCGACGCCTTCGTACAGGATCGCCGACAACAAGATGACCAAGATGCCTGCGGAAGTACCCGCGACGACCCGACAAAGATTGCGGAAGAATCGATCCTTCCGGTGGCGCTTGGCCAGAGAGATCTGGCGCGCCTCCATCAGCTTCGCATCAGCAAGGAGTTTCGGTTTGGCGGGAGAGCTCAATCGTATACCTCGCGGTAGCGGCGTCGAATCCACGCGCCGAGCAGGGTGAAGCACAGAGTCAAGACGAACAAGGTCGCGGCGACGGCGTACATGGAGTAGTACTCCACGCCATAGTTCGAGACATCGCCAAGTGCCATCTGCACCATGAATCCGGTCATGGTCTGGATCTCGTCGCGGACGTCGGCCGTGACTTTGGGAGTACTGCCTGCAGCCAAGGCCACGATCATGGTTTCACCGATGGCGCGCGCTGCAGCGAGCAAAACCGCTGAGGTGATTCCGGACAAGGCCGCTGGGAACACTACCTTGAAGGAGGTGTCGAAACGCGTCGCGCCAAGTCCGTGCGCGCCATCACGCAAGGATTGGGGCACGGCCTTCAGGGCGTCCTCCGAAAGGGAAGTGATGATCGGCAGGATCAACACACCGACAGCAATTCCCGCAGCCAAGGCGTTGAAGGAGCCGAAGCCCTCACTGATCGATTGCAGCGCAGGCGTGAGCAGGGTCAAGGCAAAGAAGCCATAGACCACCGTGGGAATGCCGGCCAACACTTCCAGTGCCGGCTTCAGGATGGCACGCACGCGCGGGTTGGCATATTCGCTGAGGTAGATCGCGGTGATCAGGCCGAGCGGCACGGCAACCAGAAGTGCAACTCCAGCAACCAGGAAGGTGCCACACACCAACGACCAGATGCCGAAGTTCTTCTCCGAACCGAGCAGCGGGTTCCACTGCGTGGTGCCGAAGAACTCGGAGATGCTCACCTCATCCTGTTGGAAGAAGTTGGTGGTCTCTGCCCCCAACACCCAAAGGATCGACAAGGTGATGAACACCGAGAATAGGGCGGCACCATTGAGCATCCCGAGGATGCCCCGTTCCTTCCAGCGCCTCACGGAACGAGCCGAGGAACCCTTGAGGGCTCCTCGGTCTACGACTTCCGAGGGTGAAGTCGGAGTTCGTTTACTTCGTGTCAAGGAGGTTTGCCTCCTGGTACGCCGCATCCAGCGACTCTTCACGCTTCTGATAGACCGGCTCGCCGTCGAGCTCGACCTTCTTGACGAACACGGTGCCGCTCCGACGCTTCTTCAAGAAGCTCTTGGCGACGGCCGCGATCTTTGGACTGGTCGGCACGTACTGGACCTGCTCAGCGAACTTGCCGGAGTTGTTCAGATAGAACTCGACAAACTTGCGCATGGCCGGGCGACGCAGACTCTTCACGTTTACGTAGATGAACAGCGGGCGGCTCAGCGGTGCATAGCTTCCGTCCAACACGTTGGCGGCGCTAGGCAGCACAGCCTTGCCGGTCTCCGGGTTGACGATCGCTGCAGCGCGCAACTTGTCCTTGTTCTCGAAGTAGTAGGAAGCACCGAAGTATCCAATGGCGTACTTGTCGCCGTAGACACCAGTGACCAACACGTTGTCGTCTTCGGAGACAGACATGTCGGGGCGGAAGTTGCCCTTCTTGCCGGCGACGACTTCCTTGAAGTAGTCGAAAGTACCGGAGTCGGTTCCCGGTGAGTAGACCTTGATGGTTTCGTTAGGCCAGGACGGATCCAAGTCGCTCCACTTACGGGCGGTGCCATCCTCGAGATAGATCGCCTTGAGCTGTTCGATGCTCAGGCTCTTGACCCAATCGTTGTTCGGGTTGAGCACCACCGAGAGGCCGTCCATCGCAACCGGCAGCTCGAGGAACTGGACCCCATTCTCCATGCACTTGCGGTACTCCTTATCCTTGATCGGACGGGAGCCGTTGGAGATGTCGGTCTCGCCGACGGCGAAACGCTTGAAGCCACCACCGGTGCCTGACACGGCTACCGTGACATTGACGTTCGGGTACTCCTTACGGAAAGCAGCTGCGGCGGCTTCGGTGATCGGATAGACGGTCGAAGAACCATCGATCACGACATTGCCTTTCAGCTTATCTGCCTGAGCCGTTGCGGCGGGCGCGAGGGCCAGGGTCAGTGCGGCCGGAGCGAGGGCCACCGCGAGGGTTTGAAGGTTGATCTTCATGGGGGGAATTGTGATTCCCCTGTGCGAAGGCTTTGTGAAGATAGAGTCAAACTCGCCTGGAGCGGAATGCCCAAGTCAACAGGAGGCCCAGGAGGAGATATCCCGTCATTCCAGCGATGGGTTCGCGCAGTGGCGTGCGGAGATTCGAACTCACCAGAAGCATCGCGGTCACCGGGCCGGCCGCGGCCATGGCGATGCGGTGGAGCGGCTCCTCAGTGGCTTTGCCAAACAACAATCCGGGCACCCAGCGCAAGGTGGAGACCACCAGAATCAGCACGCATCCAAGCGCCACCGGACCGGCCCAGGCCAAGGTATCGAGGTAATAGTTGTGCGCGCCCTTGGCGGTGACTCCGGCCTCAGGATCGGCAATCCAGGGCGGTAAAAGCCCCGTGCCGGTCAGGGGATGGCG
>JBMYYH010000045.1:0-21750 GCA_049609225.1 Planctomycetota bacterium | reverse complement strand
CTGGCTCCGGATCCCTTTGAGGAAAACCTAGACCGCGTCTTGAATCTTGGTCATGCCGTCGGCCATGCCTTGGAGACGGCCGAAGCCTATCGCTCCACGCGTCATGGCTTTGCCGTGGCAGTTGGCTTGGCGGTCGCCGCACGGTTGAGTACCGTTCGCGGGCTTTGGCCAGCGCATTGGGAAGAGCGGGTGATGCGCTTGCTCCTCGCGGCAGGCTTGCCGACTTCGGCGGAGCGAGTGCCGGTCGAGGAAGTTTGGCGGCAACTGCAGATGATCCGCAATATTCGCGACGGTTCCCTGCGCGAAGTGCTGCTGCGTGCTCCTGGGGAGTGCCACATTACGGACGACATCTCCCTGGAAGAGTTGCGTCAGGCCTATCCTGCGCGTGCGCATCGGCCTTGCCTGGAGTTGGAATGCGACTCGGCCTGAATCTCGCGGCATTTGGGGATCGTAGCCTGCACCAGGCATTGCTGGATGCGAAAGCTCTCGGAGTGGAGGCCGTGGAGATTCCAGTGCATGGTGGTGGTCCATTCTTTCTTTCGGAGGAGGTGGAGGTCGAACCAATTGTTGCGGCCGTGAATGCGGCCAGGGCTCTCGATCTGGATGTCAGTGCACTCGACAATCACGTGGACAGTCATGGCTTGATGGCGAAAGGCTCCGAGGATTCGCTCGCTGGGCGGAACTTCACGCGCACCATGCGTGCTGCCGGGGAAGCTGGAGTGCCATTGGTGACTTGCTTCTTCGGTGAGGCTCCAGGCAGTCATTGGTTCCTTTGGCCGCATCCCGAGGAACGAACTTCGGCGTTTCGGCATCTTGCGAGGATTTGGAAGCCATATCTGAAGCATGCAAATCGGCTTGATGTGCATTTGGCACACGAACCGCATCCACGCCAGAGTGCCTTTGATCTGGAAAGTTGCCTCCGTTTGGAAGAAGCCTTGGACGGCGACCCTGCATTTGCCATCAACCTCGATGTCGGCAATCTCCTTTTGAGCCATGGAGACCCACTCGAGTTCCTACGCCATCTCGGTGGCCGGGTGGCGCATTTGCATGCGAAAGACTTTCGGCCACAACGTCAAGAAGCCAAGCGAGATTGGAGTTTTGCCATTGCCGGTTCCGGCGTTGCCGAATGGACTGCCCTGGCTGACGCCATGCTCGCTCTAAACGCCGACGTCGTGTGGTCCTTGGAACATGAGGACCCTCGCTTCGAGCGAACGGCGGGTGTGGAGCTCGGGCTCCGGTTCTTGCGCGCATTGCAGCAGGAACCTGCGACGTCGGAGGTGTGGTGGTGAGCGTAGTCGGGATCGACCTGGGCGGAACCAAGATCAAAGTGATGCTGGAGGAGTCCGGCGGTCGCCGTATCGACTGGATTTGTCCGACGGGAGGGCATGAGCGCCCGACGGATGTCCTGCTGCGCTGCGTTGAGGCGGTGCATGAACTCCTTGCGCAGTCGCAAGAGAAGCTACAGGCTTGTGCGATTGGCTTGCCTGGTCAGGTGGACCGCAACGCGGGTACTTTTCTACGCTCCCCAGCGATTCTCCCGACCTGGCGAGATGTCCCTGTGCAGTCTCTCTTGGAGGAAGCGCTTGGAGTGCCAGTGTGCATCGACAACGATGTGAACTTCGCCTTGCACGGAGAGCGGCTCGAAGGCGCGGCACTTGCCGCGCGGGATGTGCTGATGTTGACCTTCGGGACAGGTGTCGGCGCTGCTTTGGTCGTGGGTGGGGTTGCACAGCAAGGTGCCTTTGGGGGCGCCGGTGAACTTGGTCACCTGCAAGTCGGAGCTTGTCTTCCAGACAGCCCCTTTGCCAAAACTACACGACTGGGAGAGGTCGCATCGGTGTCGGGATTGCAGAAGCTCAATGCCTATTACGGTGATGGACACCAGGCACAGGCGCTGGCAACTTGCGGCAAGGCCATCGCTTTAGCCATCGAGGCTGCCTCCTGCATCATCGATCCTGGAATGGTCGTTCTGGGTGGTGGATTGGCGGATGCGATGGGGGATGCCCTACTGGAGTCCGTACAACGTTCGCTACAACGCACATTCCCTCTGGGAATCAAGTCTTTGCGGCTGGAGTTGGCGCGTTGTGGCAATCAGGCTGGAGTCATGGGTGCCGTCGCTACGGCCTGGACTCGTGTTCCGCGCCCGGCTCTCTTGAGTGCCCATGTGCAACAGGTTGAAGCGATGCCAAAGCATCTGCAGCAAGCGCATGAAGGGAATGGTGCATTGGAGTTCTGCCGTCCCTTTGATTCTGACGACCTAGATTCCGCATTGCAGTTCGTCGATTACGTGGAAATCCCGCCCGGAGTCTCCATCGGCACCCATCGTCATGGCGCGGATGAGGAGATCTACTTCATTCATCGGGGTCGAGGTCAGATGACCTTGGAGGGAGAGTCCTTCGCGGTATCCACCGGTGACCTCATCCGGAACCCTCCAGGAGGAGAGCATGGATTGCTCGCTGTGGGTGGAGCACCGTTGGCGGTCTTGGTTTTTGATGCCGCCGTTTCCGAGGAACGATCGTGGTTGCGCAATGATTTGGAACGTCGATGGCAGGAACTTGGGTGTACGCCCATGAAGGATGCCGCCGAGGGGCACACCTTGGCTGAGAATGAAACGGCGATGGCTCAAATCCTGCGCAAAGAGGCTGGGCAATGAGCATCGGCTTGCTTTGGTTGCCGACTGCAGAGGCCCTGGATCCACGGCCGCCGAGGAGCATGTCTGCATGGTGTGCGCGCCAGCGAGTCCAGCTTTACACCATGTTGGAAGTCGGGTCTAGTTTCGATCTCATCATGAGAGTTGCGAATCAAGATAATTTGCTTTTGGTGCCGGTGGACGCCGCCCAAGAATCTTGGCTCACTGCGCTTCTCGCCTATGGGAGGACCGACCTCTTGGTCTTGGGGCCTGCGGAGCATGCTTGCCGAGGCTACCGCAATGGCCACCTCATCGATGCCGAAGTCATCCTTGCCGCGCACGGCAATCCCGATCTCCCTCCGGTGCAGAGCCGTTCAGCCGCGCTGGAATCCCGGTTTTTCGGCCAAGCCCGTCGGAATGGACATGCCGCTGAATTGCAGGTCCTAGATCCACGCCCGGCTTCAACCGGTCCGTCCACGCCGTGGATTGCCTTGGAAGGCGCTGATGGTGCCGGAAAGACTTCGCAGGCGCGTCACCTTGCCCATCTCACACAAGCGCCAATTCGGCGCTCTTGCCGCAGTGGCGATTTCTATGCGGAGGTGTCACGCTTGCTGCAGGCCACAGTCTTAGAGGGAGATTCACGCGGTTGGCGTTGGGGACGCTTGTGGAAAATCTTCGATTCGATGCGTCTCCTTTGGGCGGAGTTCCAGACTGCCGGAGATCAGCTCCGGATTTGGGACCGTTATCTGCCGACGCATCTTGCTGCATGCTTTATGCGTTTTCAGGATGACGCTGGGTTTGCTCCTTGGCTCGCGACGGCTCCTCAATGTCGCAAGAGCCTTTATCTCGATCTTCCAGAATCGGAAAGCGCCCGGCGTCGGCAGGGGCGTTGTGAGCCTCCGACCTTGGATGAACACCCTATTGCGCAGCGCGGATACCGCAAAGCCTTTCGCGCCTTGGCGCAACGTGGAACACTCCAGGAAGTGAATGCTGCTTCCTCGGAAACGCAGATCCAGCTGCAAATCCTTGCCGAAATCGGCCTCCCTCTGCAGGAAGAGATTGGGCCGACCCGCATTGCCGACTTGAACCCAGCAGCAGTCGTGTTTCAACAGGGGCCATCGCCGACCTCTATCCTGCTCGACGCTTCGCAAAGTGCCGACGACCTTCCAGCTAGTCCCGATCCAGCTCCAGGTATGTGGTGGCGTGGCTTTCTCCAGGCCATCCAGGCTGCAGGAGCCACGCTGTCTTTGACGGATCGAATGGATTTGCTTGCTTTGGAGTTGGAACGACGCCTCCACACCCAGCCCGACCATTGCCATGGGCAGGAGCTACTCTTTCCACTTTGGCCACCACTATTGCGCGCCGTACATGGATGCGCCCCTGGATTCACGCCACCGAGTTTGCTCTCCACTCCATCGATTCCCTGGACCTGGAAGCCGACCGAGACCATTCACCCTTGCTGGCGGCCATTCTTCCGCACCGATGCAGCACTGGAAGCCTATCGATTGGCAGTCGTCGAGGCATTGGAACAATCCAACAAGGCGCAGCGGGTGGTCGCAGGTGCCTTGCTATTCAACGCCGAAGGTCATCTTCTGCTGGAACGACGTCATCCTGCAAAGGCACTCTATCCAGGATTCTGGGACAGCCCCGGCGGCAAAGTCGAGGTTGGTGAGTCCGCGGCACAGGCATGTGCGCGCGAGATGCAGGAAGAGTATGGCCTGAGCCTTCCGGTTTCTGCTTTAGGCTCCCTTGGCGTGGTGCCTGACCGAGATCCGGTCCATGGTGGGTCCATTCTGCATCACCTATTCCGCATCGACGTGGCGAACTTGCCGACGACTTGTGGCCCTGACGCCGTGGAGATCGGACATTTCTCCATTGCAGAAGCGCGACGCCTGCCTGGCTTGGCAGCGCCTTTGCAAAAGGTGTTTCGTGACCTCACCTGGACCCCTTGCACTCAGAACCTCCTTAGTCATGTCTCCTGAAGCCAAACACTTACGTGCCATCCAACGCCCGAACGTCGGCCAAGGCGAGCGTGAACTCCTTGAACATCTGCACGCGCCGGTGCCGTCCGACGATGCGCTAAACCGCATCCCGAGCTTCCCCTGGAAATTGCAGGTGCAGACCTTCTCGCGTTGCAATGCGGCGTGCAGCATGTGCCCCTGGCCGCAGACCAAGAAGGAACTGGATCAGGGGCGTATGAAGGAATCGACTTTCCGAGCCTTGTTGGAGCAATGTCGCGGCAATGGTCTCGAGCGGATGAGTTTATTCCTGCACAATGAGCCGCTGCTCGATGTGCGGCTTGCGGCCTGGACACGGATGGCGCGCGAAGCCTTGCCGCACACGGAGTTGACGCTCTATACCAACGGCTGGTTATTGACGCCCGACAAGGCCTTGGAGCTCGCAGAGGCCGGGATCGATGAGATCAACGTCAGTGTGCTGGCGGCCGACGAAGCCTTGGTGGAGGAGTATTCTCCTGGAACACCTTTAGCCAAGATCCTTGGGTATCTCGAAACCATGTCGCTTTGGATGGAGCGTGGGCAATTCCCTGACTTGCGATTGAGCGTGGCAGCCTTGGATCTTCCTGGAGTTGCCGCTTCCTTTGCGCCCTTCGAAGATCGATGGAAGGGGCGAGGCTTACCCATCTACTATGCGCCGGTCAGTAATCGAGCTGGCAACTGCGATTGGGGAGAAGGTGCGGGGGCAACGCGGGTGGTGTGTCAACGACCCTTCACCAAGGCTTATGTGCTTTACGACGGACGCCTGGTGTTATGCAACTGCGATTGGCGTCGCGAAGAAGTGCTCGGCAATATCCGCGAGACCCCATTGCAGGAGTTGTGGCAGGGTCCGGCTTACCAAGAAATGCGCGCCAAGCTCCTGCGCCAAGACCTTGATCCAGATTTCCTCTGCACGGCATGCGATTATCCCTACCGCGTTGCGGAGGAAGTCGCGCAGGAAATCAGCGTTTAGAGTTCGCGGTCACTGCCGAGGGTGCGTTCGATGAGGCGAATGGCTTCCACGCCACGGGATACATCCAGGCGCGGGTCCGCGCCTACGCAGCCGCGGTCTAAGGCATCGACAATGGCATCCAGTTGCAGTTGGAAGGCGTCGCCGGAGAACGGAATGGCTTGCGCACCGCCGGTTTCTGGATAGAGCCACAAATCGGGGTGATAAGGCCCGTCGTTCATGCCGAGGGTGGCTTGCTCGAAGCGCGCCCGGAATCCCGCGAGGAAAGGGAATCCCTTCGGCAACAACCAACCGCCGCGCGCGTGCACTTTCGGCGCGTCAGGCTCAGGGTATTGGTATTGCGCATGTACTTCCTGCACGAGTCCATCAGCATCTTCCTCTAGAGTCGCCGCGATGTGATGCGGAGCCCAGGGCATGCCGAGCAGGAAATCCGCTTCATGCACATGCAAGTCGAGCAAAGCACCGCCACTGCGTTCCTGCTCATGTAGCCAGCCGGCTTCGGCATGCTGTGGACGTCCGGAAAAGCGCCAGAGGTCTAGGCGATGCAATTTCCCGAAGCGTTGGTCGTGGATACGTTCCTGGAGAAAATTCCATTGCGGCCAGAAACGAAGGACATGTCCGCAGAAGAGCGCGGGCGTGTCGTGATGAAGCAAGTTTTCGGCTTCTTGCGCGGTGCGGGCCAGAGGTTTTTCGCAGAACACAGCGATGCCGGCTTGATGAAGAAGACGAATCTGGGAGGCATGAAGATCCGTTGGCGTACATAGCCACACCACGTCGGGCGGATGCGGTGCATCGATCAGGGACTGGATGTCGCGATGGCGTCGGACATCCGCTGTCGGGAACCGGTCCAAGGTCAACCCGAGAATCCGACGGCACCGTCGCACTCCCTTCATCGTCGGGCGTGGACCGAGCACGAATTTCCCGGTCGGATCGACGACATCGCTCATCTTCATACGTGGATGGCGCAATAAATACCCTGCATGATGACGCCCCATGTTGCCAAGGCCGACGATGGCATAGCGGTAGCTGGATTTCACCGCATCCTTCGACACCGGTTGGGAGGGCATCGCTGCTGGTTCATGCACGACTTTCCGAACCTCCGGCTTTGACGCCAAGCCTAGCCCAGGAATCGTCTGCAGGAACTTGGCCGCGCGTGCGGCCGACTTGCCATCCGGCGGGGCTTCCACGTTCAATGGACCGCGATAGCCCACCTGCTGAAGCGCGGCCGCGATTCTTGGATAGTCCAGCTGCCCATCACCTGGGACACCCAGTTTGCCGCCTTCGGCGGTATGGCTGAAATCTTTGGCCTGGACCTGCATCAGGTGATGGCCCAAGGTGTGGATCCAATCACAGGGGTCGGCCAACAATGCGGCATTCCCAAGATCGAGATACCAACCAAGGCTGGCCGTCGCGGCTTCTTCAAGGAACCGTTTCGCTTCCAGGGGCGAGTTGAGGAAACGGGTCCAGGAGTTCTCCAATGCTAGACGCACACCTTGATCTGCTGCCCTCTGCGTGAGTGGCAGCAAACTCTCGAGGGTGCGATTCCAAGCTTCTGCGGAAGAAACTCCGGAATAAACCTGCCCCGGCATCGTGGTCGTGCCCGGCGTTAACAAGACGACGATGTTCTCGCCAAGCCGTGATGCTAAAGCGATCAGCTGCTCAACAGCTTCGGTCGCGACGCGGCGCGTCTCAGCGTCTTTGGCATTCAACGGAGCATCCCAAGTGGCGCCGCTGCACAGTGCCGTGATACCTAGACCTTGGCTGAGTGCCGCATCCACGAGGTTCTGTGCAATATGAGGAGCATCGCCGAAGCGCAGGCGATCGTCTGGGCCGCAGGTCGCCTCCAAGGATTGATACCCCATGGCTGCGATCTTGGCGAAATCCTGTTCCAGGGATTTGTGGTCACGGACGCCGTGGGAAGGCAACGCCCAAAGATTGAGGCCGAGAGGCATCATGCAGTAACCTCTTGAGGAGAACTCGCAAGCACGTGCTGATAGACCTCTAAGGTTGCATCGAGCAGTGCCTCTGGGTGGAACCTCTGCTGCATGTAGGCGCGCCCAGCCTGACCATGAAGGTCCGCCAATATGGGATCTTCAAGATAGGCATCGAGAGCTGCCGCGAATCCTTCGACATGGTCGCGCGCAACCAAGCGCCCACTGACGCCATCTTGCAACCACTCTTGCGAGCCTTTGCAGTCCACGGCCACCACTGGACGTGCACTGGCAGAGGCCTCGGCTCCGGCCAAGCCAAAGGATTCGTAGAAGCGCGAGGGGAATGCAGCCACGCGAGAAGATTGGATGGTCTGGAGCAGGGTGGCATCGTCGAGCCAGCCGAGCACATCAATCCGCTCGCAATCTATTTTATGGCCGAAACGCTCCCACGCATCTTCCCAGGCCTTGCCGGGCATGCCAGTGAGAGCGAGTCGGGCATGAGGATGTTGCAGGCGAGAGAATGCGTCGAGCAGAAAGCTCAAACCCTTGGTCGGGTTGCAGAGCAATCCGGATCCGAGGATTACCGGTGCACATGCCGAAGGCAGTTGGGCAATAAGCGGAGGGGTCTCGACTTGCAACGGTGGCGTCGTGATCGAAGCTTGTTTCACTCCCAATGAGCGCAGCAATGCCGCCATCGGTTCACTTTCGGCGACCACGGCAGGCGCTTGACGCAATGCCTCCAAGCGCAAGCGAGAGTCGACCAAGGCTCGAACTCCCCTGGGCTCTCGGTCTTTTTCTATGCACCGACGGCGAAGGCATCGCAGCCCTGCCAAGTCTTCACACAATCTGTCTTGAGGAAGCACGCGGTCTCCGCGCGGACAAGTCGCCCGGACATCGCGGAAGGCGTGGACTACGGGGAACTGTCGCTCCAAATGCAAGACGCCCATCGGCCCAAGCAATCCTCCGACGTTAACCACTTCGATGATGTCGGTATTCCATTCTCGCGCCACCGCAGCCAAACGCATGGCGGCCACGCGCGCGCTACGGAATCCCGCGGACGACTCCAGGCGGGTCCATTGCACATCTTGCAGCGCAGGATCCTGAAGACAGGCTTCCACTTCTTGCGGAGGCAAGACCACATGCACTGCATGCCCACGCTGAATGAGTCCTAGGATCTGTGCACGCAGCGTGCGCTCCGAACCTCCGGCGGCCGATAGGCGGTCATTGAGGAACATCACACGCATTGGCTCTCTCCAGTCCGACGGATGGTTTCAGCAAGGTCAGCACGCTCCGCGTTGCTTAAATGCTCGCAAAGCGGCATGGCGCGTAAGCAGTCCTTTAGCGCTTGAGCGTTTCCATGGGCACAAGCATGCCAGGCCGCTTCTTCCGCTTCTGCGACCTGTTGGAGGAGGGGAAGGAGGCCTCGGGGTACGGCTTCTTCCGCCAAAGCCTCGGTGGTCTGCCCCCAAAGGATGCGCCGCTCGACTTGGCAAGCGGGGGCCGCAAAGGCGTGCTGCGGTCCAGCCGCTTGATTCGCGAACAGGGTCATGGATAGACCGCGCGCCCTTGCCAGAAGCATTGGCGTGACGACCATGGAATACCACGGTTTGGCGCGTTGTTGTCCCGAAGGAAGAGGAGAGGAACCATCGCCTTCGCGGCATTCTTGATGCAGGAGGGTGCAGAGATCCGTCAAGGTCGCAGCACGCGTGGCTTGACGCTGTCGCTGTTCCCGCACCACGGCCGCGCGATCGAAATAAAGGCGCCAATAGGACAGCGGCAAGGCACCAGCGGCTTTGGGGTGATGCATCCATTTGGGTGCAGTCGCGAGCGTCTCAGGAAGCACGTCCCGGGTTCCCTGACGAATACGGTGCCAGAAGCCTTGATGATTCAATCCCGCATAGGCCGCATCCGTGTTCGCATCGACCGCGTGTCCGATTGCATGCTCAAGAGTCACTTGAGGAAGCTCGCAAACCCCTAAGACCTGGCCAGCATGGTTCTCCTGAAACCAACGCCCGCTCAGACCCAGCGGATTGGTCAACATCAGGATGGGGGCGGTTGGTGAAGCCTGCACTGCCGGCAGCAGGGATGCAAACACCAGGAAGTTGCGTTTGGCTGCCGCGAGGCCGCCAGGCCCCAGTCCCTCATCACCAGGAATCCCGAAGTCGAGAGGAAAGGTTTCATCGGAGGCACGTCCGGCCAATCCACCGGGGCGTACTTGAAAGACGAATAGGTCAGCGCCGTGAGAAGCAGCGGTGGCATCGGTGGATGCATGGACTTGAAGCCGTTCTGCTGCCTGGATTGCCTGAATGCGACGATTGCAGAAGGCGCGGACGTCCTCCAGTAACTCCTCATTGCGCCCAACCAACATGAGGTCGATGCGCGGATCTCCGGCATGCCCTTGCTCCAGCAGATCTTCCACCAACCCGACGGTATGCGGCGTGCTTCCACCTAGGACGACCACCTTCACGCGCCTTCCTCCATGCAGAATCCCCGAACGACCGCGATCACGCGATCGATTTCATCCTCTCGCAACTCCGACGCCATCGGCAAACTCAATCCCCGCGCCGCCCGACGTTCTGTTTGTGGAAAACTACCCACTCCCAAGCCCAATTCCTTGGCCGCAGTCTGCAGATGCGGGGGAATCGGGTAGTGCAGGCTGCTGCCGATGCCGTGTTGTGCAAGATGGGCGCGAAGCATGTCACGCTTTGCATGAAGCACTGGGTAGTGATGGAAAACGGCGGTTGTCCTTGCGGCAGCTTGCGGTAACTCCAATCCCGACAAGTCCGCCAGACCCTGGTCATAGCGGCGCGCCAACATGCGACGTCGACGGTTGTTGGCAGCAAGTTCTGGCAAGCGCCGTAGCAGAATGGTTGCTTGCAAGGTGTCCAGTTTGGAGTTCCAGCCCAACCGAGTTTGCTCGTATTTCCCCTCCTTGCCGAGATTGCGTAGCACCCGCACCCCGGCGGCCATTTCCTCATCCATGCAGATGAAGGCTCCAGCATCTCCAAAGGCGCCGAGGTTCTTGCTTGGATGAAAGGAGAAGGCACCGAAAGTACCGCGCGTTCCTACGGGCTTCCCAAGTTCATCAAGCGCGCCATGCGCTTGCGCGCAATCTTCCATCAAGAGTAGGTCATAATCCTCTGCGAACTTCACCAAGGGTGTCATCGGCGTGGCGAATCCATGCATATGCACGACCAGCAGGGCGCGGCTGCGCGGGCTCCAAGCAGCGCTGAGAGCATCGGGATTAAGAGCAGGGGAATGCGTCAGGCAATCCACCAGAACCGGGGTTGCGCCAACCATGCGAATGGCCGATACCGTCGCAAGGAAGGTGTTGGCCTGCGTGATCACTTCATCGCCTGGCCCAATGCCGGCTTGCAGCATTCCGAGGACCAAGGCGTCGGTGCCGGAGTTCAATCCAACGCAATGCCTTGCACCCATGGCAGTCGCGAACGCGGCTTCGAATTTCTGCACGGCCTTACCGAGGATGGGCTTGTCGTTTAATAGGGTCTCGGCGATGTCCTCTAGAAGTCCAGGGACCAGTGCTGCATACTGGCGTGCATAATCCTTGGTCGGAACCTCGGCACTTGAGGTCTCCGTACCTGATTCGAAAGGGGAATGATCTTGCAAGCGGTCCTGATGGTGGGAGGTCGAGGCGAACGGTTACGGCCGGCGTCTGCGGGACTGCCGAAACCGTTGGTGCAGGTTGCCGGTCGCCCCCTGCTGGCCTGGACCATCGAAGGCTTGCGTAACCGCGGGTTTGAGCGACTAACCCTCTGTGTGGGCCCAAGCGCGGACCCCTTCATGAAATTCCTGGATTCTTCGCAGGGGCGAGCTGCGGCTGGAGATCTCCAGATCCACATGGTTGAGGAGCCCAAGCCACTCGGCACCATCGGCGCTTGGTTGCGTTGTGCCCTGGAAGACGGCCCTTGCCTGGTACAAAATGGCGATGTCCTGACTAGCTTGGATCAGTCGGCCTTGATGCAGGAACATTTGGCATCCACAGCTGCTTGGACGGTTGCCAGCCACGAGGCTGTATTGCGAACTCGTTTTGGTGCTTTGGAAGCCTCCGCCGAGGGTCGCTTGACGGCCTACCGCGAAAAACCGGAAGTGCGCTGGAAATTCTCATCCGGCATCTACGTGCTTGACTCTTCTTTGCAGGCCACGATCACCACGGCGGACGGTCTCAGGACTTGCCCTTTGCCGGAGATGTTGGAACGGCTCGGCGGGATGGGAGTGAATGTCCATGTCGCAGGGCATCGCGCGATGTGGATCGACATTAATGACCCCGATGATTTGCGGATTGCAGAACGGGAGTTGACGGAGGATTTGCAGCAAGCCATCCTCGGTCTTGGTCCAGGCCCGGACCCCCAGCGTCAGACTCGATATGGGGAGCGAGGGTGGTCCTTATGAGCAGCATGAAACTCCATGGCCTTCAGATTGCAGAGCCGTGCCGGGTCGAAACGGCTGACGGTCCTTTGCGTACAGCGATGTGCAAGGCGTCCGTCGAAGGAGCGGTGCAGCTTGGAATGCGAGCTCTGGAAGGCGATGGTTGCGCCGATCTCGTGCATCACGGCCTGGAGGATCAAGCCGTCTGCGTGATGCCCTTGGAGCATTACGCGTGGTGGCGCGAGGAACTGCAGCGCGAGCAAGACACCTTCCCGCTGGGCAGTTTCGGTGACAACTTCACCGTCGTCGGCATGACGGAGGAGCATGTCCATGTGGGCGATGTCTGGAGCATCGGCAGCGCAGAGGTCGTGGTGACCAAACCGCGTCACCCATGTTCCACCCTCAACAAGGTGTGGGGGCGCAACGACTTCGCAGCATTGATGGGGCGCAAGGGCCTCACGGGTTGGTATCTCCAGGTTCGCAAGCCTGGACTAGTGACTGCCGGCGACGTCATCCATCTCCTGCACCGCGATCCGCAGGCTCCCACTATCGCCGCGGCATGGGCGGCAAAGCGTAGGAAGGCCAACTCATGAGTCTGCATGCATGGATTTCGCTGGCGATCCTGTTCTGCTCGGCGGTCTTGTTCCTCACACGTTGGGTACGCCTCGAGATCGTGGCGCTTGGCATTCCCGTGGCGCTTTATCTCACCGGTGCCGTTCCGGAAGTGAGTGATGTGTTGGCCGGCTTTGGCAATCATGCGGTCATCGCCATCGCTGCGGTATTTGTACTGAGTGCCGGCATTGAAGAGAGCGGAGTTGCCGCTTGGCTCGCGCGTGGTGTGCAACGCCTAGGAGGTGGCGGCGAAGGTCGACTCCTATTGTTGATCACCGTGACGGTCGCGGTCCTTTCCGCCTTCATGTCCAACGCCGCGACGGTCGCCGTCCTGTTGCCCGTGGTCATCGCACTCGGACGCGGGTCCGGCATTCCAGCCTCACGCCTGTTGATGCCGCTCGGCTTCGCCGCCATCCTCGGCGGCAACCTCACTCTCATCGGCACCTCTTCCAATCTCCTGGTCGCGGATTTCCACCGACGCGCCACCGGCGAGATGATGGGCATGTTTGATTTCGCCCTCGTGGGTAGCGCCATCTGCGCAGCAGGCATCCTTTACCTGCTGACCTTGGCCCGCCCGTTGTTGCCCAAGCATGAAGATGCGGAAGGGGGCAACCAAAGGGAATCCGCCAATGCCCACCAGTTGCTCCGACGTTATGGCGTGGCCACCCACGTCGTGCGCATGCGCATCGGCCGACGTTCCGCCCTTGCCGGCAAGAAGTTGTCGGAGTGTGGATTCGGCAGCACTTACAAGGTTGCGGTGCTGCAGGTCGCGCGCCCTGCGCCGCTCGGGGAAAAGTGGTTCACCCCAGAACCCAATGACCGTTTCCAGCCGGGCGATGAACTCTACATCGATGGCCCCGAAGTCGAGACTTGGCGTTTGGCCGAAGACACTTTCTCGCGCCTCGGCATTGCTGGGGAACATTCCGTCGAGAAGGTGCTCGATCACGGTTTTGCGATGGCGGAAGTGTCCATCCCGCAACGTTCCCCTTTGGTCGGCAAGGACCTCAAAGCGATCGACTTCCGTGGCCAATATGGCGTCACCGTGATGTCCATCTGGCGCGATGGCGAAGCCCTGGAAGGGGATCTCGCATCCTTGGAATTGGAAGCCGGCGATGCACTCCTGCTTTCGGGACCGTTGCATCGCGTCCGCACCTTGAAGTCGAGCCCGGATCTACTGTTGCTCGCTACGCCGGCGGAAGCGCGCGACTTCCGCAAGGCACCTGCCGCGATTCTGTGTCTGTCGATCGCACTCTTGCCGCCGATGTTATCGAGCATTCCTTTGGCCATGAGCGCCTTGCTTGGTGCCTTGATGATGGTGCTCACCAATGCGGTGCCAGCCGAGCGCGCCGGACAGTTCATCGAGTGGCGTGTGCTGGCGATGATCGTCGGCACCATCCCGCTCGGCTTTGCTCTGGAGAAGCATGGAGTGGCCGATCTGGTTGCCGACACCATGGTGACTTTGCAGCCGCATCTCGGCATCCCCGGCGTGTTGTCGGTGCTGTATGTGCTGGCCGCCCTGATCAGCATCACCAGCAGTAATGCCGCCGCCGCCGTGATCCTGTCGCCCGTCGCCATCCTGGTGGCCGACGCCCTGTCCTTCGCTCCCAAGAACGCCCTGCTTGCGGTCGCTTTCGGTTGCAGCTGCGCCTTCGTCGTGCCATTCGCGCACCAATGCAACCTCATGGTTGCAGGCCCCGGACGTTACCGTGCCAAGGATTTCGCGGTGGTGGGTTCCGGTTTGAGCGTGGTGGTGGCGGTGGTTGCCATCGCGGTGCTCACCTGGATCTCCTGAGCCTCAGTCCTGGACCCTGCCGCGGCCCTTCTTGAGATCCGAACGCCGCTTCTTGCTGTCCAGCCGACGCTTGACCGAGCCTTTGGTCGGCTTGGTCTTGGTGCGTTTGCGCGGACGGAAATTACGCTTCTTCAGGGCCGCAATCAGCCGTTCCCAGGCTAATTCCCGGTTCTGGGACTGACTCCGGCGCTCCGTAGCCGTGACCGTGATGCCCGACGCCCGGTGCACCAGGCGCACCGCAGTCTCGGTCTTGTTGCGGTGCTGGCCACCCGGCCCGCCGGCACGATAGAACGCCATCTCGACCTCTTTCTCAAGGGTCGCGCGGTCGGTCGGGAAGGGGCGGAAATCAGGCATGGAAGGGTTCCGGAACGGTCCTACAATACCGTCCCATCATGGTCCACAACGTCGCAATCATCGGTTCCGGTCCGGCAGGTTACACCGCCGCCATCTACAACTCGCGCGCCGGCCTCGCGCCGTTGCAGTTCGAGGGCATGCAGCCCGGTGGTCAGTTGACCATCACGACCGATGTCGAGAACTACCCAGGCTTCCCGGAAGGGGTAGAAGGCCCAGAGTTGATGGTGCACTTCCGTAAGCAAGCGGAGCGTTTCGGCACTGAGTTCGTCGAGTTCAAGAACATCAAGAGTATCGATACCTCGAAGCGCCCGTTCACCTTGGAAGATGATTTCGGCGGCACCTATGAAGCCCACTCCGTGATCATCGCCACCGGCGCGCGCGCCAAGATGCTCGGCCTCGAGAAGGAGAAGGAGCTGATGGGCTTCGGCGTCTCCGCATGTGCAACCTGTGATGGTGCTTTCTTCAAGGACAAGGAAGTCGTCATCGTGGGCGCGGGGGATACGGCCATGGAAGAAGCCATCTTCCTCACGCGCTTCTGCTCCAAGGTCACGGTGGTGCATCGCCGCGATGTCTTCCGTGCTTCGAAGATCATGATCGAGCGCGCGCAGGCCAACGAGAAGATTGATTGGTTGTTGTGGGAGAAGGTCGTGGATATCTATCACGATGAGAAGAAGGCCGTGACTGGCGTGAAGCTAGAGAACACGCAGGATGGCACCACGCGCGATTTCGATTGCCAAGGCATGTTCGTCGCCATTGGGCACCAGCCGAACACGGAATTCCTCGGTCCGGAGTTCGACCGCGATGATGTCGGCTACTTGCTGCTGAAGGGTGGCACCAAGACCAGCGTCGAAGGTGTGTTCGCGGCCGGCGATGTGCACGATCCGGTCTACCGTCAGGCGATTACCGCCGCTGGCATGGGCTGTGCAGCCGCTCTCGAGGCCCAGCACTACCTGACCGACAAGGGATTGGCCTGATTCCGGGGCAATTGCTAAGGTGGGAGCCTTATGGCTCCTACCAAACGATACCTTTTCACTTTCCTGAGCCTCCTCGTGGGGGGCAGCGCTTTCGCGCAAGGCCACGACCGTTGGCACCAGACCTTCCGGATCGAGATCCGCAACCAAGTCGTTAGCAATGACTGGGTCAACCTGGATCTCGCCGACCTCAACGGCGATGGTCAACCGGAACTGCTTTATGCCGATCCCTATTGGCATGCAGGAGGTGCGCGTGGGGAAACCGGGCGCGTCATGATCCGCGATGGTGCGGATGGCACCCTCCTGTTCCAACAACTCGGCCTGCAGTCCTATGCCCGTTATGGCACCAAGGCTCGCTTCATCGACGACATCGATGGGGATGGCGTCACGGATTTCGTCGTGACCGATCAGCGTAGTTTCAACGACTACCTCTACCTCTATTCCGGAGCGACGTTCCAGCGCATCAATCGTGAGTTCGGTTTCCCCGATTTCATCGACGTCATCAGTGTGGGGGACCACACGGGTGATGGCATTACCGAGTTGGTCGCGGTCCGCAGTAACTATGCCGTCGGCCCTGCTCTGGAGATGCTGGATGGCGCGACTGGGGATGTGCTGAAGCGGCGGGAACTTGAGGATGTCAGTTACTCCTTAGCCCGTCTCGGTGACCTCGATGGCGATGGTCATCCGGAGATTGGGTTCTTCCGATCATTCATCCTATGGGGAGATGAGGAATCCTCGATTCTGCGCGGCACCAATCTGCGCCCATTGCCGCTGTTCAGTGGGGAAGTCGGTCGCAGTACACGCATCGCGGATGCTGGCGACGTCGATGGCGATGGCGTGCCCGATATCCTTGCAGGTGATCAGTACTTCGATCATGCAGGGATCGATGGCAGCGGGATCGCAAAAGTGGTTTCCGGTACCGATGGCAGTCTGTTGGCACTGCACTATGGTGCTGCCTCTGACTTCGTCGGGAGCATCCTCGGCAAGCTTGGCGATGTCGATGGAGATGGTTTCGGTGACTACATGATCGGCAGTAGCCGCATGACCTATGACTATGGATACGGCAACCACGCCGGATCGGTGGCCATCATTTCCGGGGCGACGCATACCGAGCAGAGCCGTTTCTACGCTCAAGCTGACAATGCCCACTCCGCCCGCATGGTGGTGGCGAGTCCGGCTACCGCAACCGACGGCCCGACCTTCGGTGTGGTCGAGCCGACGTACTCCATTTTCCAGCCCATGATCACTCGTCTGTCCTTGTTCACCTACGGCCAATGAGCAACATGAAATCCTCCATTCGTATTTTGCTTCCTCTTACTGCACTGCTCCTCGCAGGCAGCCTTTCTGCCCAAGGCCACGACCGCTGGCATCAGCAATTCCGGGTGCGCATCTGGAATCCCGTCGCGACCAACGACATCGTGCACCTCGACCTCGCCGACATCACCGGCGATGGAGAGCCGGACCTGCTTTACGCCGATCCGAGCTACCACTCCGGCGGTTCCCGCTTCGACGTCGGGCGCGTGATCGTGCTCGATGGGGTCAGCGGCACTCCCGTGTTCGAGCAAGTGGGGGCTTTGCGTGGCGGCAAGCTCGGCACCCGGGCTCGCTTCCTCGAGGATCTTGATGGGGATGGGGTTTCGGACATCGCGATGACCGCGCGTAGTCTCGGCGATGACATCCTTCATCTGTTCTCCGGCGCCACCGGACAACGGATCGGCCGTGAACTCGGTTATGCGGATTGTCTCGACATCATCAGCGTCGGCGATCACACCGGCGACGGCAAGGCCGAACTCGTCATCGCCCGCGACAACCGCGCGACGGGGCATGTCTTGGAGTTGGTCGATGGCGCGAATGGATCCGTCTTGAAGCGTAGGCCGGTGACAGAAGCCTTCTACATCAACCTGGTTCGCCTCGGCGACCTTGATGGTGATGGCCTGCCGGAAATCGGAACTTACCGCCCGTTCTCGACGGCAGAAACTCCCGTGCAGTGCGAAGTCCTGCGCGGAACCAACTTGCGGCCATTGCCCATGTTCACTCCCGAGATGACGCACGCCACTCTGCTCGCGGATGCGGGTGATGTCGATGCCGATGGCATCCCCGATATCCTGGTCGGTGACTATCTCACCTCCAGCGGCAGCCGTTTCTACCACGGCGAACTCAAGGTCCTTTCTGGAGCTACGGCCGCGGTACTTGCACATCATGTCGGCCTGAGCGGTGACCGGGTCGGTGGTCTGGCCAAGGGTTTGGGGGATGTGAACCACGATGGCCACGCGGATTATCTGGTCGGCAGCAAGGTGATGGATCGTGGCAATGGGCATGGTCAGCATCTGTCCGAGCTGCGCATCATTTCCGGCATCGATCACAGTAAGCAGGACCGCTTCTTCGCTCGTGGCAACAATGCCAATGGCGATCGCACCATTGCCGTCAGCCCTGCAACGGCTACCGATGGCCCGACTTTCGGCGTGATCGATCCGAAGCAGCGCGTCTTCCGGCCGATGATCACGCGGCTCTATCTGTTCACTTACGGCCCCTAGGGTTTCGTTTCGGAGCAGTTTGGGATTGTTCCTTAAGGTTCAATCACCTTAAGGACGATGGGTTCGCGGATGGTCCGCCGACTGTCCAGGAGTCCCATCATGCATACTCAAGCCATGCCATCGAAGAAGAACGGTTTCTCGCTCGTGGAACTGACCATCGTGGTCGTGATCCTCGGCGTGCTCGCCACTTTTGCCGTGCCTCGCTTTATGTCCTCGGTCGAAAAGACCAAACTATCAGGCGCCTTCACTTCCCTTTCTGAGATTCAGAACCTGTTCGCGCGTAAGCTTGCCATGGACGGCACTTACATGGGGCCGTCTTGGGACCTGCAGCTCAACCCATGGATTCCTGAAGGATTCGCATTCTCTGGTCTGACCAGCTCCAACTGGGAGACGAACTGGCAACTGACCGTGGTGCGCACCGGTGCGTCTTCGGGCCACGGACGGTATCGCATCGTCTGGGACCAGAATGGCTTCAACAAGGGACGGAGTACCGTACCCGCCAACCTGTTGCCTCCGGGTAACTAGGACTTGGCCGAACCGCTCGGGATCGCGCGCAACAGCCGATCCCAAGCGAGACCTTCTGCTGCAGGAGAGTGCGTCTGACGGACGATCTCCTGCAGTTTTCTATTCACCACGGCAGCGCGATCAGGATCCTCGAGGATCTTGCGCAGACGCTTGCGCATCTCCGCATCGTCGCGGAAACAATGTTCGGCTCCGGGGAACTCGCGATGTGCGGGAATGGAACTCGCTAGGACCGGACGCCCGGTGCTGACGGCTTCCAACAGTGCATTGGGTGCACCGCCTTCGGAACGACTGGTACTCAAGACCACCGTCGCCCGACGTAGCAGCGGCAGCAGGTCATCGCGTTCGACCGGACCAAGGTAGTGCGCGAACTCATGCTTGGCGCATGCTTCTTCCACGGCCTTGCCTGTCGCTTCTTCCAACACGGGGCCGGCGAACCACAGTTGCATCTCGGGGTGCTCGGTCAACATCGGACCCAGCGCGGTGATCGCCCGCAGTGGATCCTTGATCTCGCGCAGCGCCGCGATCATCAACATGACTGGCGCCTCCGCGGAAACCTCCGGTGCCGTTTCCGGCAACTTCATGCCAGGGCGGAAAGGCATCGGCGCTACCGCCTGTGGAATCACCGTGACGCGATCCCGTGCCTCCGGGTAGATATCCCGCGCCCGACGTCCTGCCGCCGTGCCCAATGCGACGCATGCCGCTGCATGTTCCGCCGCTGCACAAGCCTCCGCCGAGGGTTGTCCATTCAGGTCCGTACCGGTGAACAACACCACATAGGGAATATCCCACGCCGACGCCAGGGCCTGCGCCGTAGGACCGGAATGCGCCGCATGCAAGGCGATCAGCAGATCCGCATCGGCTTCCCCGGGGGAGTGGACATCCACTTCCGCAACGTCCACCATCTCCACCGCATAACCGCGACGTTCCAGTTCGCAGCTCATGCGCTGCGCCGTGGTGCCATTGCCGCGGGCCGCATCGGGCGCACACGGCAGCAGCATCTTGAGGCGTCGATCGGTCACTAGCCGGCCGCCAGGTTGAGCAGGAATTCGACGTTGTTCTTCGACGATTCCATGCGCTGCACCAACAGCTCCATGCCTTCGACCGGGTTCATCTCATTGAGCACCTTGCGCAACAAGTAAACACGCTGCAGTTCATCCTTGGTCAACAGCAGGTCTTCCTTACGCGTGCCCGAACGGTTGATCTCGATCGCAGGCCATACGCGACGGTCGGCCAACTGACGATCCAGCACCAGTTCCATGTTGCCGGTGCCTTTGAACTCCTCGAAGATCACTTCGTCCATCTTGGAGTTGGTGTCGATCAAGGCCGTGGCGAGGATGGTCAAGGAACCACCGTTCTCGATGTTGCGCGCCGCACCAAAGAAACGCTTCGGCTTGAGCAGTGCGTCCGAAACCAGACCACCGGTCATGATCTTCGAGTTGGAAGGGGCGATGTTGTTGTAGGCCCGCGCCAGACGCGTGATCGAGTCCAAAAGCACCACCACGTCTTGGCCTTGCTCGACCCGAGCCTTGGCCTGTTCGATGACACGCTCGGCCACCATCACGTGACGCTCCGGCGGCTCATCGAAAGTACTTGCCGCGATCTCGCGGTTGTCGCCGAGCACCGAACGCTCGAAGTCCGTCACTTCCTCCGGACGTTCGTCCACCAGCAGGATCATCAGATGACAATCCGGATGGTTCTTGCAGATCGCATTGGCGATCATCTGCAGCAACACCGTCTTACCGGTGCGCGGTGGCGCCACGATCAGGCCACGCTGGCCTTTGCCGATGGGAGCAACCAAGTCGACAATCCGCGTTTCGACCACGTCCTTCTCGGTTTCGAGATGCAGACGCTCTTCCGGATACAAAGGCACCAAGTCGTGGAACGGGGCAAGGCTGAACTGCTTCTCCGGATCCTCGCCGAAGACCGTCAACACCTCGTGCATGACCAGGACTTCCTGGTCGTCGGCCAGGGGCGCCAACACGCCGGAAACGATCTGGCCGCTCTGTAGATGATGCTTCTCGATCAACTCCTTATGGAGGACCGCATCGGTATCCAAGTTTGGCGTGTAGTCGTTGACGGTATGGCGCAGGAATCCATGCCCTTCCGGCATCACTTCCAAAGTGCCCTTCGTGAAGAACACGCCGGCGTCTTGCATCGCGGCGCGCACCACCGCGCGCAGAATCGGACCGCGCTGCAGGGCAAGTGCATCTTCCACCTCGACCTTCTCCGCGAGGTCTTGCAGGTCCGGCAGGGACAACGGCAGATAAGTGCCAAGATGCAGATCGCGCTTCTTGCGCTTGGTCGCGAAAGTCTTGACGCTCTTCTGCTCCCAAGCCTCTTCGGGCGCGGGCGGCAGCTGACTTGCGGCGACTGTGGTGCGCGCCTGCTGCGGACGTTGATCTCTACGACGACGACGGCGCCGGTTGCGGCGACGGGCAGTGGATTCAGCCATGTGTGGTTTCCGTTCTTAAGGAAGGGCAACGGCAGCCATAGTGCTACCAGGTGCATCCACTCCCTAGCGTGGTAGGGCCGTCTCTGAGGAAGGTCTCAGGAGGACGGCTCCAGATTCCAGGCTGGCCAGCGATCCCGAAGGGTGCGCGGCGGCAGGCAGTGGAGGGAGACGACCAGGGCTTCGACTTGCTGCGACAGCGCCTCGAGCCCGGCGTGGTTCGCAAGGATAGCATCCGCCCGCGCCGCTTTCTCGCTTTCCTGCATCTGGGCCGATTCACGCGCCCGCCATTGCTCGGCACTCCAACCATGGCGCTCGCAGGCACGGGCGCAACGGACCTCCGCCGGCACTTCCACATGCACGATGCGATCGCACAAACGATCCAATCCACCTTCCCGGAGTAGGGGAACATCTAAAACCACCCATTGGGCCCCACCCTTTTCTTCCGCCCGCTGCATCCCGAGCCACAATTGCTCCCGCACCGCCGGGTGAAGGACGCCTTCCAGAGTCTCGCGTGCGTCTGGGTGTGCGAAAATGTGATCCGCCAAGGCTGTGCGATCCAGCGCACCAGCGTCATCTCGAACCGGCACTCCGAGTCTAACC
>JBMYYH010000044.1:0-22565 GCA_049609225.1 Planctomycetota bacterium | reverse complement strand
TCAATGAGGTTGGCGGCGGAACCGTTGGCGATGCGTCCGAGAGTGCTGAGGGAGCATGGCAACAACAGCACATGTTCGCCGATGGCGGTACCGGAAGCCGGCGGCGCGCCGATATCCCGATGCGACCACAAGTGAACCTTGCTGAGATCACTACCAGGTGGCAACAGGATCGCAGGATCCTCTTCGAGTCGCAGATCCATCTCCTCGAATAAGACACGGCGGGCGGCGTCGGAGTAGACCAGATCGACTTCGACATCGGCGGCATGCAGCATCTGCAGGCAACGCACGGCGTAGCAGGCACCACTAGCACCACTGACACCGAGGAAGACCTTGGTAGGCTTCGGGGGCGAATCAGACATCAGGTGAGCAGGTAGAGGGCGTCGTAGGCGAAGTGGGAGTACGCGGCGACGGCGAGGCCGCGGAAGGCGTACAAGAGGCCGAAGGCCAAGCCGGCCAGGATGCGGAAAGTCAGGATATCCACCTCGAAGGCTTCCGTGTGTCCGTGCAGACCATGCGCCAGGGCGAAGGCGGCCGAGGACAGAAGCAGCGCCAAGAGGAAGGACAAACGGTCGGCGGTGAGGGGTGCTGCCACCCGTCGGAACAACGTGCGCAGTAACAGGGCGAGGCCGCCAAGGCCGAGGCCTCGGAACAGGAGTTCTTCATAAACACCCGCACCGGCGGCGATAGCCAGCTTGTTCCAGACTGTGGCGGTTTCCTGCAGCGGCATCCCCAGGATCAGAGGAGCCGTTTCCAGCGGTAACCAGCGCGTCAAGAAAGACAGGCCAGGACCAAGGACTAGAGCCCACACCAAACCTTCCAGCAGGATCATGGCACCGGCACCGGCCCAAGCAAGCTTGAGTTGGCGGATGCGTCCGATGGCCCAGAGCAGGCCAACGACGAGTGCAAGCCAAAGACCGATCTCCGCCAGGCGTCCGATGCCATCGAGGGCCGACTCGACCAGGAAGAAGGTTTCGAGTTGCGTGCCGGCGCGTAACCCTAGGTGCAACAAGGCCAGCGGCACCAAGGCCAACAGGGTGACGGCTGGGTCGCGTTGCGCAACTCCCAGTCGCTTCAGTTCATCGCGGCTCATACTCCAGACTCCGGGACACGTCCGATCAACAAACGTGCGACGCCACCGGTCAAGGCATGATCCTCCACCGCAATGAAGCCAGCTTCTTCCATCCAACCGCTGAACTGCGACGGCGTGGCAAACTGATCCACGCTTTCCGGCAAGTAACGATAGGCTCCGGTGCGTCCCGCGCGCACGATCCGCGCGAGCAATGGCAACACGCGTAGAAAGTAGAAGCGGAACAGCGTGCGCCAGATCGGATTGGGTATGGGGAAGAACTCCAATACCGCAAGGCTGCCCCCCGGCCGCAACACCCGACGACATTCCGCCAAGGCCTTCTGCGGATCCTCGACATTGCGAATTCCGAAGGCAATGCTGACCGCTTCATAGTGTCCATCCGTAAACGGCAAGGCCTGTGCATCGGCCTGAACCCATGGCAGTTGATGCTCGCGATTGGGCTTGCGTTGTTGCGCAACCGTCAGCATCGGGTGGGTGAAATCGGCACCCGTAACCACCGCACCTGCATCGGCGAAGGCAAAAGCCAAGTCCCCCGTCCCGCAACAGAGATCCAGGACTGGAGCCCCATTCGGCAACCCGAGCATGCGGATGGTCCGCTTCCGCCAGAAACGGTCAATGCCGAAACTCAGCAGACGATTGAGGAAATCGTAGCGCGGGGCGATTTCCCCGAACATCGCTTGGATTTCCTGGCCGGGAGGGGCGGACATGGAGGGCTATTGTCCCGTCGCCCAAGGGGCGGGTAAAGGCACAGTCAAAAGGAACACGGCCTCTCCCCGAAGGAAGAGGCCGTGTAGAAGGCCGGCAAAGCCGTGAAAGGCCTACTGACGCCAGTAGTGAGCCAGGACCGAGATGCCAGGCACCTTGATCGGGCGGCTGATCGCGGAGGTTCCAGTGACCAGGTCGATGACGTCGACCAGACCATTGGAGTTCGCCGCGAACAGGAACTGCGGCGTGGAGACCGGCTGGCCACCGCGGTGGAAGCTCTTACCGGAGTGAGGCACGACGCCACCAATCTTGGCGGCAAGGGCCTGGGCCGTACCACCGATGTTGGTCAGGTCGTCGACAGCGAGGTCGATGATGGCCGAGGAGGAGAACACATCGCGGAACTGCTTCTGCACCTTCCATTCCTTCGAACGACGGTTGGGGTCAACCACGCTGGAAGGAGGAATACGCAGCAGCTGCGCACCAGCAGGAGCGTTGTCGAGCCAGATCTGGTCGACCACACCGGCACCGTTCTCCGAGTAGGCCACGAAGACGGCGTGCTGGTTACTGTTCGGGTCCATCATGATGGCACTGGCGTTGGTGAAGCCAGTACGACCCGTGAGGCTCGGTGCGCCGACGAAGTCGTCGTAACCGATTCCCTGGATGCCGTCAGGACCAGATTCGAAGATGGTCATCTCGCCGGAAGCGGAAATCACATAGGCGTAGTACAGGCCGGTGTTGAAGCCGAAACCGTTGCCGCGGTCACTCACAGAGAGGAACTTCGGGTTGTTCACGCCAGGGATGATCTTGCGGGTCTCGAGGCCACCACCGGCCACGATCACCATCGAGCCAGAGCGCTCGCAGATCACGAGGATGTCTTCCCCATCAGGCTGCCACACGATCTCGGTCGGGCCTTGACCCGAACGGTTGTTGATGGTGTCGACCAGGTCGGTGACTTTGATGATCTGGTGGAAGGTCGGCGAGTTCGGGTCCGTGTCGATGAAGGTCACCGTGTTTGGACCGTTGTTGCTCACTGCCAACAGATTGAGGTCTGGAGCAATCGCCAAGTCGCGTGGGCTCGAGACTGCGATGCGGTCGATGACCGTCATGCGGTTCGAGTTCAACACCACCACCTGCTCACTCGAGGAATCGAGCACGTACAGGAAGTGACCCACTTGCTGACGCAGCACGAAGTTCGGGCAGGTCGGCTGGGTGGGAGCAGGACCGAAGAAGCCTGCGTAGTTGGCGCCTTGGGTCAGGAGACCGGAAGGACCGTTACCACCGATTGCGCCGAAGGCATCGCCACCGACGATCAGACGGTTGCCGCCACCCGTACCTTGGGTGGGCTCATCGGTTTGGATGAGCGGTGCGAAGCAGGACGGAGCCAGCTGAATCCGCGGCGGGTTCGGGTGTGGCGCGTGGCTGATCGGGTTACCTTCCGCAGGACCACCGAGTGGACCAGCCTGGAAGGCAGCACTTGCACACAGGTTCTTACCACCGGAAAGACACTCGAAGTTGTTGAAGGCGATGTCCAGCGGATGACCGAGGAGCATATCAGCAACGGTGCCGACTTCGTTCGAGGTGACCAACTGCGTGCGCAGAGTGGAATCCTGTGCCAGGGTGAAGACACCACGAGAACCGCCAGCCAACGAGGTGGAGTCCGCAGACAGCGGCGGGAACACACCTGCAACAGCCAAGTTCGGGTTGAACGGGAACTTGGTGACGTCGCCCGAGACTGGATCGCCATCATCGTTGAAGGTGGCGTTATAGAACGGGTTGGTGTTATCGAAGGTCGGGTCACCCGTTCCTTGGCCGAAGCCATCGAGGTCGAGGACGCGAAGGCCACCGGTGATACCACCACCGTTCGAGGCCATGATGATGGCGCCAGGTGCGACCGGCACGTTGACCAGGCCAGGACACTGACTACCCACCGAGAAGTTGATCGGCGTGCTTCCGGTACTGGAAGCGGCGTTGTTCAACACCAGGTCGAATGCAGCGTTCTCGAAGAAGGTGACGGTGGCTTGCGCCTGTGCACCGAAGGGATCGCTACCCGGGAAGTTCACCACCGGCGTGATGATGTACTCGGTGAAGTTGAACGGGCTGACCGGCAACACGGTGTACGGCAACTGGACGGTCTGTCCAGGAGGTGGCGAACCGGGCGAGACGGGCGGCAGGAACTCCACGGTGAACTCGTTGGAGAGTGCTGGAGGAACCAGGCCAGGAAGTGGACCAATCGAGTAAGGCTGACAAGCTTCGTCGTAGCTGAAGCGAATCTCCTGGTCGCAAGGCACGTCGGCGGCGAGGTTCTCAGGGCTGGTGACAGGATCGCCACCGATGCCGTCCATAAGGACAGAAGGCGTGGTTGCATCGGAACCGACCTGCGAGGTGGCCACACCACCCTGCTCCAGGAAGCGGTTATCGAGGCTGCGCACACCACCTGCGATGGAGCCGTTACCGGTTCCGTCTTCCGCACCCTTAATGACCACGCGGATGACGTGATCGGCTGGGAAGGTCTCGTAGGTGGAAAGGTTGTTGTCGCTGTCGACCACGAACACGAAGGTGTTCGGGCTGATCAGCGAGCCAGCTCCCACGAATGCACCACTGACGACGCCTCCATCCGCATCATCGGTTCCAGGGAAGCCAACGCCAGGCTGGAACTCGGTGCCGCTGCGAGTCACGGTACGGGCGGTCACGGCGTTGTTGCCGGACTTGCGTACCCAAGTTTCGAGGTCTGGGCCAGTGCCGAAGTAGGTCTTGCCGTTGATGAATCCGCGGCCGGAAACCGGAGTGCTTTCGCCGGTGGTCTGGTTGTATGCGACCACTGTGATGGCACCCGTCAGGCCATTGTTTGCCAAACCAGCAGCAGTCTTATCCAGCACCGAATCGCGACGGATCGAACGAGAGAACTTGACCGCCACAAAGTGGTTACCGGTTTGGTTCGCAGGGTTGATCGACGTTTCTGGCCACGAGGACGGTGGCTTGATCGGGTTCAACACCGTAGGCGGGTTGTTGAGCAGATCATCGATGCTGCGGATCTCAACCAGTTGGGCCGTCGGCAGACCTGTAATAGGATCTGCAACCGGCACCACATATGGCAACAAGCGCCCGAATCCGTTGGTCACCTCGACGATGTTCATCGTATCGGAGGTGGCGAAGGGATCGCTTTCCAGGGGGCTGTCGCCTTGGTTCAGATTGAAGCAAGAGAAGGTACCGGCAAGGCCTGCCAGCACCATGGCGTTCTTCAGAAGATGGCTACGACTCATGGGTTCTTGGTCTGGGTGCCGAGAGTACCCGGCGCCCGACTAGGGGCAACAATCATGCCAAAGCCTCTCCGGCCTGGCTAGTGTCGGTTTCTGTGACTTTCCACATGTTGTGTGCGGAAACGCTCGGAGCCTTTCACTGTCTCCAGTAATGGCAGAGGATTTGGGCCCCTGGAGCGCGGATTGGCTGGACGGCCGCAGTCCCCGTATCCAGGCGGATGACGTCGATGGTGCCATTGGTGCCGGCCGCAAAGAGGAACTGTGGGTTGGAGACGGGTGCCCCATTGCGGTGCAGGCCCTTGCCGGAGTGGCTCACCGCCCCACCGTAGCCTGCGCTGAGGGCCTGGGAGGTGTCGCCAAAGTTGGTCAAATCATCGAGTGCCAGGTCCAAAATGGCCCCGGAGGTGAAGCTGCCCGAGAAATGGCGCTGCAGTTTCCACTCCTTACTCCGTCGGTTCGGGTCCACCACGGTGCCCGGCAGATTGCGCAGGGTGCGTGGGCCGGTCGGCGCATTGTCCAACCACAAGAGGTCGACCATGGCCTGGCCGTTCTCGGAGTAGGCCACATAGACGCCATGCTGCGCGCTGTTCGGATCGATCATGATCGCGGTTGGGTTGGGAAAGCCGGTGCGGCCATCGAGCGAGGGTGCCCCCACAAAGTCATCGAAGCCAATGCCCTGGATGCCGTCGGGGCCGGACTCGAAGATCGACATGCGCCCGGACTCCGACACGATGTAGGCGTAATAGAGGCCGGTGCTGAATGCGAAGTTGGTCCCGCGATCGGTGACCGCAAGAAGCTTCGGTGCATCCAATCCGGGAATCACCTTGCGCGTGCGCAGGTCGGCCCCCGAGATCAAGGCCAAGGAGCCGGAGCGTTCGCACAACACGAGGATGTCCTCCCCATCGGGCTGCCAGACCACTTCGGTTGGACCATCGCCCGTGCGGTTATCCACCACATCGATGAGGTCGGTGACTTTGATGATCTGATGGAAGGTCGGTGAATCGGGATCGGTGTCCAGGAAGCTCACCGTGTTCGGGCCGTGGTTGGTGATGGCCATGAGATTCAAGTCCGGTGCCATCGCGAGGTCACGCGGCGACGAAACGGGAATCCGATCCAACACCGTCATGCGATTGCTGTTGAGCACCACGATCTCCTCTCCCTCACCATCCAAGACATAAAGGAAATGCCCCACCTGCTGACGCATCACGAAGGTCGGACACCCCGCCTGCGTCGGTGCCGGACCGGAGAAGTTGGAACCTTGGTATTGGATGTTGTTGGTCAAGAGCCCGGTCGGCCCATGGCCACCGTTGGTTCCAAAGGCATCGCCCCCCACCATCAACGCATTGCGCGACGCACTCACTGCCGTCGGTTCTTCCGCTTGAATCAAGGGTGAGAAGCAACTTGGAGCCAAACGCAGGCGCGGCGGGTTCGGATGCGGTGCCGACGAAATGCCATTGCCTTGCGCCGCTCCAGAGAACGGATGCCGTTGCAGTGCTGCCGAAGCGCAAAGGTTGCGTCCACCGGAACGGCAATCGAAGTTATTGAAGGCGATGTCCAGAGGATGCCCCAACTGCATATCCAAGACTTGGCCGACCTGGTCGCCGCCGATCAACTGCGAACGCAAGGTGGAGTCTTTGGATAACGTGAAGACACCAGCTGAACCGCCGGCCAGACTGGTGGTGTCGGCAGACAACGGCGGGAACAAACCCGGCACCTGCAGGTTCGGGTTGAAACGAAACTTGGCGATATCGCCAGAGATGGCCTCGCCATATTGGTTGTAAACCACATTGAACAGAGTGTTGGTCGCATCAAAAGTGGGATCCCCGGTCCCCTGTCCATAACCATCCAGGTCGATCACATAGAGGCCGGAGGCATCCAAACCGCCATTGGCTCCAATGTAGATCGCGCCCGGCGCTACCGGCACGTTGACCAATCCGGAACAAGCGCTGCCGATCGAGAAGTGCGTCGCGGTCTGCTCGGTGGTGGAAGGATCTTGATTGCCCGCAAGATCGACGGCCGCCTGATGGAAAAAGGTCACTGTGGCTTCCGCCTGCGCACCGAAAGGATCGCTGCCCGGGAAGGGCACGACCGGCACGACCTCATACGTCGTGAAGTCGAAAGGACTGATCGGCACTACCGTGTATGGCACGGAAATCGTCTGCCCAGGAGGTGGGGAACCAGGCGCCACGGGCGGCAGGAACTCCACGTTGAACTCATTCGACAAGGCTGGCGGCACCAAACCCGGCAAAGGTCCAATCGCATAGGGCTGACAGGATTCGTCGAAACGGAATCGAATGCTCTGATCACACGGGCGATCGGAGGATAGGTCCGGTGGATACAGGACCGGCTGCCCTCCGAGTCCATCCAACAGGACCTTCGGCGGATCCAAATCGGCGCCCACACGACTGGTCACCGCACCGCCTTGCTCCAGAAACTTGCCGTCGCGGCTACGCACACCGCCAACGACCCGCGCATCACCTTCCATGGTGGTATTGCCTTGAATTTCCACCCGCAGGATGACGTCGGCCGGGAAAGTCTCGAAGGTGGAGAGGTCTTGGTCACTGTCGGCGACGAAGACGAAGGTATCGGGCCGCACCAGATTGCCGGCTCCCGGGAATCCGTGGGACACATCGGCACGACTGCCTGTGCCTGGAAAGCCTAAGCCGGGTCTGCGTTCTTCCCCCGCCGCAGCGAGGTTGGCGGCTGCAACCTGATTGCTGCCATCTCGACGCACCCAAGTCTCAAGGCCTTGTCCATTCAAGGCTGGCGTTTGGCCATTGATGAAAGCGCGTCCCGAAACCAGCACACTCAATCCAGTCTCTTGGTCATAGGCGACCAAGGAAATCGAACCGGACAAACCAGAACTGGCCAAACCACTGGCACTGGTGTCGAGCACCGAGTTGGTCATCAAGCTACGCGAAAAGCGTACCGCCAGATAATGATTGCCAGGGCGGTTGGCTGGATCCACCGCTGCCTGCGGCCATGAAACCGTAGGTTGGACGGGATTGAGCTCCGTCGGTGGATGGTCGAGCAGTTCCTCCATCGTGCGAATCTCGACCACCTGCGAGGTGGCAAGTCCAGTGAGCGGATCCGCAACCGCAACCGTGTGCGGAAGCAATCGACCGAAGCCATTGCTGACATCGACGATCTGCATCGAGGCCGTCGTGGCAAAGGGATCCTGGTCGCTGCCGGAGCCGGAGCTACTACCTCCGATACATGAGGCAAAGAGGAAGGTGCCAGCACTGAGGCTGGAGATCATCAGGGAGCGTGTATGGCGCATTTTGGATTGCGGGTCAAAAGAACATCCGCACAGACGCAATCCACATGCCAACTGGGAATCCCGGAATCCAAGGCTTAGAAGGTGCTCTGCCTTACTTCGCCGAGCGAATTCACGCGTGACCGCACAGTCTGCGGTTGAGGCTGGAAATTGCGGTCTCCGCGCGGCAAAATCGGGTCATGACTTCGTCCTCCACCTTCGACTCCAACCTTGCGGAGCGTGGAGAACGCGAATTCGAACGTGGCCTCCAGCCCAAGGACTTTCAGGAGTTCCTCGGCCAGGAATCCCTGCTCGAACCCCTGCGGCTGATGCTGCGGGCATCCGCGCAACGCCAAGACACCCTCGAGCACCTCCTGTTCACCGGCCTGCCGGGTCTGGGCAAGACTTCGCTGGCGATGGCCATGGCGCAGGAATCGGGGCATCCGCTGAAGATGACCAGCGGCCCAGCCCTGACCAAGGCACGCGACCTGGTCGGCATCCTCAGCCAACTCGAGCCCAACACGCTCTTGTTCATCGATGAGATCCACCGCCTGCCCACCGAGGTGGAGGAATATCTCTACGGTGCCATGGATCGCTTCCAGATCGAATGGACCTTCGACAGTGGCGTGCACGCGCGGCTCCTGAAGCTGGATCTGCAGCCCTTCACCCTGATCGGCGCGACTACCCGCGAAGCTTTGCTCACGCCGCCCTTCCGGTCGCGCTTCGGGCATCACCTCCGCTTCGAACCGTATTCGGAAGACGCCCTCGGCCTCATTCTTGCACGGTCTGCTGCCCTCTTGAAGACCGAGTTGGATGGTCCGAGTGCCGCCAAGTTGGCGCGTCATGCACGGGGCACGCCACGCATTGCCAACCGCCTGTTGCGTCGCGCGCGCGATATTGCGCAGTTGGAAAATGAAGGTCGCATCGATGAGGAAGTCGTCGCGCGGACCTTCTCGATGCTGGAGATTGATGCACGCGGTCTGGAGCGTCCGGACCGACGCGTACTGCAGGCCTTGGCGCAAGCACATGGAGGTCCATTGGGCTTGAAGAACCTTGCCGTGGCCGTCGAAGAGGCGGAAGACACCTTGGCTGACGTCATCGAGCCCTGGTTGATTCGTCAGGGATTGCTGCAGCGCACACCGCAAGGGCGCATCCTGAGTCCAGAAGGCTGGAAGGTCGTAGGCAAAGAGCCTCCCCCAACGAGCGGGTCGACGGAAGCATGAATCCACTCGTGCGGCGTCTTGGCATCACCCTCGGGCTGGTGGCCGTCCTGTTCGGCATCGGCCGCGGGTGCAGTGAGGAACCGACGCCCCAGCCGAGCCTCAAGGAACCGGCGCCGTTGTTGGATCCAACCATCACGGTGCGCTTGATGTCCTTGAGCGGCCGCAGCACCCTCGATCTGGAAGTGGTGGGCCGTTATCGCCTGCGCGATGGCGATGACCCAACCCGCGTGTTGCTGCCGGAGCGCAGCAGTTTCCGCGGCCAACTGCTCGCGCATGAGACTGGACCGCAACTCGGGGCCTATCAGACCATGCGCGAACATGTGGTGCTCGAGACCGAAGGCGATCATGCCTTACGCATCGACTCGCTGACCTATCCAGGGCGCTTGCATATCCGCAGTCATCGTAATGATCGTGGTCTGATCACGGGGCTGGACTTGTCCTTGGAGTTGAGCCTGGAGGAGTATGTGCTTGGCGTAGTCTGCGGCGAGATGCCGAGTCAACGCGAAGGTGCACAAGAGGCCTTGCGTGCGCAGGCAGTTGCCGCCCGCACCTATGCCTTGGAGAAGCGCGGACGCAAACGTGCTTTGCGCGACGACACCTTCGACCAAGTCTTCCGTGGTTCCGATTACCACACCTGGCAGGCTCGCGAAGCCATCGACGCCACCCGTGGATTGGTTTTGCGTCATGAAGATGGCTTGGTGCCGGCTTACTTCCATCGCAACTGCGGTGGCGGCACTGCCAATGCCTTCGCTGCGGGTTTCCATCGCGAAGACATCGCTCCCCTTGCAGGGACGTTCGAGCCGGCTTGTCGCACGCCGCGTGGTATTTGGGATCGCCGTATCGAAGCGGCGGAACTGGATGCCCTGGCAAAACGCTACAACCTCGGCAAATGGCTGCGTGAGATCAACACCATCGAGCGCGATGCCTCAGGACGCTTGCTGGAAGTGCGTCTGGTGGGTGAAGAAGGCCATAAGGACCTGGCGGCCGAGCGGCTGCGAGCGGCCCTGCACCTTCCTTCCTCTCAACTGGTGGAAGCCCGCCTGCAGGAAGATGGCGCGGTGATTTTCCGCGGTCATGGCTATGGGCATGGCGTCGGACTGTGCCAGGAAGGTACCCTACGCAGCTCCAAGTCCGGGAACTCCTTCCGTGAGATCCTGGAGCATTACTACCCGGGGGCTGAGGTCGTCGCATTGACCAGCGACCTCGAGTTCCTGCTGCCGCCTTCGCCTTGAGCTTCCGCTTCGAACTGCATCAAGGGACCGTCGATGGTCCCCGCCTCGGCACTTTGACGACACCACATGGTGAAGTGTCGACCCCAACCTTCATGCCCGTGGCAACCCGCGGCATGATGCGTGGCCCATGGCCGGATCGTCTGCGTCCCATGGGCGTGGAGATGATGTTGGCGAACAGCTTCCACCTCTTCGCCCGCCCTGGCGTCGAATCGATCGAGGCGATGGGTGGTCTGCACAAGATGATGGCATGGGATGGCCCCGTGCTGACGGACTCCGGTGGTTTCCAAGCCTTCTCCCTAGCCGAGATCTCGAAGCTGGATGATCGTGGCTGGAAGATTGCTCATCCGGTGCATGGCGCCATGGTGGACTGGACTCCGGAAGTGGCGTTCTCGGTGCAAGCTGCACTGAAGCCGGACGTCGCGATGATCCTGGATGAATGTCCGGCCGACCCGCGTGATCAGGCTACGGTGCAACGCGCCGTCGCACGTACCTTGCGTTGGGCGCGGACGCAACGCGACCTGCATGATGCGCGCGGTGGCGCGAGCAGTGAGCAAGCGCAGTTCGGCATCGTTCAAGGCGGCGTCTTTGAGGCCTTGCGGGAAGAATGCGCCGTGGGTTTGACTGCGATGGAGTTCGATGGTTATGCCATCGGAGGTGTCAGCGTGGGCGAAGGCCATGATGCGATGATGGATGGCGTCCGCCATAGCACCAAGGTCCTGCCGCAGGACAAGGCGCGTTATCTGATGGGTGTCGGCACTCCACTCGATTTGGTGGAGTCGGTAGCACGCGGGATCGACATGTTCGATTGCGTCTACCCGACGCGCAGCGGTCGTTTCGGTACGGTCCTTACCGATGAAGGCAATCTGCATCTGCACAATGCACGCTTCCGCGATGATTCCGAGCCCATCATGCCCGGTTGTTCCTGCGACGCCTGCCTCACCGGCGTACCCCGTGGTGCGATCCGTGCAGGCTTGAAGGCGAAGGAGTTGTTGCCGCCCTCGCTGGTCGCGCATCACAACCTGCACTACCTGGTCGATCTGATGAAGCGCATCCGCGCCGCCATCGCGGATGGCACCTTTGAGCAGCTACGCGCGAAGGTGGTTTCCGCTTATCGTCGCGATTGAGGACTACGGCCGAGGGCCACGAAAGCGGTTCCCCCGACTCCCACGCCGATCAGCACCAGGCAGCTGGCTAGGACCAGCAGCAAGGTCTGCTCTTCGCGTTGGAAATCAAGCACCTTGCTGACCAAGGCGAACATGGTCATGCAGATCATGAACACCGCTGGAATCGCAAGCGGCCAGTAGTTGCGGCCTTTGCGTTTGAGGTAGACCGTGGCGGTGAGCAAGGCGAGGCCGGCGATCAACTGATTGGTGCCGCCGAACAGCGCCCACAGGATGAGGCCGGCGGGTGTGGCCAGGACTTCGCCATCGACCACCTTCTCGATCTTGAAGAAAGCGAAGAAGGAGATCGCGGCGCAGGCCGTCGCGGTGGCGATGAAACGATTGGTCAACAACACGCCGATGGGTTTCAGAACCCCCTTCGACCATGCCGCACCGATCTCTTCCAGGTTGAAACGCAACAGACGGGTTGCTGAATCCAGAGTGGTCAAGGCGAAGCTCACCACCACCATCGCGACCAGAGTGGTGGCCAATTCCACCGGCACACCGAGGCCGCCGATGAAGGATGCCGAACCGCTGATGAAGAAACCGAGCTTCTCGCCGAGGCCGTTGGCATCATGCCAATCGGCGTAATGCAGAGCCCACGACTTGCGTCCGGGGATCACGCAGGCACAGGCCAAGACCGCGATCAAGCCGAGCAAGGATTCCGCCACCATGCCGCCGTAACCGATGGGTCGGGCGTGGGTCTCCTTGTCGAGCTGGCGCGCCGTGGTGCCACTGGCGACCAGCGAATGGAAACCGCTGGCCGCACCACAGGCGATGGTGATGAACACGAAGGGCAGGATGGGCGGCGCGCCTTCTGGATTCGGGTTGAAGGCGGGTGCGTCGAACTGCGGGCCTTGGAGGAAGAAGCCGGTGTACATCAACAACAGGCCCAGCACCAACAACAACGAGTTGAGGAAATCCCGCGCCTGCAACAACAACCAAACCGGCAGCACGCTGGCGAGGAAAGCGTAGATCATGAGAATCCAGATCCAACCGTTCTGGCTCGGCCAGGCGTCGCGGCTGAGACCGAGGGTCGGAAACAGATAACCCAAGGCGATCAAGGTCAGCAGGCTTGCGAATCCTGCAGCAGTCACCGGCAGCAAGGGCTTCTTCTTCACGTACAGCAGATAGCCACACGCCAAAGCGACCAGCATCAACCCTGCGGATGGCATCACCACTTGCGGGAAGCTGGTGGTGGACATGGCCAGGGCGTCGGCATCGAAATCATCGCCCCAACTGAACAGTTTGGAGATGACGAAAACGAACACCCCCATCGCCAGGGATACGCCGAAGAAAATCAGGGCGAGGAACAGACCTTTGGCCTTGCCGCCGAGGATGTCTTCGCACAAGGTACCGATGCTTTCTCCGCGATGGCGCGCGCTCAGGACCAGCGCACTGAAGTCGTGCACGCATCCGATGAAGACGGCACCCAAGACCACCCAAGTCAAAGCGGGCAGCCAACCCCAGAACACCGCCACGGCCGGTCCGAGCATCGGAGCCAAACCGGCAATCGAGGCATAGTGATGACCGAACAGCACCAAAGGGCGCGTCGGCACGAAGTCGATGCCATCCTCCTGCGCGTGGGCAGGCGTGACCGCATCCTCTTCCAGGCGAAAGACCTTACGCGCCAACCAACCGCTGTAGAAGCGGTAGCCAAGGAAGTAGCCCACCAGGGCCAGCGCCGTGACGAGGCCTGGTCCCAATCCTACTGACCACGTGCCGGCAGCACGCGCAGTTCCGTGATCGCCAGCACCCGACCGGCTTGGAGCTTTTTCTCTTCACGCCAGACACCGCGGACGACGATCTCGCGGCCGACGAACTCCTTCAGGTCTTGATGCCCATCGAAGCTGTGCATCGGTAGTTCGCTGCCACCGCGCGACAAGCGGAATGGCATGTTCGCATGAACCGATGGCTTGTACTCCACCCATCCGATCGCGACGCTCGTGCCTTCTCCATCTTCGACTACGGGCTTCTTCTCTTTCGCCAACTGCGCTTCCAGCTTCGACGCCGTCTCCTTGTCATCAGCAGCCAATGCGCGACGAATATCCGCCGCCAACCGGCTGTAGTAGAAGCGACGCAATCCATCGATCCGCGTCAACGATCCGCGCGCAGCTTCGATGCTCTCGAGGTTGGTGCTGTGCCAAATGACATTGCCGAAGACCATCTCCAAGTTGTCCAAGCGACGTCGATCCCAGGCGGCACTATCGCGCGTCACTTCACTGCCCAACTGCTCCAAACGCTCACTCGCCTTCCGACGCATCGCTTCCGGATCCTTCGCGACATCCACGCCACGGAACAGTGGCATGCGCTCGAGGACTGGAGCTGCAGCCTCCGCTTCCACCGCGACTTCAGAACCCTCGGCCGACTCGACGACTTCGGTCACCGTTTCCGGATCCACATCCGCAGGCTCTACACCCGCAGGACCTTCCGGCTCATCCGTTTCCTGCACCACCTTCGGATCCACCGGTCGTTTCGACGCAGCCTCATTCCACAGGGTTTCCCATGCCTCTTTCCCACGGGTATGAGTCGCAAGATGCTCGGTCAAGATCCAAGCCGAAACCGTCTCAGGTGCACGCACCTGAAACCAATCCCCATCCTGATTCAGGTATTGGACTTCATCATCCTTCTGGAAATGACCAAGTGGTGTTGAGGAGGCGTCGGTCGAAGGCATGGGTCGGATCCGCACCCGACGTCCGGTGATATGCCCGATGCCACCTTTCCACTCGACGTAATCCTTATGCACCCAGACATCCAAACCGCCGGGCACACGCACCTTGCTCCAAGGCGCCAACTCCGTCACCACTTTCACCGGCAATCCCTTCTCGACTTCGAGCACCTTGGCAGCCTTGCTGTCATAGAAAGCGTGCAAACTGACGTCGTCGGAAGCGACCTCGGCGTAGGGCAGATCAGCCTGCGCGGGGATGGCGACAGGCAGGAGGCTGAGCAGGAGGGTAGTCAACATGGGAATACCCCAGTTTCCTCGCTGGCTGCAGCCGGTGCAAATGCGGCGCGGCGGATGCGCATCAGGGCTGTAGTTGGTCCAACCGCAGAACCACCTGACGCCCCAGAGGCCGCCCATAAACATCGTGCAGGCGGAAGCTTAGGCTCGGCTCGGCATCTGCGAAATCGAACTCCAGAACCCCGAAGTTCTCGGTAGCCGCAAGGGTGCCGGGAATGCGTTCTTGAACCTCCGCGTCGGGCTTGGCCTCGCCGACGCCCGCAGCAAGAGGTGAGGAAGTGAACTCGATCAGGTCGTAAGTCCCCCGTCGCGGCATGCGGATGGCTTCCCCGATGTGACGATCCCCGCTCAAGAAGAACACGCCACCGATGGCTTCGCGCTGTAAGAAGTCCAACAGACGACTGCGCTCTTCGGGGAACAGATTCCAGGTCTCGAAGCGGTGGTAGGTCGTCAAGACTTGCATGCCCGAGGCCACGACCTTGAAGTCGGCATCGCTGGTGCGCAGACCATCGAACAACCACGCCCATCGTGATTCCGACAGGAGCGGTTGCTTGCCTTTCGCATCGGCAGTGCGATTGGGTTGACGGTCGTAGCGCGTGTCGAGCATGAAGAACTCGACCGGGCCGGCACGAAAAGAGAAGAACACACCATCCGGCCCCTCCAATCCAGCCGCAGGATTCGGCCAATAGGAAGTGAAGAGGTCGAGCGAGAAATCACGCAGGACATATTCCTTATCGGAATCATTGGGCCCATAGTCATGGTCATCCCAAACGGCGTAATGCGGCGTATCGGCAAGCAAGGGCTGCAGACTCGGCATAGCGCGCTGGATCGACCAACGCGCTTCCATCAGGCTCGGATCTTCCCATTCACGGCCCTTCAAGCCGTAATAGATGTTGTCGCCGAGCCACAGGAACAGATCCGGGTCCTGTGCGTGAATCGCGCGGAACACGGGTTGATCCGGATCGATGCCCCAATTGCCGGCGCAACTTCCAAACACCACGCGTAGGCTTTCCATCTCATGCGCGACGGGCAAGGTATGAAAACTCTGATCGAAAGGAGCCGGCTGCGGACGGCCATCGCGCACCAGGCGATAGCGGTAGGTGGTATCCGGCAACAGGCCAACGATCTGGCATTGTCCATGCTGACGATCCGCGGTGAGATCGAGTTGCGCTTGCTCCCCCGCAGCATTCCGCGCAGGAACCCAACTTTGGTCTTGGCCCTTCACCGCAAGTTCCACTGTGTAGAGACTGGGCTGTTCTGCCTCGGCCCAGATGCGCACGGTTTCGGCCTGCAGATCGCCCAACATAGGCCCGGATCGCAGTCCATCCTGCCGCGCAGTGGAACTCGAACAGGAAGGGAACGCGAGCAGACTCGCGGCAAGGATGAGGGAGACCGGCCGCACCGACATGCTCTGGTTGTAAGGTCACGGAGCCTGTCCTGCTACACTTCGTCCATGGAAGTCCTATGGGTTCTCATCGGCCTCGTGCTGGGTCTGGCGGTCGGAATCATTCTCGCCACGCAAAAGACCCGTGGACTCGCGCAGGCGGAGCAATTGGCCGCCAACACGCGCGAAGCGGAACTGGTCGCGCGTTTGACCGAGATCGACAAGGAATTGGCAGCGTCGGAAGCCCGTCTGGAGACCTTGCGGGCCACCCATGAGGCGGAAAAGAAGACTTCGGAGGATCTGCGGCGGGAACTGCGGGATAGTTTTCAGGCGCTGGCCGGCCAAGCCTTGAAGGACAACTCGGCGTCGATTCTGCAGAAGACCGAGTTGCAGTTGAAGCCATTCCAGGAGCAGCTGAAGACTTTGGCCGAACAGACGCGTGAGCTCGAACAGCAACGTGGCAAGGCGCAAGGTGCCTTGAAGCAACAACTGGATGACCTGCTCACTTCGACCAAGGATCTGCGCCTGAAGAGTGAGAGTCTGAGTGTGGCTTTGCGTGGAAGTTCGCAGGCTCGCGGTCAATGGGGTGAAAACGTGGTGTCGCGCGTATTTGAACTCGCCGGCATGACCGAAGGTATGCATTACCGCACGCAGGAAACCACGAAGGATGGGCAGCGTCCGGACTTCGTGGTGCTGTTGCCTGGCGGCGATGCCATTCCCGTCGACAGCAAGGTGCCGATGGCGGCGTTCTTGGATGCGCAGTCGGAGCAGGATCCCGCACGTCGCAAGCAGTTGTTGACGCAACATGCGCAAGACCTGCGCGGCCATGTGCGCACGCTGGAGAAGAAGGATTACAGCTCCAGCGTCGAAGGCGAGATCGACTTCACCGTGATGTTCCTGCCTGGAGATCACCTGTTGGAAGCTGCCTATCAGGTTGCGCCGGATCTCCAAGAGGATGCGATGACGCGTGGCGTATTGATCGCCACACCCGTCACCCTGTTGGCTTTGCTGCGCACCGTGTCGCTCTATTGGCAGCAGAAGAAATTGGAGCGGAATGCGAAGGACATCGTCGAGGTGGCGCGTGAGTATCACGGCCGCATGAAGGTGTTCACGGATCACCTCAGTAAGGCCGGCAATGGCTTGAATACGGCGGTGAAGGCCTACAACTCCGCCGTCGGTAGCTTTAATCGGAAAGTTTTGCCGCAGGGACGGCGTCTAGAGGAGAAGGCCGATGTCGATCCTCGCAAGACTCTCGTGGCCCCTGAGGAGCTCACGACCGAACCGCGCACCGATCTCCCCCCTCCAAGTGAGCGGGAGATGGATGCGGGCGCTTAGGCGTTTCGACCTCTCCACGCACCTTGTTCGACCAAGGACCCCACTCCGGTGGCGTCGTTCCTTCATGCGTACCCTCCTACTCCCACTCCTTCTTCTCTGCAGCTGCCAACAGGCAGCTTGGGGCGAGGTCTCGACCAGCCTGTCCTTCCAAGCGGCACCAACCAAGGCGCAATGGCAGACCCTCATGGAGATGGAGCATGTCACCGAGCTTTCCATTTGGGACGACGGCGAGATGCGCCTGGATCCACCGATAGGCGAACCCGTCGATGACGAGGACCTGTTGCAATACATCAGCCATCTGCATGATCTCGAATCCTTGGTCCTTGGCGGCTGGAACATGAAGGTCACCGATGCGGGCCTGTGGCATTTGCATACCTTGGGTGAACTCCGGCATCTTTCCTTGTGTCAGGTGCAAGGCATCAGTGATGAAGGCATGCAGGCCTTGGCCCTCTTGCCTGCCCTGGAAAGCCTTGACCTCACCTACACCGACATCACCGATCGTGGTCTCGAGACCTTGGCGCAGATTCCTACCATGCGCACCATTCGGTATGCCTGGACCGCACGTCATGCGAGTTATCGGCAAGAGTTCCTGCGACGCAATCCCCAGGCCGCCTACCTGCTAGACTCGCCTTGATGCGTTTCTTTCTCGCTAGCGTTCCCTTGTGCCTTGGCCTGGGTGCCCTGCTGCTGCAGGAACCGGCTCCTTCCACCGTCGACGATCCCGTCGCCGCTGCCGTGCAACACCCCGACCGTTTGCCGACCGATTTGAAACGCGATGCCGAGCGCAATCCGACCCGCGTGCTCGATTTCTTCGACATCAAACGCGGCATGAAGGTCGCGGACTTGATGGCGGGTGATGGTTATTACACCGAGATCCTTGCACGTGCCGTCGGCAGTCAAGGCAAGGTGTACTGCCAAAACACTTCCATTCCCTTGGAGGTCTTCGCCGATGCCCCACTCACCGCACGTCTGGCCGACGAACGTCTACCGAATGTGGTGCGCCTCGATACCGAATTCGACGATGCTGGCCTGCCTACCGACCTCGATGCCGCGATTCTGGTGCGTTTCTATCACGACTTCGGATGGCAGAAGGTCGACCGCAAAGCCTTCAACGCCCTGGTCTTCGCCAGCCTGAAACCTGGCGGCGTCTTCGGGGTGGTCGATCATCACGCCAAGGAAGGTGCGGGCATGAGCGTCGGTCAGGAATTGCATCGTGTCGAAGCCGCTTTGGTGCGTGAAGAAATCGAAGCCGCTGGTTTCGTCTTCGAAGCCGAGTCCTATTTGCTCACGGACCCCACCGACCCCCTCGACTGGAACATCTTCTCGAAGGGTCCCGGAGGTCGCGACACGACCTCCCGTTTCGTCTACCTTTTCCGCAAACCCGCTACTGAATCCTCATGAACCGATCCATCTATCTGCTCGGTGCTGCCGGTCTTCTGTTCCTCAGCTCTTGGGCTTCTGGCTCCACCGACGACTCCCCCAACACCGCCCCTGTTGCCTCAACCATGGGTAGCGGCGATGCCGGTGTCATCCTGATCGAAGGCACGGGCAATGCCGGCGAAGGTTGGGTGGAGTTCGCCCCTCTCGGCAGCAACGCCAATGGGCCCAGTGGCGGTTCCACCAACCCGGAGTTGGTGCGCCTGCCCTTTTCGGTGCTCGGCCATACCAAGATCCTGATCAACATGGATCATGCCGAATGGGTCTACAGCGTGGGCCAACCCACCAACGTGACCAACCTCAGTCACCGCAAGTCCGGCAATACGCAAGAAGCCCTACCGCCGATCCTGGTCAGCAAAGGCAGCGGCGAAGGATTCCTCGAGTTCGTCACGGACGCTGGGCAAGTCATCAACTTGCCCAGTCGTGAGGATTATCTCTTCCCGCAGGAAGGCTTCCGCTACATCAAGCTGCCCGAAGGCAGTGCCGTCAAGCTGCTCGATTAAGGGCGGTATTCGCCGCGCGCGACGGCGGGACGGAAAGCGATGAGGTCGTCGTCGGATGGATCGACGGCGCGCTCGAGTTCGGCCGATTTGTAGGCCGCCATCAACAGACGCACCACTTCCAGACCATCATCAAAGGTGAGGTCGGGAGTGCGTCCGGCGAGGAAAGCTTGGATCATGTGACGGTTCTCCGCCGCATAGCCATAAGCCGATGCCTCATCGGGCACGATCGGCATCACGCCCTGTTCGGCGTTCTGCTTCTCGATCATGTCTTCGCCGGACTCGCCGACGACCTTGCGTGAGAAGAAGGCTTCGAGACCGGTATCGAGCGAGTTGGAGCGCATCGAGTATTCGGGGCCCAGCAGCTCAAAGCTCAAGCGCAACCCAGCGCCGACGAAAGCCCACGAGGTGGTCGCTTCGGCGATTAGCGTATGCCCTTCCTTATCGCGGAAGGTGATGGTGCAACGCGCGAAGTCTTCTGAAGGCTTCTTCGAGTAGTCGACCTCGGGGCCGTGTACATCCTTCAGTTCCTGCACGTACTCCGGGCGCGTCCACTTCAGCGAAGCGATTTGCGCATTGACCGAAACAGCAGTCAGGGAATCACGCGGGGCGCCTGGCTCGGTCAAGAGGAAGCGCGCGGTCTCGACGCTGTGGCACATCATGTCGTTCATGACGCCACCACCCTGGATCTCTCCCTGCCAGAACCATGGGCTATGTGGCCCACAGTGCTCTTCCGCAGCACGTGCCAGATAGGGACGCCCGGTAATCGGCGCAGCACGGCTCCAAATCACATCCTTTCCGCGTACCACGGTGGGCGTGAACACCTGGTTCTCGAGGTAACCGGTGGGAATGCCAGCCTCCTTCATGATGTCGACGACCTGTTGCGCCTCGACCATGTTGCGTGCGAGCGGTTTCTCGCAGGCGACGCCCTTCAGAGGAGTCTCACGCTTGGCATTACCCGCCGCGATCGCCTCCATCACCGCGATGCGGCTGTCGTTAGGGCTGTTGACCCAGATCGAATCAATCGAAGGATCGGCAGCCATCTCTTCGATGGTGTCGAAGGCTTGGGTATCCCCCAGGCCAAGGGAGCGCGCAAGTTCCGCCGAGTTCTCAGCGGATGCCTTGGTACGGCTGGCGACACCGCCGACCGTGCAATCGCGCACTTCGACGAGGGATTGGATGTGGAAGTTGGTGTTGAAACCAGCTCCGACGAAACCGATGGACAGGGATCTCATGCGTTCAGGGTCTGAGGGTCGCGTCGCGGGTAGGCGACGAGGAGGATGAGCAGGCAAACTAGCGACGCCCACATGGGGACGGAAAACAATTTAGTGTGATCGAGGACTCCGTCGGTGGTGGCCCAATCGGCAACCCAACCCGCGATCTTCGACCCCACGATCACACCGATGCCGACGATCACGAGGTTGTAGAGGTTTTGTGCCGAGGCGCGGACGTCTTCGGTGGTGTATTCATCGACGATCATGAAGCAGACGAAGATGAAGCAACCGAAGCAGACTCCATGCAGGGCGACGCCCGCCATCACCGCAGCGCTCGAATCCGCCATGTAGGCGAACAGGGCCATGCGCAAGGCATAGGCGATGAGTCCGATGGACAGGATCATGCGTTTCGAGGCGCGCTTCACCAACAAGGGGATCATGCCGATCACCAAGACCTCGGTCATCTGACCGATGGTCATGAAGCCACCCCCACCGACGCCGAAGATCGCGGTGAAGAAGGCCGGTGGCTCCAACTTGGCGTGCAGGAAGCCCTCCGTATGCACGAAGTAGAACTGGTGGATACAACTGACCGGCACGGCCAACAGGAACAGCAGCAACAGCGGCTGACGCTTGATCTCACCCAGCGCTTCCAAGGCTGCATTCTTCTCGCCCGCACGACTCGGAGGGGTATGCGGCAGGGTGAAACTGAACACCCCCATCAAGGCACCCAGAATGGCGCTGAGGCGGAAGGCGTCGGCCTTGCCTGCGACCTGTTCGGCCTTGAGTGCGATCGCATCGAGGCCTTCCGGCGAATGCATGATGCCCAACCAATGGCCCATGCCGATACCGACCGCGATCCAACCGAAGGTTCCCCAAAGGCGGACCTTGCCGAAGTCGCGCTCGACGTCGGGCAGGTGGTGAAAGGCTAGGGAGTTGGTCAATGGCATGGTCGGGGAATAGACCAAGCCATAGAGCAACGAAAAGATGAGGAATCCGTTGAAACTATCGATCGTGGCCAGCTGCCAGATCAAGGCCGCACCAATCAAATGGCTTACGCCGAGCATCTTCTCGGTCGCGAACCAACGATCGGCCATTTGACCGGCCAGAAAGGGACCAAGGATCGCGCCGACGGCACCAGCAGCAAACATGTAGCCGATTTCATCCCCGCTCATGCCGCGGTGATCACTGAGGAAGGACCACAGGAACGGCAGCCACGCACCCCAAATGGCGTACTGCAGGAACATCATCACCGACAGCCGCGAACGCAGGCCAGACGACAGAGGTTCCCTCGGTAGCTCGACGCCATTCATGCCTTAATCGATCTCCTGCACCGTGATGTTGCGGAAGCGGACGGGCGAGTTGTCGTCATGGTTCTGTAGACCGATGTAACCGCGCAGGGTGCGGTCGCCGGTGAACTCATTCACCAGGACATCATTGACCCAGATGGTGTACTGCTGCCCCACCACACGGATGCGATAGTGATTCCAGCCACCGGCATCCAAGGTCGGGACCGAAGTCGGTGCTTGGAAGCTATAGACCGAACCGGTGTTGTGCTTCTCGGAAGCGGTGTCGCAGATCTGCAACTCATAGCCTTCGTTCACCGCCACCCATGGGTCCACCCCCGGATCCGGGAAGCGCACGAACACTCCAGCATTATGAGCTGGGTCTTCCACGCGCCATTCCAACTGCAGTTCGAAGTCGGCGAAATCCTGCGCGGTGTACCACATCATGCCCATGCCGCCCGTGGCCTGGAGGACGCCATCCTCCACCACAAAAGTGCCTGGTCCAGCCATCGCCCAACCATTCTCGAGAG
>JBMYYH010000043.1:0-22715 GCA_049609225.1 Planctomycetota bacterium | reverse complement strand
TGATTCTGTTTCCATAAGAAAGGCCGGGTGCATCGAGGATGCACCCGGCCTTTCCTTTTGGGGAACTCGAAGGTCTAGCGACCCTGGAACTCCGGCTTGCGCTTGTCGAGGAAGGCGCGTGCACCTTCGGTCTGATCCTCGGTGGCGAACAACATGCCGAAGGCATCGGCTTCGATGTTCTCACCTTCCGTCTGACCGACCTCGAGGCCGCGGCGGATGATCTCAAGGCCAGTCGCGACGGCCACAGGACCGCGCTTGATGATGGTCTTGCACAGCTTGGTGGTCGCCTCGCGCAGTTCCTCTGGAGCTGCCACACGGTTGACCACGCCGACACGATGCGCCTCGGCGGCATCGTACATGTCGCCGGTGAGGACCCACTCGCGCGCCACGCCCGGCGAAGCCAGACGCGAAAGACGCTGGGTGCCACCGAAACCAGGAATCAAGCCGAGGCTCACTTCCGGCAGGCCGACCATGGCGGTGGTCGAAGCCACGCGCAGATGACAAGCCATCGCCAACTCCAGGCCACCACCAAGGGCGAAACCGTTGATCATGGCGATCACTGGAACCGGGCTGGACTCGATGGTGCCGAGCACATCCTGGCCGGTCTGGCTCAGGGCGCGGGCCTCATGTGGAGTCATGCCGACGAACTCCGAGATGTCGGCGCCGGCCACGAAAGCCTTGTCGCCAGCACCCGTCATCACGATCGCCTTGACGTCTTCGTAACTCACCAGCTCGACCAATGCATCACGCAGCTCTTCGATGACCTCGGAGTTGAGGGCATTGAGGGCCTTGGGACGGTTGATGGTCAACCAAGCGATGCCGAGGTCGTCGAACTCGACGGCGAGGAACTGGAACTCTTCGGACTCCATGGGATCGAGGGTTGCTTCTTCCTGCATCTTTAGATCCGTGAACGAAGTTTCATCGAGGTGATGAGGCAATCGGTCAGCGGCTTGGAGCCTTCGCCCCCGCCACCGGTCGCGACACCAGCGAGCTTATCCAGTGGGCTATCGCCTTCGATCATGCGACCGAATGCGGCGTACTGTCCATCGAGGAAATCGGCATCGCCGTGGCAGATGAAGAACTGACAGCTGGCCGAGTTCGGGTCCTGCGAACGAGCCATCGAGATGACACCGCGCTTATGGCTGAACTGCGGATCGGCGTTGAACTCACCGGGGATGTTGCCGTTCGGGCCGGAACCCGTGCCGGTGCCGAGCGGGCAGCCGCCCTGGATCATGAAACCGCTGATGACGCGGTGGAAGCTCTTGCCGTTGTAGAAACCGTCGGCGGCGTAACGCAGGAAGTTGCGCACGGTCGCAGGGGCGGTCTTAGGCCAGAACTCGAGGGTGATGGTGCCGGCATTCTCGCCGCCCACCTGGACTTCCAGGTCGAGCAGGACGTTCTCCAGCTCCTGATCGCTCAGGTCTTGGGGTGTGGTCAGGGTGGTCATGGGACTACTCGTAGCGGAGGATGATGTGCCAACCGAAGGGGCTGGCCTGTGGATCGTAAGAAGCCATGCCGACCTCTCCAATTTCGAGGCTGAAACCGACGTCTCCGAAGGCCGGTACCAGTTGGTTGCGCGGAGTCCAGGAATGCGCCTGCATCTTGGCCATCGCGGGGTGATTCATGAGCTGCTCGCGAGCCTGCTCGACCGGCAGGGTGCCGGCATTGACCTTCTCGCGCAGACCGGCGACGAAAGTCTCGACCTCGGCGTTGAGCTCTTCCAACTCCGCCTGCTGCTCCTTCGAAAGTTCAGGCTTCTGCTGACCTTTGTTGAGGATGGCGTAGGAACCTTTCGGGGTGGTGCCTTTGGAACCGGGGTCGTCGGTGATCTCGAGGACCAGGGAATCGAAATCCTCGCCGGCCTTGGCACGCTTGAGGTACTCGTTGGCGAGCGCTTCCGCCTCTTCCTTGGTGCGGGTCGCGGCGGTGCGCGTACCGGCGAAGGAGATGAGGATGTGCTGGATGCGAATCCGCTCCGCCTCCCCGTTCAGGTCGATCGGGGGACGCTTGATCTCTTCCGCCTCGACATCCGGCTTGCCACGCTTGACGCGCACCTGGGTCACTTCAACCCGCTGGGTCGGACGCGAAGGCTCACCACTGATGTTGTTCACCACTTCCACCTCGGCGATCTGCTCCAGCACGGAAATGCCGTTGTAGAGGATGCCGAAACTGCTGTACTGACCATTGAGGTTGTGCACCGAAGGGTTGTGGCTGTCCGTGATCACGAAGAACTGACTGGAAGCCGAATCGGGGCTCTGACTGCGAGCCATCGACAACACGCCGTAGCGGTGACGTCGGGCTTCATCGCGGGAGAACTCACCCTTGATCTTCGGGTGCGGACCCTGACCACTCGCGGTGTTGTTGGAGCTGCCACCCTGGATCATGAAATCACGCATGATGCGGTGGAAGATCTTGCCGTTGTAGAAGCCTTCGTCGGCGTAGCGCAGGTAGTTGCGCACGGTGATCGGAGCTTCATCGCCCCACAACACGAAGGTCATGGTGCCGATCTCTTCGTTGTCGATCTTGACGTCCATCTCGAGGAAGAACTCCTTGAGTTCGGCATCGCTGATGGCATCCGTGTCGAAGTGGAACTGCGGCTCTTGGGCGGGCTCGTAGTTGACCGTGATCTTGCCGGCGCGCGGCTCTTGGCCGCTGAGGCTTGGCAGATCGGCATCGGCCAGCGCGCCGGAGACACCAGCGTCGCCCTCAGCTTGGGCCCAACCCTTCGAAGGGGTGGTGTTGGCGGAGGATTCCACCGCGGAAGTGCCTTCGCCGGAGGTGCTGTCAGCAGCACCACAAGCGCCGAGGAGCAGAAGAAGCGGAGTAAGAGTGATCATTTTCATGTCAGACGTTCTGGAAACCGGCACTGATGCCGAGGCCACCACTGACGCACAGGGTGGCGAGACCGCGCTCGACCTTGCGGCGGCGCATCTCATGGAGAAGGGTGACGACGATGCGCGCGCCGGTACATCCGATCGGATGTCCCAAGGCGATAGCGCCACCGTTGACGTTGAGGAGTTCCTGCGGAATCGGGAGCTCCTGGAGGCAGGCAAGCACCTGCGCTGCGAAGGCTTCGTTGAGTTCGAATAGACCGAAGTCTTCCAACTTCCAGCCATTGCGCTCCAATAACTGCTTGGTCGCGGGGACGGGACCCATGCCCATCCGTTTCGGGTCAGTGCCGGTCACTTCGACATCCATCAACTCCGCCAATGGCGTGATGCCACGACGCTCGGCTTCGTCGGCCGTCATCATGACCAGTGCCGCAGCGCCATCGGTGATGCCCGAGGCATTGCCTGGCGTCACGGTGCCATTTTCCTTGGCGAAGACTGCCGGCAACTTGCCCATGCTTTCGAGCGACGCATCTGGGCGCATGTGCTCATCGTGATCGAGAGTGTTCTCCCCTTTGCGCGAACGCAAGGTGATTGGCACGATCTCATCGTTGAAGCGGCCAGCATCGCGGGCTTCCCCCGCCTTACGCTGCGACTCCAAGGCGAACTGATCTTGCGCATCGCGGCTGATGCCACGCTCCTGCGCCAACAGTTCGGCGGTTTCGCCCATGATCATGTCGGCGATCGGACACAAGAAACCATCGCGATACATGCCATCGATCACCGTCGCATCACCGAGGCGATATCCAGTGCGCATACGGTCGAGCATGTAAGGCACGCGGCTCATGCTCTCCATGCCACCAGCCAGCACGATCTTGGCGCGCCCAAGCTTCAACTCATCGGCGCCAGCCTGCAGAGTCTTCAACCCCGAGGCACAGGCTTGGTTCAAAGTCCAGGCCGTGGATTCCTGCGGAATGCCCATCTTCGCCAACACCTGACGGGCAGGGTTCGGGCCAGCACCGGCCTGGCGGGCATAACCGAGGATCACACGATCCACTTCTGCGGCTTCGACACCGGCTTCCCCCAGGGCTGCGGCACCCGCGGCTGCACCGAGATCGGGTGCCGTCAGGCTGGCCAGGGTGCCGTTGAAGCGGCCGATAGGAGTACGGACCGCGGATGCGATCACGATCTTGGGAGCGGACATGTCGACAGAGGTTTCTGGGGCCGAAGAGACGGTCTCTTCTAGGACGGGTTTCCCCGCCAAACGAGCCGCCCATCATAACGCAACCTTGGGAGTTGCCGGGAAGGCGAACGAGCACCCCGTCGTGCGGACGGGATGCTCGTTGCAGCCCTAAAAAGGGCCTTCCAAGGTCGAGGGCCTAGAGGTCCTCTTGGTCACTTCCCTTCGAGCGACGCCACTCCCCACTGGGTGCTGGCGGTACTGGAGGGACCGGAGGCGTGGGTGCGACGCGGGTGCGCAGCTGGACGCGCGGCATTTCCGGCATGGCAGGCATGGTGTGACCGAGTTCGGCGAGCTTCTCGCGGGCGGCGTTGCCCTCGTAGACCTCACCGTTGATGATCACCTTGACCTTGCTCTCCACTTGGGCACCATTCTCATGGGATTCGTGATGCTCGATGTGCAGGTCATGGTTGCCTTCGAACCCATGAAGACCCTCGAGATCCTTCATCTGAATGCGGATGTCTTCGAGGTCGAGATCCTGGAGGCCGAAACCTTGGAGGTCGATGGTTTCCATCTCGTGCATGCCCGGAGCCATGCGGAACTGCATACGCGGAGCGCGCATCTGCATCTGACCTGGGAATCGACCCGAGTGACCCTGGAGCATCATGGTGTTACCCATCGGGTTGCGCATGCTGCGACGGCCGCTCATGCCACCCATCTCGGCGCGCAGCATCGCCAACTCGTGACGTAGTGCTTCGAGCTCATGCTGGATCGAAGCCAGCTGGTGGTGCAGATCGTCTTGGTGTGGAGCTTCGTGCGGGTTTTGGGCAAAGAAGTAGTTGCCGTCGGACTCGAACAGGAAAGCACCTCCTTCGTGCTCGAAATCGCTCTCGGGAGCCCACATGAACTCTGCGGCTCCACCACCATGACGGCGGGCGACTTCGTTGACGTCGGTGAACCAATCGCCTTCGCTTTCACATTCGACGATCTCTTCGCACTCGGTTTCGCAACTCTCATCGCAATCACCGCAGTCTTCTTCGATGGCGATTTCAAACAGACCCATGGGACCATCGGCGCTGCCATGACCCTGCATGTCTGGAGTGAACTCGATGACCTCGCGGCCATTCGGACCTTCGACGATCATGATGCCACGAGCCTCGGCCTTGACCTTGGGCTCCTGCACTTCACCGACATAACCCAGTTGGGCCAGGGCTTGCGCTTCCTGTGCACGGGCCTTGGCCTGCGCGAGTTCAGCTTGGGCGCGATGCTTGTCTGCTTCGGCGCGCAGCATATGCATGGCCTTCTCGGCGAGTTCCGCAGCAGCGGTCTCGTGACCAGCCGCGGCCTTCTCGGCGCTCAAGCGCAGCAGTTCGGCTGCCTTCAGTTCCTGAACATTGTCAGTCTGGGCAGTAAGAGGAGTGGCCAGGAGCAAACCGGCCAGGAGGAAGGATGTCTTCATGATGTAATTTGAGTGCTGAGGTTCCAGCGGATCCGGTCGCTGAGCTGCTCCAGCCTTTGCAGCTGCAGCTCCAGACGCGAGAGGGTTTGACGGAGATCGTCGGCGGTGGCTTCCCCAGGCAGGGCAAGGTCCAGCTCCTCGCGGAGGGCGTCGATCTCAAAATGAAGGAAACGGATGCGCTGTTGCGCCAGATTCCAGTCTGCCATCAAGCTGGCAGAGGTGATGGTGGTGACGTTCTCCTCCACCGCAGGAGGGGCTTCGGTCCAGCGGCTGGCGAATCCAGGCGCGAACACGGCCATGGCGGCCAACAGACTGACCAAACCGAAGGCGATGCTGCCGCGGACGGCGCGGTGGGCAGGTCCGATCACGGCACTGCGATCCAGCAGGCGCTCCACGCGGCGGCCAAGTGGCGAACCGGGTCGAGCCATACAGGCCACCGGCAAATCGGCCTGGCCAGGACGCATCCATTGCGCCACCGTCGTCAGGCATTCGGCCAAAGCGACGCGATGACCGCTGCGGTGAATGGCCCAGGCATCGCACAGTTCTTCCGCAGCGATGAGTGCTTCGCGACGTGCAAGCCACAGCAAGGGCTGGAAGAACAAGATGCGTTGGGTGAGGTGGAAGGCCGCCAACCAAACCGGATCGCGACGCAAGAGGTGCGCCAACTCATGCCCCAACATGGTTTGTTGTTGCGCACTATCCAACTCGCGCAGCGCCCGCACCGGCAGGCAGACTTCGCCGCGGAACAATCCGAAGGCCACGGGGACTTGAATACGATCCGAAACCGAGAAGCGAATGCGGTTGGCCCGATGCGTTCCGAAACGTGCCAAGTCTTTCTGGATGGTCTTTACTAAGGCGCCGGTGGTGAGCTCCATGCGACCACGTAACTGGCGCCGCAGACCCATCAAAGCAGCTACCCAACGGATCAAACCGACAGTGGCGCCTACCGCCCAAAGGCCGAGCAGCCCTTGCAGCCACAGCGGGAGAGACTCCTCCGGAGCGGCAGTCGCCGGTTGTTCGATATTGGCTTGAATCGGCGTTTCAGGCCATTCCCGGACGGTTGTCGCAGGCAAGCTGCTACGGTCGCGAACACTGGTACCGAGCACCATCGGCGCATCCTTGATGGCGAACATGGCCACATCCCCTTCGACCAGGGGCTCTTCCGGAGTGAACTGCAGCGTGAGCGCTTGAGCCGTTTCGGATGGCACGAAGACGTCGGCAGTGATCTCGGCGACGGCAGGTTGCGGCGCGGCCACTTCGGGCTGCAGCACCAAGCTCTGGTTCATGCCTTCCCAACCGTAGAGGGAAGTACCGCCGACTTGCAAAGTGGGCGAAAGCAGACTGCCGACAAAGACGCCCTTCCAAACCCAATCGCGGACGGTGGGTGTTACGGAAGGAAACTGACGAAGCAGAAGCCAGGCACCCCCCAGCCACACAGTGCTGTGCAGCAGGAATGTGAGTAGCCAACTTCCGGCAAGCAGGGCAAAATCAGACACGATCCCCTCCCTCCTTGTGACGCTCCCCTTCGATCCGGGTCCGTAAGGCAGCGAGTTCCGCCGAATCGATGTCGCCCTCCGTCAGTAGATGGTTGACCAGAGCCGCGGTATCTCCGCGGAACAGACGGCCAACAAGCTCTCCAACCATGGTCTCTTTGACATCCTCCTCCTTCACGGCCGGCTGGTAGATGAACTGACGTCCATCGCGGCGGTGTTTCAGGACCCCTTTGGCCTCCATCTTCTTGAGCATGGTGGCAATCGTGGTCGGCGCGAGGCCATGCTCCTCGAAGAGGGCGGCATGGACCTGGCTGCTGGAAGCTTCCCCCCGCGACCACAACACGTGCATGATCGCGAGCTGAAGGTCTCCGAGGCGGTGACGTCTGCTCATGGCATCTAAGGTACGCCCCAGAACTACTTTGGTAGTTCAATTTCTTGGAAATATTTCAGGGCCTGAAATTTCGGGCAATTCGGGTAGAATACCCGGCTTCCCGGACCCCCCTCCCCTCGCGAGGAACTTGTCATGACCGAATCCACCACTTCCCGCCACGCCGCGGAACTCGAGGCCCAGTTTGGCCTGCGCGGCGTCGAACTGCGCATCAACCTCTCCAAGGAAGAGCTCTTCGCAGAGGCCATCGCCAACGACCGTGGTCGTGTGACCGAAGGCGGTCCCGACGACGCCCAAAAGGCCTACCCCACCAAGCTCGGTGTGAATGGCCCACTGGTCTACTACACCGACCCGACCTGCACCGGCCGTCCCGTCAAGGACACCTTCGGTGTGGCCCACCCGGAGTTGGAAGACAAGGTCTGGTGGAAGCCGGATTTCCAGAAGTTCGATCCTGAGAAGTTCGATGCCTTGTTCGATCGCGTGGTCGCGCACCTCAACGAGAAGGCTTCGCACCTTTACGTGAAGGATGTCTACTGCGGCACCGACCCGAGCTACGCCCGTCCGTATCGCTTGGTGTCCGAGTACGCCACCCACAACTTCTTCTGCCACAACATGTTCAATCATGGCATCGAAGGTGTGGAAGATGAAGATGGCAAGCGTTGGACCATGATCAACGCTCCAAGCTTCCACTGCGATCCGGAGCGTGATGGCACGCTGTCGAACCGCATCGCTTGCCTCGACTTCAAGAACCGCCGCGTGCTGGTTGCCGGCCGCGCCGATTATTGCGGTCTGGTCAAGAAGTCCATGTTCACGGTCATGAACTACCTCCTCCCGGAGATGGGCGAGATGAGCATGCACTGCTCCGCCAACGTCGGCGAAGGTGGTGATGGCGCGATCCTCTTCGGTCTTTCCGGAACCGGTAAGACCACCCTGTCCGCCGATGCCAAGCGCAAGCTGATCGGCGACGATGAGCACGCATGGACCGGCAACGGTATCTCCAACTTGGAGGGTGGTTGCTATGCCAAGCTGATCAACCTCGATAAGGAAGACGAGCCTGTCATCGCCGAGGCGCTGTCCAAGCCAGGCACCATCATCGAGAACGTGCCGCCCCTTCCTGGCAAGAAGATGGAAGAGCTGCACCCTGATGAGCTCGACCTGTTCGATGATTCGGTCACTGAGAACACCCGTTTCTCTTATCCGCTCGATGCGAACCCGAACGTCATGCCTGGCGCCAAGGGCCCGCACCCGCAGACCATCGTGCTCCTGACCGCCGATGCTTTCGGTGTGCTGCCTCCGGTCTCCATCCTTGATAAGAAGGATGTCATGTACCACTTCGTCTCCGGTTTCACCGCCAAGCTTGCGGGTACCGAGGTCGGTGTAACCGAGCCCACCGCAGCCTTCTCGGCTTGCTTCGGTGCTCCGTTCATGGCGCAGTTCCCGAGCCGTTATGCCGAGCTTCTCGCCGAGAAGATGGGCGAGCATGATTCGCGCTGCATTCTGCTCAACACCGGTTGGGGCGGTGGCCCTTACGGTGTCGGTAAGCGCATCTCGATCAAGCACACCCGTGCCCTGCTCGATGCCGCGCTGAACGGTGATCTCGATAACGTCGAGACCGAAATGCACCCGGTGCTGAACCTGCGGATGCCGAAGGATTGCCCAGGCGTGCCTTCCGAAATCCTCAACCCACGCAACACCTGGGAAGACAAGGCTGCCTACGATGCCGCCGCCGAGAAGCTCCGTGGCATGTTTCACAAGAACTTCGAGGACAAGGGCTTCGGTGCTTTGGGCATCGAGCCTGTGATGTAAGGCTTCGGCTTTACGCGTAACAAAAGACCCCGGTGGCCGTGAGGCTGCCGGGGTCTTCGCATTGCAGGAAGCACAGGTACTTCAGGCACCCCAAGCCACCCCGAATTGCTGGATCTCTGCTAGCATTAATTCTCTATGAGACCATTCCTTCTCACAATCTCGATCCTTCTTGCGGCACCTTTAGGCGCCCAAACCACCCTCCTAAGTGAGGACTTCTCGGGCGGATTCCCGACCGGTTGGACCAACGTTCATCATCCTGGGAACACCGCCAACGGTTGGTTCCATACCGGAACCCACATGAGCCATATAGGCGAGAGCCATGCCGATAATTCCCTCGTCACCCCGGGGCTGGATCTGCAGAGCATGACTGAAGCCTATCTACACGTCGAATCTGAAACCGAATACGCCTTCTGGCTCGGCGGCCATTGGTCTGGTCAGGGCGGCGGGCATTCGACCATCGAAGTCTCCATCGACAACGGCATCACCTGGGATATCCTCTGGAGTGACCAGTCCGAAAATGACGACACCTATCATTTCACCTTGGATCTCGCCCCCTACTTAGGGCAAGCCAATGTCCTCATCGGGTTCCATTACGACGGCAACCACGACCATAACTGGATGATCCACAAGGTGGTCGTTGATGACGAACCGCTGAAGGCCTTAGAATTCGAGATTGGCGGCCTGGGATACATCAACGCCGGGAGCTGGACCAGTTTGATTGTGAAAGGTGCGAGACCGAATCGGGCAGTCAAGGTGGCCTATTCGCGAACAGGCAATGCCCCGACCCTCACACGCTTCGGCATTGCCAACCTCACGCCCCCCATCCTTCAGCTGGGACTCGCCGTGGCAAACAGTAATGGGGTCGCGGTCATTCGATTCACTCCTCCGGTCGCATCGGCTGGCCGCACCCTGCATTGCCAAGCCGTCGATTGGACGACAGGCACCCTCAGTCCTCCAAGAAGTGACCTCATCCATTGAGCCGCGGTACTTTGCAGCACGATAGGCTGAAACGCAGCTGGAAACAGGAATGTGAGGGGAGCGTGAATGGTCCATTTCTGAAGCTCTTGTGAGGTCGGCACATGATTCGCCTCACGGATAGACGAGATACCGGCGGAGACCGACGAGGTTTCCGCCCAACATGGGTGGCGGATGCTTAGCTACCATTTGCCTATGACCACCCTCCTCGTCCTCAAGCGCGCGCAACTCGGCGTCGGCGATACCGCCCTTGGGCAGAAGGTCCTCGGCACCTTTCTGCGTAAGGCCATCGCCCTGCGCGACCTCGACACCATCGCCATGTTCAACGAGGGTGTGAAGTTGGTCGCCCAGGACTCGCCTGTGCGTGCCGAACTCGCCATGCTCGAGGAACGCGGCGTCGACCTGATGCCGTGTGGGACCTGCCTGGAGCACTATGGAGTGGAACCGGTCGTCGGCAAAGTGAGCGATATGGACGCGATCCTCAAGGAGATGGACCAAGCAGGCAAGGTCATCGACCTGTAGGCACTTAGAATTATTATCTGTTATTGTCGGGGAATGGAATATTCCACCACCCCATCCGCAACGTGATGGCGAACCTGCTTCCCTTATCGAGCAGGAGAAACGCGCGGCTTCGACAAAAACCCGCGCCGGATCAAGAGTATTTCCCGCTGCTGCCGGACACCTGTACTGGCAATGCCAGCAACATGAAGATCCTGCGGGTCCTGCTCGGCACCTATCTACTGTTCGACCTTCTGCGTTGCGCCCTCCCGTTTTTTGACATCAAGCCAGGTGTTGCCGAAGGTTTGATTCTCGCCTTTAGTCTTTTTCCCGGCGTGGCTTTTGCCACGCCACTGCTTTGGAGAGCCTGGCGGACGGCTTTGTTCCGCCTCGTTCGCGCGTTGAAGTTGACAGCGCATCATGGCGTTTGGTTCGCGATCCTTCTCGGCTTTGTCCTGTTGGGGCAACTGGCCTATTTCTATTACGGCGATGCGCGCGGGGATTGGCCTAGCTACTCCACGGTTTGGCCCTCCTTTCTTGCTGGACCTTGCATTGGTGCACTGGTTGGCCTCATCCCCTTGATGCAACGAGACAGCCGCAGCGTGACCGGCTTCCTGGTGATGAGTCTTTCACTGGTCTGGTGCTTGCAACCCCTGGCCTTGGACTTTGAATATTTCTTCGGCAGCTACGAAGGCTGGAATGCGGAGGATCATCTGCCGGTGCTTTCCATGGCCCTATATTCCGTCACCCTTTATTCCCTCGTCGGATTCGGATTGCTGGCCCTGCTGGTCTACCCAGCGGTTCTTGCTGGCTTCTTCTTCCCGTTATGGGAATGGCGAAAGGGGCGTTGCAGCTTCGTCACCGCGGCGACTTGCATTCTCGCAGGATTCTCCTTGGTGCCCTTCCAATACGAATGGATCGACCACCTCCTCGATTAGAAGAACCTGGCTGGTTACCGAAGTGGATCTCCGAAACTCCGTTTCGGCACCCGGTTTTTATCGTCATCCTGCTGTTGCCGTCCATCGCATTCGCATTGCATGGCGCACTCTCCATCACGCACGAGCCGTTTCTGAATGACTTCGACAGCTTTCTCCACATGGTCTCCGCCTGGACCTTCTTCACCAGCCCCATGCTTGCGTATTGCCTGTGGCGGAAGACCCTGCACATCCTGGTCCGCCGCAGTGGCCTTGGCGATGGAGGTGCCTGGCTCCTTTCCTATCTGCTGATCGGTTTCCTGCTGCTGCAGCTCTATTGGTTCTACACCGGTCCGCAACACGATGCGATGCGAGGGTTCTCGCCGACCTTGCCGGAATTCTTGGCGGGCCCCATCATTGCGCTCGCTCTGGGAGTCATCCATGTGCAACAAGCCACGCAACGCACGTTCCTCGGCGTCGTAACCTTGTTCTGTTCCCTGGGTTGGCTTTTGTTCCCCGTCGCAGCGACTGCTTCCCTCCTCACGGACGGCAAAGGCCATGACAACAATTGGTTCGATGCCGTGCCCATCGCCGGAGATTGTGCTGACGCCCTGCTCTTCGGGATCACCCTTCTCTTCATGGGCCTCACGCAAAGTTCGCCTTGGACTCTCGTTTTTCTACTCGGCGGCGCAATGCTCCTCGAGGCTTGGATTCGCAAGCTCCCCTTCCGCAGCAGCTTGGTTTCCATCGCAAGCCTGACTGCCATCCTCCCGTTCTTCCATGAATGGGAGCACTTTTGGTGGGACTAACCCGCCGCACGCATCAACGCCGCCACACCACTTCGCCATCAAACACCGTCATCACCGGATGGCAGTCCTTGAGCTCTTCGATCGGAGCCGTCATCAAGTCGCCTTCGAAGATGACAAGGTCGGCGCGGTAGCCGGAAGATAATCGTCCGAGGTCGTGTTCGCGGAAGGCGGCTTGAGCCGGCCAGACGGTGAGCATGTCGAGCGCTTCTTGACGACTCATCACCTGCTCTGGATACCAACCGCCATCCGGTTGACCTTCCAAAGTCTGACGCGTGACGGCTGCCGCAAACTGCGCGACCACATCCAAGCGCTCGACCGGTGCGTCGCTGCCACCGGGGATGATGCAACCAGTTTCACGCAGACTGCGCCAGGCATAGGCACCGCGGATGCGTTCGGACCCGACCCGTGCCTCCGCCCAGGGCATGTCACTAGTCTGGTGCTGCGCTTGCATTGATGGGATCACGCCTAGGGATGTGAAGCGTGGGATGTCGTCAGCGTGGATGACTTGGGCATGTTCGATCCGAAAGCGCGGATCGCCACCTTCCGCGACATCCGCCAACGCCGCCGCATAGCTGTCCAACACCTGACGCACTCCACGATCCCCGATGGCATGCGTGCAGACTTGGAATCCTGCCTGCAGAGCTTCGCGGCAGATGCGGTCCATCTCCGCTTCCGGCGTGAGGATCAAACCGGCGTGATAAGGCTCATCGGAGTAGGGTTCCAAGAGCGCTGCGCCGCGCGAACCGAGGGCGCCGTCGGCATAAAGCTTGAGGGAACGGATGGCTAAGGTGCCATTGCCGCCTAAGTTGGGCGCCGGTCCACGGGCGAAGTAGTCGCGCAGTTGTTGCGGGCTGGATCCGCTCAACATCACATGCAGGCGGAGTCGCAGGGCGTCATCCGCGGCGAGGTCTTCGAGGATGGGAAGGGTATCGCTGGATACCCCGGCATCGTGCATGGCGGTGATGCCTTGCGCGTGGAAAGTCTTGGTCGCTTCCTTAATCGCAGTCAACAAAGCCGCGGAGGAAGTTGGGGGCACCGCATTCAGAATGAGACCTTCCGCGTTGTCGATGAACACCCCGGTCGGCTCGCCGGACGTGTATTCCCAAATGTGTCCACCCTCCACTTGCGGTGTTTGCGCATCGACGCCCGCCGCATCCATCGCGGCTTGGTTCGCGAGCAAGGCATGTCCGTCTACCCGCGTGAGGACCACCGGTCGATCGGGGATCGCAGCACTGAGTGCAAGATGCTGCGGCAACTCCTGCACTTCCCAATCGTTCTGATCCCAACCTCGTCCGAGCAACCATTCGCCTTCCGGCAACTCCTTGTGCCGCGCCACCACACGCTCCAACACTTCTTCAAAGGAAGTCGTGCCGACCAGATCCAATCGCGCCGATGCCAATCCAACCCCGACCAGATGCGCATGTGCATCCGCGAAACCTGGATAGACGGTTTTCCCCTCCAGGTCGATCATCTCCGTCCGCCCGACGGCAAGGCGTTGGATCTGTTCATCGTTACCCGTGGTCAAGACGCGCCCATTCTGTAGCGCGATAGCGGACACGACCTTGCCTTCCTCTTGGGTGTAGATGGTGCCGTTGTAGAGGATCATCTCCGGCGCCGGCCCAGGCGGTGGTGGCTCCGAGGTACAGGCCGTGAGGGCAAGGAGGCCGAGAACGAGGCTTCGGGACAGGCAATCCATGCTGGAGCCTAGCAAGGATGGCCAGACTTGCGCTATTGCCGCGGAGGATGTCCCGTACGACGACCATGCTGATCCCCATCGCCTCTCTCCTGTTGCAGGTTTCCGCTGCACCCGCCCCCACACCCGCAACCCTCACGATTCCGAAGCCAGCCGTTGCCACTCCCACCGAACAAGCCGAGATCAAGGCCGTGATGGACGCCATCTACGGCGCCGTTTCGCACGCTCCGGGAGAACAGCCCGACTGGGATGCCTATCCGAAGGTCTTCCACCCCGGCGCGACCATGGTGCTTCCGGTGGGCCCAGGGCAACTGCCGAAGACCCAGACCGTGGAAGAGTTCCTCAAGTTCTACAAAGGGTATTTAGCCACACCAGGCGCGACCGATGAAGGCTTCGTCGAACGCTGCGCCGGTTTTGAAGCCACCGTCTTCGGCAACGTCGCGACGGTGGTCTCGGTCTACGAGGCGCGCAAGACTCCGGAGCAGGAGAAACCGGATCGCGTCGGGATTGATTGTGTGCATTTGATGCGCACCGCCGATGGTTGGATCGCAGTCTCCTTGGTGACGGACTATGAACGTCCGGGCAATCCGTTGCCGGATCGCTTGGCTGCCTTCACTCGACCTCTGGAAATGGAGGTGATGGAAGAATTCGTCGAAGAAGTCGTGGAAGAGGAGCCGGTCCTGCAGGAAGAGGTGGTGGAAGAATCTGATCCTCCGACTGACGCGCCTACCAAGTAAACCTTAAGCCTCGAGCTCGAGCGTCTCCTGCGTCAGCCCGACCCAGTGCTGTTCGAGATGTTCGAGCACCTTGCGGAAGACTTCCTCCTCCCGGCCGACGATCTCGCCAGGGGAGACACCGGGTGTGTTCCAGGAACCATCCAGGATGCATTCGGCCATTCCGGTGCAGGTATAGCCGGTGGTGCGCGCCATCGACGAGGTGCCGGTGGTGCTATCAAACTCATCGTAGAGGTGCCAAACATGACGCACCGCCTTGCCGTCTTCCACGCCCTCAACGGTCACGCGCATCACGGTGAGTTCTTCCTCATCCGGCTGTAACTTCCATTGGTCGAATAGCACCGCCGAAGTCAGCGCATGCGGCTTGACCTTGACGCCATCCACCTCCACTTCCGCCTGCGACAGGAATCCACTCTCGCGCAGGTCAAAAACCAGATCGCGATGCCCCGGATAACGCAAAGTCTTCTCGCGCATCTCCGGAATATGCGGCATCGTCTGGATCAAGGACCGCAAACCATCGGTGTTGAAGGCCTCCAAGGTTCCGACGCCATCAAACTCGATCAGTTCCGGCTCCGAGAGCGCATCCTTCACGACTTCGCGACCGCCTTCGACCAGACGCGCCGGGCGTAGGTATTCCTCGATCACATCGGCCGGCGAAAACGGTGCCTTGTATTGCCAAGGCAAGGTCCGACGCTTCGGCAAGCCCCCCACCAGACATTCAAAGCGTTGCACCTGCATCTGCCGATCATGGTGCCCAAGGATCAAGTTATCCAATCCTGGCGCCACTCCGATGTCGGTCACGACGACCACACCGCGTTCTTTCGCCAGCGCATCCAAGTCGAGCGCTTCCTCCGGAAAGAAACTGATATCCGCGACGTTCTTGCCCGCCTCGATCAAGGTGCGCAACACTTCAAAACCAAGGAATCCCGGCACGGCGCTGACCACCAGATCGACATCTGCCACGGCAGCGGTAACCGCAAGGGCATCCGTTGCGTCGAGTGGAAGCACTTGGAGGTTCTTGTGCCCCTGCAGACGTGCAAGCGCTTCGGTGTCGCGATCGGTCGCAACGACTTGATGACGGTTCGCCAGATCGAGCGCCATCGCGCTGCCGACCATGCCCGCCCCTAGGACCAGGATCTTTGCCATGAATTCAGGATTTTACCGACGCCGGGGGGGGCTCGGGGCCAGCTCCGAAGCCGAAACGAAAGCCTTGCCGCCTATTGCCAGGTCAGCTTGATGAAGCGCGGGCGGTAGATATCGGCGTAGCGGAAGTGATCCCAGAAATCGGAGGCGTTGACGTTCCAGGAGATCAGCAGTTCGCCCGGCTCCGACAGGTGCGGATGGGCCTTGGCGTTGTAGGTGAACAGTGCCAGTCCGGGTGGGGTTTGGATATCCCACAGGATCTCGGACGGCCCCCACGGCCCCACCGGCGTATCCGAACGTTTCATCGCGACCTTACCGGAAAGCGTATCCAGGCTGAAGATCAAGGCGTATTGGCCATTCGGTGTGGGCGTGACCGAAAGCTCATTCGAGATGCGCCCCGTGACAGGAATCGCCTGCCGTGGATCCTGCACCCAACTGTGGCCATTCCAATATCGCCAGGCGTCGAAATCGGTGAAGGAAGCGGGCAGGACCCGCGCGACCAACAGTTTCTTCACCAGGGGATCCTCGCGGGAACCGTAGATGTAGATGTACCCGTCCGGATTCGGCGCACCACTCTCCACCGTATTCGGCATGATGCCAGCTCCGAAGAAGGCACCGCCGTGGCCACCGAACTCCGGGTAGAAGGTTGGCGCATCGACTTGAGTGATGGTGTCGAGGTCGGGCGTGCCGGTCAGGGGAATCGTGACCAGAGCCATGCCGCCGCGGGCGAAACCGAAGCCTGGCGCGCCCGGAGCGGAGTGCATGCGTTGCGCCAGCACATGTGCATCATCCCCAATCACGATGCCATCGGCGAACCAATACCAATCGCCGTCTTCGGACATGGGAGTATCCGGCGCGATGATGGCAGCGGGTTGGGTGCCGCGGGCATCCCAGAAGAACTTGGCGCCTTGATCGAAGGCACCCGCGCGCAGGAAGCCAAGGGTGTTGTTCACCAGGCTCGAGTTGACGCGTTCGCCGGCCGCATTGACATCACCGATGAAGGTGTCGCTGAACACGAACAAGGTGTCGGTGCGGGCCAGGCCGCCGGGAGTCTCATTGCCATCCAAAGGTAGGGCGAAAATGCCGTCGGCGCCGGTCCAGCCAGAGGTGGTGTCGAAAAAGGCGGTCCACTCTGGAGCCTCCTCCACGGTGTAGCCCTGAGCCGCGCAGGCACTGGAGGTGGCCAGGATGGCGGCAGTCAGGAGGCTCGGGTACAGGAGGCGGACCATGTACCGAGTGTAAAGCAAACTCCCAATCGGTGGGCCTTCTGCCTTAGCGTTCGACGCCGCCCATCACGACCTTGCGCACCGGATTCTCACCGAAGGCATAGCCGAAATGGAACAGGTCCGGCAGGTCGAGCACCAGAAGGTCGGCATCGGCGCCGGCACGCAGATGGCCTTTTCGCGCTTCGATGCCCAAACTACCGGCAGCACCCAAGGTCATGCCGTAGAGCGCTTCCTCCGCGGTCATGTTCAAGCGAATGCGCGCGAAGTGCGCCGCTTCCGGCAGGCTTGGGGTGTAACTGGAACCGGGGTTGAAGTCGGTCGCGACGAAGTAGGGCACGCCGGCTTGGAGCAGGCGTCGAGCCGGCGCATCGATCTTCTGGCGCAGGAAATGCGGCACCGTCGGCAGGAGGCCAGCGTAGGTCTTACCGGACAAGGCCATCGCTTCCAGTCCGGCATCACTCAAGGCTTCGAGATGGTCGACGCATTCCGCTTCCATCTCGACCGCAAGTTGGGTGCCGCCGATCTCATGGAATTGATCGGCATGGATGCGTAATGCAAAGCCGAGTTCCTTCGCGCGCGTGCAATATCGACGCGCCTGTTCCGCCGAGAAGGCGCCCTCTTCAATGAAGATATCCGCAGCGCGCGCGATGCCTTGTTCCTTCACGGCTGGCAACATCTCTTCGCACAGGAGATCCAAGTAACGCTGTGGATCTTCGCGATGTTCCTCGGGCACCATGTGCGCACCAAGGAAGGTAGCGTGCAACTCCATCTGCTCGGCAGCGGCGGCATCGGCGAGGACCTGCAGAGATTTCAACTCGGCCTCGGTCGACAGACCATAACCGGACTTCCCTTCAAAGCAGGTGGTGCCATGGCGTCGCATGCGTTGCAGGTGGCCGCGGACGGTCTGCAACAAGGCCTCTGGCTCGGTCGCGCGGACATTGCGCACACTGGAAAGGATGCCTCCCCCCCGTCGAGCGATCTCGAGGTACTCCACACCTTCGGCGCGCCAATCGAATTCTTCGGCGCGACCCACTGCGAAGACCGGGTGGACATGTGCATCCACCAAGCCGGGAACGATCAATCCACCTTCGGCATCGAGCTCCGCTTGAGGTGCCCAAGACTGACGCAGCTCCGAAGCCTTGCCCACCGTGACCACGCGCCCGGCATCGATGACGAGGGCGTCGGCATCGGTGGGTGCGGTGTCATCCCAACTGACGATGGAACCGGCACCGACGACCAGGAGCTGACAGGTTGGCTTGGACATGCGCGGATTTTAGCGGTCGCGCTGCAGCTGCACCTCAAGCATCGCCGCACCATCGAGCTCGAAATGCTCGACGCGAATCTTCACCAAGCGACGCGTTTCGACCTGGAAGCTGTAGTCATGACGGGTGGCACCATGATGGGTCCAGTCGTCGATGACCAACTCCTCATCAACCCAAACGCGGATGCCATCGTCGCTGCGGGTGGTGATGGTCCAACCCGCCTCCGGTAGAGGCACGTTCAAGGTCGCGATGGTGCCGAAGTGGTCGGTAGCCTCGAGTACCTCCGGGCCGTCCATGCCGAAGTGCAACTTCAGGTCGTCCATCGGCTTCGACTTACATTCCGGTGCCGCCGCAGCCGCACGCCAAGTCTCGACATCCTCCCGCGGATCCACCGGCGAAGCGAAGTGCTTCACCGACCAGGGCGTGCCCAGGAACAAGCCATCATGCAGGAACGACCCTTCTCCGGTGCGGGTGGATAGGCGGTAAGCCTGAAACCCGCGCATACTCGGACGCACCTGAAAGAGCTTTCCAAGAGTGTTCCCCTTCTCGGGAACCTCCCGCACGATCATCTTGCCGGCTCCTTCAAGGAACTTGAATTTCGGTTCGAGGTCGGCCGGATAAGCACGATACAGATCATGCTTGGCGAACTGCCCGACGCGGATCCACTGTTTGGACTTGTGATCCCAAGGGCCCCAGGGAGTCATGACGATGTTGTGACGTCCGTGGTATGCCGACGGACGACCGAAATCCACATCCGCCAACTCAAAAGGCATTGGCGTGGGTGGCACCACCTCCTCACTCGTGATCCAGGTCGCGCCTCCCTCCACCAGGACGGCTTCCGAATCCTCAACCTCCGCACCCTCCAAGTCCAGATAGGTGTTCGCGTGATGCGCCACCTTGACTCCACCACGCAGATGAATGGCAGGTGCGACGTCGCGGAATTCATTTCCGTGCACCAGGTTGTCATCCGAGTTCAAGTTGTTGGCCAGCCCCCATGGCGTGGCATCGAAAGCATCGCTGGTGTTCCACAGATGCACCCCCGCCGCATCACTTTCGAAACGATTGCCGTGGATATGCGTCAGGCGCGCATGATCGATATTGATGCCGCCGCGCTCGAGACCGTAACCGGCATCACCGTTCTTCCGGAAATGATTGTCGAAGATGCCCGTGCTCTGGGAATAGCCACCCCAAATCCCACAAATGGCGTTGCCGATGAACTCATTGCCGACGATGAGATTGTCGAAACTGAAGGTGAGCTCGAGGCCATGGGCAGCGTTGTAGTTGAGCCGATTCCGGACGAACTGGTTCCCGTTATTGCCCACGCGAGCATATCCGAGAAACTCATCCAAAGGCTCCTTCTCACCCAATGCCTCGCGTCCGGCGAATGCAAAAATGCCATCCCCACAGAAGCTGGCGGAGTTCGATTGAATGAGGTTGTTATGGCACTGCTCAAACATCAGGATGCCGGCCGAATCCTGGCCGCGGTTGTAGACGCCGTCGCTGTAGCCGCGGATGCAGAAATCAAAGCGGTTGTTGCGCACGGTGTTATTGGAACTACGCCACATCGCGAGACCCCAACCGGATAAGTAGGAGCAATCATTGTTGAGCAGCGTTGCGATCTGCACACGATCCAGCAAGATACCGTTTTGCTGATTGCGGGCATAAATATTGTTCAACTCCACGCCATTGGAGTTCTGCACACAGATGCCGGCGCCATAGTTCTGCCACCACTCGGAGGCGTCGTTCTCATGCGGCCACAACCAATCGGAGGGATCCTCCGCTTGTGCGGTCGAGCCCAAGGCCTGGGCATAGTTGCGGACCAGGCGGGCGCCTTCCACCTTCAAGAGATGCGCGCCGGTCGCAAGGATGCCGCAACGGTAACCGGAGACGCGCACATTGCGCAGGGTCACTTCACGCACCTGGTCCAAGCGGATCCCGATCCCTTGCAAGGTATCGAGCTCGGCCGTGCGCGGCGCACCACGCAGGACGGAACCATCTTCGAACTCGACGGTGATGCCTTCCGTCATGATGTGCAACACGCCATTGCCATCGGTGTCTTCAATGACGGTGCGGGCGCCGAGGCGGATCACGCAGGATTCCGTGATCTTCGTGTTATCGGCAATAACATGAAGGATGGGCAGGGCGTCGGGGTCTGGAGCGGGAACCAGCGGCTCGATTTGTGCCGTCAAAGCGGTGTTGGCCACCAGAAAAGCGCTCAGGACTGAGAAAAAGACTCTCATATCCTTAGTTTAGCCCTGAATCCGAGGGAACGGAATGCCAAACGTCAGGCGCGCTGCGGTGTATCCTATGGAAGAGCCGTCCCCACGATGGCGCATGACCTTGATCCACTCCGTCCTCCTCCCGGTTTTGAAGGCCTCCGCGGAACTTTCCGACGCGGAAATCCCTCCGCCTACCTCGGCGGTCCGTCTCATGAACGAGGCGGTAACGACCCCCGCCGATTTTCTACTCCTTCTACCCCTCCTGCTGGTCCTGCTTGGTGCAGTGCTCGGCGGATTGCGCGCCTTGCTGCAGTCTCCGGTGCGGACCATGCTGCTGGAGGATCTAGATGACCGTCATGAAGAGCGCTTGGACAAGGCGCTGCAAAGACATCCAAGCCTGTCCTCCGCGATTGGCCTTGCGCGTCTGTTCCTGATCGCAGCCGCCGCGGTCTTGATCCTCGGCGCCATCGGAGAGATGGACGACCTGCAACGTTGGCCGATCGGTCTCGGCTTTGCCTTGGTCGGCGGCATCCTGCTGGAAGCCTTCCCCGCCTTGGTGCAAAGACGACGAGCTCGGCGTTTCGTGATGGCATTCCTCCCCATCGCGGTGAGCTGTGGAATCCTGTTGCGGCCACTGACCTATGTCTTCGAACGCCTGCTGCACGTGATGGGTGCAGCGGAAGAAGATGCGTCGGCCGAATCGCTTTCTTCGGAATTGCTCGATGTCGCGGCGGACCACGATCGCGAAGAGGAATTGGGAGAAGCCGAGAAGCGCATGATCGGGCGTGTGATCGACCTGCCGGAAGCGGATGCTGCGAGCACCATGACCCCGCGTACCGAACTCACGGCCGTCACCCTCGACAGCAGTTTGGCGCATTTCCTGCATGTCTCCCTGGAAGAAGGGCATTCGCGGATTCCGGTCTACGGCGACAACCTCGATGACATCAAAGGAGTCCTTTACCTGAAGGACCTGATGGAGTTGGTGAAGCGCGATTGCGACCTGAAAGCGGAGCGTGCCAGTGCGCATATGCGCGAGCCTTACTTCGTGCCGGAAACCAAGCCGGTGCCGCCGTTGCTGGAGGAGATGCGTCAAAAGCGCATCCACTTGGCGGTGGTGGTGGATGAATACGGCGGCACTGCGGGTGTCGTCACCATCGAAGATCTGCTCGAGGAGATCGTCGGTGAGATCCACGATGAGCACGACGACAAGGAAGAAGTCGCCGAGCTGGTGCGCATCGACGACAGCTGCATCGAAGCCGAAGGGCGGGTCAACCTCTATGACCTCAACGAGTTTTTCGATAGCGATCTGCCGGAAGACGAGGATTACGACACCATCGCCGGTCTGCTGTTCGATCGTTTCGGCCACATTCCGGTGGCCGGCGAGAGTCTGGAGTTGGATGATCTTGAATTGCGCGTGTTGTTGGCCGACGATCGACGTATCCATCGCGTCCGCCTGACGCGCATCGATCCCGATCGCCGTTCCGAAGTCGCCTAATGCGCCAACGTTCCCCTGGCCTCGTCCTCCGACGCTGGCCCTACTCCGAGAACTCCCAAGTCCTGCGCGTCTTGACGCCGGATCAGGGTGCTGTTTCGTTGATGGCGAAGGGTGTGAATCGCCTGAAGAGCGGCCAACTCGGTGTGTTCGACACCTGGTCTTTGGTCGAAATCGAATTCGGCGGCAAGGAGGGCGCGGAAATGCTCACCCTTTACCGCGGCAATCTGCTCGATCGTATGTCCGGCCTGTCCGCCGATACCCGACGCCTCGCCGCCGCCGGCATCCTCGCTGAAATGGCCGAACTCGGTGCACCTCCAGGCCAACCGGCGCCACGTCTATTCCTGTGGCTGCAAAAATGGCTCGAACGCCTTGCTGCCGGCCAGGATGTCGACACGCTCCTCATCGCTGCGCTGATGGAAGGCTTGATGGAACTAGGTCTGCGTCCCGAACTGGAGCTGGCAAAGGAGGTTCCGACGCAGGCCTCACTGTGGTTCTCGCCCGCCACCGGCGGCCTCACCGCCACCACCGATGGCCGTCGGCCTGAACAACATGCCCGACGCCTGGGCCAGTCCGAACTCGAGCTCCTGCGGGCA
>JBMYYH010000042.1:0-23429 GCA_049609225.1 Planctomycetota bacterium | reverse complement strand
CGCCTCAACACCTGGCTCGGTTCCCGCCGACGCCTTGCCATTGCCGGCTTCAGCGCCCGCTTCGCCCGACGTTCTCGACTACTGCCCCTCTTCCGCGCCGTCGCTCCGGCCAAGTTTCGACGCCTCACCGACGCTATTCCCGCACATCCCAAAGCCTTCCGCGTGCGTCCTGGCAGCCGTTTCGAGGCAAAAGGCGAAGTGCGAGGCAGCGTGAGTTTGCATCTTGGATGTGTGGATCCGCAAATGTTCGGCGAAGTCTTGCAACACAGCATCGAAGTCTTGCAACAGGAAGGCTTTCATGTCGAAGTGCCCACCCAACCCAGTTGCTGCGGCGCACTCGAAGCCCATGCCGGTGCCGGGGATATCGGACGTCATCGTGGCAATGCCACTTTGCGCGCCTTGCGTGGTCATCAAGCCATCCTCGTGCCCGCTTCCGGTTGCGCGAGCTTCCTGCATGAATTGGATCCCAAACTTCCCGTGATGGATCCGATGGCTTTCCTGCATCAAGTCGGTTTGCGTTCGGAGTGCAAAGCCATCGCCGCGCGCATTGCCTACGATCCACCCTGTCATCAGAATAACGTTCTCAAAAGCACCGACGCTACCTGTGCCTTGTTAGCGGGGATTCCGAAGTTGGACCTAGTCGAAGCAGAAGATGCCGAACTCTGTTGCGGTGCTGGCGGTATGGCCTTCCTTCGCGAGCCAGAACTTTCGCTAGAAGTGGGTGGATTCAAAGCACAGGCTCTTATCCAGACCGGCGCTACGGAGATCGTCAGCGGTAATTCCGGTTGCCGCCTGCAGCTTGAAAGCAGTTTGCGGGCCGCCGGGGGCTCGATTCCAGTCGCGCATCCGATTTCACTGCTCCATCGCGCCCTATTGGGATAAGCCTAAGGAACCCAACCTGTGTAACCTCTGCTACAACAGAGATGTTGTGAAGTTCCTCGCGCTCCTCCTCCCCCTCCTGCTTTGCGGTAGCAGCCAGCCCGATACGGCCATCTCCATCTTCATGGATGATGCCAACATCCGCTACACCGGTCGATGGGATCATTCCGATCCGTTGGCACCTTGGTGCTCCTGGCAAGGCAGCAGCCTCACGGTGAATTTCCAGGGGAGTGGAATACTACTCGACATCGATGTCGGCGATAACACCGAGTGGTTCCGGGTGGTCATTGACGAAGATCATGCCAACTCGCGCAAGATTCCCATCACTCCTGGGCGCAAGTGGATCACCCTCGCCGGTGGGCTATCGAGCGGCACGCATCGACTGGACTTGATCAAAGAAACCTATGTGAGTGGCCGGATTACCGTGTATGAGATGCATGTGCGCGGCTTAGGTCTCACGACACCCCCGCCACCGCGCCCTCGACGCATCGAGTTTTATGGTGACAGCAATCTTGCTGGTTACAGCTTGGAGCACGAGGAGAATAATGGCAGCAGCAAATACATCGGGGTGCATTTCGGTTTCTCTGGGGTTTTAGCGCGGCGCATGAATGCGGAGTATCACAACATCTCTGCAAGCGGGGAAAACCTACGCGGCACCATCAGTCGCTTCGATCGCGTGCGAAGATTTGGTGACTTCCCGCAGTGGGATTTCCAACGCTTCACGCCGGATGTCGTCATTGTCAATATTGGAGCGAATGATGTGGGTCGTGATGAACCTGGCATCCGCAACGATTATCACACCTTGCTCGACCAACTTCGCGCTGTGCATCCGTTAGCGCATATCGTGGTCGCCAATGCCCGCGGCTGGTCTTTCGACGAACCCGCCAACTTCACTCCGGATGTGGTCGCGCAACGCCAAGACCCAAACATGAGTTGGGTGCACTTCCCGTGGGTCTTTGAAAGTGGGCATGCTTGCGAATCCGATCAAGCCGGATTTGCCGAGGTCCTAGCCCGCCACCTAGAGCACGAACTTGGCTGGACACCCCTGCCCAGCGATGTGCTGATTGGAATCGGCCTCGACGGCGACATCGCCAATGGTGGTTTTGAGGGCACCGCACCCTTTGGTGGTTATGCCTGGCGTTATCGCAGTGATCCACGCACCACCCGCATCAAGAATGCGCAGCAAGCTTTCGAAGGGAACGCCTTCTTGCGCCTTTGGAATGGCGGTAGCACGCATCAGCCGGTCCCTGCAACCAACGGCGATGTGGTGGAAGTGGCATGTTGGATGCGCGGTCAAGGCAGTGCCACGGTGACCATCGACTTCCGCAATCAGGAGATGTTTTCTGCACCGCTCCATGCGGTCGACCATGTGGTGCAGCTGCAGCCGCAATGGACTCGCGTGACGATGCAGGTCCCAGCCCCGCTCGGCACGCCACGCCCGATCTTCCACACCCGGCTCACGTTCACCGCCGATGCGGGAAGTGGCTGTGATGTGGATGCGGTACAGATGCGGCTTCGCTGATCAGGCCCTTAGGCCATGACGACCTTCTCGGTCGCATCCAGGAACATGTAAACCGCAGTGCCAACGGCGCCAACCAGCAAGCCGAGGAACACGCGCACGCATAACTTGTGGCGTGGGCGGGCCATCGGGTTTTTGATCAAGGCGATGCCGGTCCAGGCGACAAAGGCAACCGACGCCAAGCAAGTCGTGGCGAAGGCAAGGTGCACATTTAACTTCCACGCGATGAAGTCATAACCGCGGCCATAAAGCTCGGCCTGCCAGATGGCCAAGACCAGGCTCACCACTGTGAATGCAACCGCAATGTAGTGCGGCTTCCGACGCCCCGCATGACCGGTCCATAAAGACAGGAGCACAAGGGCAACGGTGATACCGAGGTTCAACAGGAACAGGGGCGTGTTCACGTTCGGTAGGGTACCATCCCGCCTATGCTTGTTTGCACATTGACCCTGGCGGCCGCAGCCTTCGCGCAAGAGGCTCCGCAAGCCGTCGACGGCCCCTTCCTGATTCCATCCGTCCGCCCCTGGGTAGACGGCGAGGTCTCTGAGGCAACGGTTGGCCTGTTGCTTTACCCCGATGGTTCCCAGTTCGTCGTTTCCGGCAGCGCCGATGCTTCGGCTTATCCAGATGCGACGGTAATCGAAGCGGAAGAAGATTGGATCCTGTATCCGGGATTGCTGCACGCAGATTTCCCGGATGGCCTTGGCTCCACGCCGACCAACCCCTATGTCGGAACGGCAAGCGACCCAACTGTCGGTCCGATTCCGGCCATGGAATACGGTGAGCATGGATCTTTCTACGGTCATCTGAATGCATCGGACTTCGCGGAGTGGGATGCAGAGTCAACCGAGGATTGGCGCGCTCATGGCTTCACTGCCGGAGCCTTGCTGCCGAATCGCGGACTTCTGCAGGGCAAGTTGTCCATGCTTTCCTTCAATGGGCGGCCGCTGGCGGAATCGCTCCTGATGCGCGAAGGGCATAGCCTGATTTCCCTACGCGGTGCCGGCGGATATCCCCAAACGCAAATGGCAGCTTTGGCGATGTTGCGTCAGGTACTTCTCGACCAAGATCGTGAGAACCTCTCGCCTGACCTCGTCCTGGGGAGCCAAGTGGTCGTGCGCGCCAATGGACCTCGTCAGATAGAAAACATCTTGGACCTGCACCGTGATTTCGCGGCACCGGGCGATCGTTGGGTCATCTTGGGTGGTGCCGGTGCATGGAAGCATGCCGCACGCCTCAAGGAGCAGGACATGGCTGTGCTTTACCGCATGAACTTCAAGGAGGCAGCGGAGAGCGAGGAGGACCTGGCGGCGGATGATGGCGCAGGACGCCCCTACTGGCAGGACCCCTTTCGATTGCGGGTAGAGAAGAGACGTCGTCATCAAGAGGTTGTCGATGACTACCTGCTGTTGCGTGCTACCGGTGTCCCCTGTGCGCTCGTCGCACCGAAGAATGCAGATGACCTCGGCATGATGGTCGAGCAATGGACCGACGAGGATGGGTTGAAGCTGAGCACGGATGCGATTTACTTCGACCTCGCCAAGGCTCCTGCCTTACATCTAGGCTATGCCAAGAATCTCGGCGGCTATGTGCTTTCGCGAGGCGCCTATGACTTCCAAGAACCGAACTTGGCTTGGGTCTTCTCTGGCGGTCGTGGTTGGGAATACCCAGCTCCGGAAGCGGAGGAAGAAGGCGAGGCCGAGGAAGGCGAAGAAGGCTCCGACGAGGAGGGCGGTGCGGATGGCGCAGTCGCCAGTGGTGTTTGGGATCTCGTGGTCGAAACGCCGATGGGCAATCAGGAGTTCTCCGTGGATCTTGATCCGGAGAACGACATGGTTTTTGTCTTCCAAGCGCATGCCCCGAAGGATCGGGAAGCGGCTTCCGGTGTGAAGTTCCAAGGCGAACGGGTGAAGTTCACTTTCCAGGTGCCGGAGCCGGAGTTCGAGGCCAAGATCTTCCTCAAGCAAGAAGGTGACAAGATGCGTGGCAAGATGGTCACGCCTTGGGGTGATACGCCGCTCACCGGCGAACCTGGTAAGGGCTCGGAAGTTGCCCAGGAAGATGGCGCGGATGCTGCAGACGGCGAAGAAGACGAAGGCGGCATCGCGACGGGCCATCCACAATGGCCGGTCGAAACGCGTTTGGATCGTTTCGCGCCTTCGGAATGGGCGCAGAAGCGCGAACGCAATGTCTTGATCACTGGCGCCATGCTTTATCGCATGGATGGATCGGAACCTGCTGTTGCCGACATCCTGATTGAAGATGGGCGCATCTCCAAGATCGGCGAGGACCTTGCCCTTCCGGGTGGTGTACCTGAATTCGATGCCAGCGGTATGCACTTGATGCCGGGTGTCATCGATGCCCACTCCCACCTCGCCTTGGATGCGGTCAATGAGGGCAGCATGGCCATCACCGCCGAAGTGCGCATCGCCGACATGATCCATCCGGAAAGCGTGGGCATCTACCGCGCTGCTGCGGGTGGTACCGCTTTGGTGCAATCGCTGCATGGTTCAGCCAACCCGATCGGTGGTCAGGCCGCGACTTGGGAGATGGATTACCTCGCGACGTCGATCGAGGATTTGCTGATCCCTGATGCGCCCCGCAACATCAAGTTTGCACTGGGGGAAAACGTCAAGCAGTCGAACTGGTCTTCGGCTTGGGGCAAGCGTTTCCCGAATTCACGCGTGGGTGTGCAAGCCACCTTCCGTCGCGCATTCCGCGATGCGCAGGATTACAAGTTGCGGCGCATGCGGGCGGAGCAGGGTTTGGAGCCTGGATTCCGTCGCGACGTGCGTTTGGAGGTTCTGTCGGACATCCTCGACAACAAAGTGCACATCCAGTGCCACAGTTATCGCGCGGATGAACTGCTGATGTTCCTCGAGATCTGCAAGGAGTTTGGCATTGAAGGCCCGACTTTCCAGCACGTGCTGGAAGGCTACAAGGTCGCACCGGAACTCGCGGAGTATGGTGCGATGGCTTCGACCTTCTCGGATTGGTGGGCGTACAAGTTCGAAGTGCGCGATGCGATCCCATGGAATGTGAACATCATGGATCGCGCCGGCGTCACGGTGTCGATCAACTCGGACAGTGATGAAGTCATTCGTCGCCTCAACACCGAGGCCGCCAAAGGCATGCTCTACGGTGGCATGGATTGGGAAACGGCCATGGCCACCTGCACGCTGAACCCGGCCAAGCAGCTGCGCCTGGAGGATCGTCTTGGCACTCTGGAGGTCGGCAAGGATGCCACGCTGACTTTGTTCGATGGCCCCCCACTGTCGGGCTACTCGCGTTGCCGCATGACCTTGGCGCGCGGCGTGGTGCTTTTTGAAGCCCCCACTGACCTCGATAGCCGTTGGGGCAACTACAGCATGGCCATTGCGGATTTCGTCGCTGCTGGTGCAGAAGCCACGGAAGAGCAGCAAGCGCATGACCTCGACACGCGCGATCAAGAAGCTGCCTGGAATCGTTGGACTCACAACGGCAAAGGCCATGCCGTCGCGATTGAAGGTGCCACCATTCACCCGATCTCGGGCAAGCCCTTCGTGGGCAATGTTCTGCTCCTGGACGGACGCATCGCCAACATCCAACAAGGCACGGTGCCCGGCATGCGTCGGCCTGGCATGGAGGTAGTGAAGGCACAGGGCAAACACCTTTACCCAGGCTTCGTCAGCGGTTTCGACCGTACGGGTCTGTATGAAATCGGTGCCGTCCGCAGTTCGCGCGACGACATCGAGATCGGCACCGACCAACCCGACCTCAGCATCGCCTCCGCCATCCATGCCGACAGCGATCACATTCAAGTCACGCGCTTCAATGGTGTGGCCTATGTCATGGTCGGCCAGAACTCCGGACGCATCCGCGGACAGACTGCCCTGATTCAACTCGATGGCGTCACCACCGAAGACCTCGTGCTTGAAGAAGACCTTGGCCTGTTCCTGCAGTTCCCGCGCGTCTCCCGTTTCGAGCAGGAAGATGGTCCAGAGACCCCAGATGAGGTCGAGGATCTCAACCGCATGTTCGACGAAGCCCGCACCTATGCCGTGCGCATGCAACGCTTCGCCGATGCCAACACTTCCGACTTCCGTCGCGACGCCAAGCTCGAGGCTCTGGTCCCCTACATCGAAGGTCGCCGCGATGTCTACCTCTACGCCAATGATGCCCCCACCATCATGGCCGCCCGTGCATGGGCCAAGGAGCAGGGCATCCGCCCCGTCTACATCGGTGCGCGCGACGCCTGGAAGATAGCCGGTTATCTCGGACGGGATCATGCCCGCGTCATCGTCGGCGCGGTCCATCGCCTGCCCGGCTCGCAGTTCGACCCCTTCGATGCACCGTATCGCTGTGCCGCAGTGCTGCGCATGGCCGGTTGCACCGTCGGTTTCACCACCGACGACCCGGAGTTCACTCGCAACCTGCCCTTCCAAGGCGCCACCGCCGCTGCCTGGGGCCTCGGTCGCCCCGACGCCCTGCACGCTCTCACTTTGGGCGCCGCAGAGGCACTCGGCGTCGATCGATTCATCGGTAGCATCGAAGAAGGCAAGGTCGCGACGGTATTCCTGACCTCCGGTGACCCGCTGCTGCTCCAAGACCCGGTCGAGCGTATGTGGATTGCCGGAAAAGAGGTGGAACTGACCTCCAAGCAGACCCGACTCCGCGACCGATACATGGAGCGCCTGAAGTAAGCGTTTCGTTACAATGACGGGTTGTGGAACAGACCCAGGACATGATCAGGATTCCGACCGACTGTGGTGACGAGGCAGCCCGCCGTGGCTTCTCGCATATGGCGACCTCGATGGTCGGCTCCTCGATTCTCAAGATCGCCAATGAGATTCGTGCTTTGCGCGAACGTGGCGTCGAAGTGGCCGACCTAACGGTGGGAGACTTCTCCCCCGAGCAGTTCCCGATTCCCGATGCGATGCGCAAGTATCTGGTCGAGGCGATCGAGCAGGGTGATACCAACTATCCGCCCAGCGCCGGTGACCACAGCCTGCGCAGTGCGGTCAAGGAATACATGATGGCCACCCAAGGCCTGGACTACCCGATCGACGGCATCGCCATCGTTTCCGGCGGACGTCCCTCCTTGTACTCCACCTACCGTCTGCTGGTCGATCCAGGTGAGTTGGTCCTGTTCCCCACTCCGTCGTGGAACAACCACAACTACCGCGACACCTGCCAGGTGCGCGTGCGTGGCATTCGTGCGCGCAAGGAAGATGCCTTCCAGCCGACCGTCGATCTGCTCGCGCCGCATGCCAAGGAAGCACGCCTGATCGTGCTCAATTCGCCGCAGAACCCCTCCGGGGGCGTGATGCCGCGTGAAGAGGTCGCGAAGTTCGGCACCTTCCTGGTCGAGGAAAACGAGCGTCGCAAGCAGGCGGGCGAAAAGCCCTTGTACCTGCTCTACGATCAGATCTATTCGCTGATCACCTTCCCTGGTTACGACCACTACTCGCCAGTGCAGTTGGTGCCGGAATGCGCACCTTATGTCATCCACGCTGATGGCATCTCCAAAGGATTCTGCGCCACGGGTTTGCGCTGTGGCTGGTTGGTCGGGCCTCCCGCCGTCGTGCGCAAGGTCATCGCCTTAGGCACCCACGTCGGAGCTTGGGCACCAAAGCCGGTGCAAGTAGCTACCGCCAAGTTCCTGCGCGATGCCCCCGCCATGAAGGCGTGGCGCGAAGACCTTTTGGGCCGCGTGGTCTCCAGCCTGGAGATCGCCCACGATGGCATTCAGCAGATGAAAGCGGATGGCCTGCCGGTGGATTCGATCGAACCGCAAGGCGCGATCTACCTTTCCCTGCAGTTCCGTCTGCATGGCAAGCGTACTCCAGGCGGGCATGTGCTCGAGCACAGTGAAGACATTCGCGAATACCTGCTGCAGGACGCCGCCTTTGGCCTGGTCCCCTTCAATGCCTTTGGCGTGGAAGAGGATGAGGAGGATGGCTGGTTCCGCGCCAGCATCGGTGCCGTCAGCGAGGATGAATTGCGCGAGGCCCTACCCCGTGTTCGCAAGGCCTTGGAAGCGTTAAGCTGAGAACATGCGCGAGCAGACTGCCCATGAGAAGAGCCTCGAAGATGAGGAGCATGGCGCATTCCTGCATGGCGTTCCTGGGCATCTGGCTGCACTTGGTTGCGGCATGACCGCCCTGGGTTTGTCTTCGGTGACCTTCATTCCGGAGTTGAAGGTCATGGCCATGGTCGATCTGCCGGTGGCCTTGATCTGCCTGTTCAGTGCCACCTTCTTGGCACTGGGTTCGCGTCAGAAGATGGGCATGGCCATGATGGGTGTCATCATGGCTGCGCTTGGTTCGATCCTTGCTGCGGTGCACCTGCTGGTGGATCTTCAGCATCCTTGGTTCGCTTAACCTCAAAGGGCACTTCTCCGGCCAAGGAGCCGTTGAGATAGAACCGCGTGATCGCTGGGCCATCCAATAGAGGAGCTGCCTTGCGATCGAAGATGCGTTCGCGCACCCGCATGGCCATCTCCCCTTCGGGCACGAGATAGCGTCCGCCCTGATACTTCTTGCGCCGCGGACGTTTGGGATTACGGCCCATAGTCTCGATCTCATAGACCAACTCCACTTCGCAGGCTTCGCCACAATTCTGCAACTTCAGATCGAACTGCAGGTTGGTGTTTGGTGGAACGGTCTTGCCTTGCTTCAACTTGGCCTGAAGGGCGATATCCACTTCCCCGAAACCGAACAGAGCCAAAGCGCGTGCATCACCAGCCTTCAAGAGACTGCGCAAACCCTTGCGTGCGACATGTTCCACTTGCTCCCCTTCCTCCTGCTCCAACCAGCGCTGCATCATGCCCAGTACATAGAGCGGATGCTTCTTGGAGATGTCGTTGAGGCAGTTGGCCACCGAGTTGGCAGGGAATCGATCTTCCTCCAAACGGAAGCGCTCCAGCACCGGGGCCAGATAGGCGGGATTCTCCACCGCCCACACCAGATTCTTCACCCAGAAGCCACGCGGGCGGATCGAGCTCATGGCGGAGCGTCGGACCCGCGGGCTGGCATGTCCCACCCAATCCTCGAGCAGATGCAGGACCTCGGGACCGAGGTCTTGGGCGAAGGGCCGGACTCCAAAGGCCTGGACCGCCTCCAAAACGCGGAAATCCGAGTCGTCGGCCAGGGGTAAAAGGCCTTCTAGAGCGGCTTCCGGGTCCTCCGGGCCCCAAAAAGCCCATAATCCGGGAGCAAAAAAACGCACTTTGGGCTCCGGATGACGGCTCCAGGCCCTGAGCGCCCCCTGAGGGTCACTGAGAGCCTCCATGCGACGCCAAAGCGCCCGGTGAATGCAGTGCCATTGGGCCACGAGACCCTCCTCAAAGTAGCCCTCAGCCTCGAGTTCCTGGCCCAAATGCAGCGCGGAACCAAGCCCTACCTGAAAAGCAGCGGCTTCCAACAGCGGAAGAGACGTGTTCTCAACGGATTCCGCGGATACACTAGACTTCCGGTAGCGACGTGCACGGCCCCGAAACATGGCCTCTTATTGTCCCTGTCCGCTCAAGATTCAGCCTCAGATTTGTGAATTTTTCTCGAATCCAACTTCCTGTAAACCGTTTCACGGGCTATCCTTGCAGGTGACCTTCCCCCACAAGTCGATGCGTTCCCTTTCCCTTCTCCTCGGATTAGTCCTGGCCCCCGTTGTATCGGGGCAACAGACCATCGGATATGGCGATGATATCGCCCTTCCGACGTTCACCCCACAGGGCGCTGATCACGCCACCGTTGCCGTAAACCATTACGGCGATGCTTTCATTGCATGGCAGGGAACCTTCTCTGGCAATGTGCACTTGGTCGAAGGCATGTCTGTTCCCTATATCGGAAACGATACTTGGGAAGGCTCTTCGCTCGGCCACTTGTCGCTTGGTGACATGAGCCTGCAACTGCTCAGCACCGATGAGACTTGCTCCAAGCCGGATGTCGTCGAGATGCCGGATGGTTCTTTCTGCATCGCATGGCAGCGCATCGACCGCAGCGGTGTGGTGCCTGCTCGCTTGGAAGTCTGTCGCGTTCAAGTCCGTGATGGTGCTGGGGTCCTCTACCCCACGCCTGTCATCGATCAATCGGCTGTCGGTGAAGGACACATCGCAGACTCCGCCGTCACTTCCGGTTTCGCCGGCATCATGGTGGACTTGGTCAACCTTGAAGATGGCACCGTCGGCGCGGTCTACGCGCATGAACTCAGCAGCGTCGTCGATCAGGTCACGGGCTCAACCTACCGCGAATACGAACTGCGCTTCGTGGTCATCGATTGGAACCTTGGTCCAGGCAACCCTGGATTCATCTCGGCGCCGACCGTCCTGGTCGCAAACCTTCCCATCGACAACAATGCCCAGTATCCGCTGATTGGCGGTCAAGTGTTGCCCGATGTCGTCCTTGATGACTATGGCAACTTGATCGTGGCTTATGAGGAATACTGGCATGATGGACACGGTGGCGTCATCGGCAGCAACAACGGCCGCATCGTGGTGAACCGTTACTCCGGTTACCGCACTGGAACGCCGTTGATCGTGAACTCGCATACGTTCACCAATAACTTCCGCCGTCATCAGCGTCGTCCAAACCTGGCAACGAGCCGCTTGGACAACAAGAACTCGGTGTCGTTGACTTGGATCGACGATGAATACGTGCCGTGGAAGAACAACACGCTGCACAGTCGGGAAATCACTTACCCACTGTCAGGCCCACCTTCCGTGCAACCCTTGCACTGGGAGAACAGCATCTGGCGTGAAGATACCCACGCCACGATTGCCCATGGTCCTAACTCGCAGCGCTACACCTTTGGCGCTCGCTTTTTTGGCGCTTCAGTAAAAATTCTCGTCGGCCGCTCGTTGCAGGCGGATATGCGTGAATATCCCACCGCAGTCAATACTGCCAAACGCCCCGCTGTCCAACTCGTCGAATTTCCGGCCGGCAGTGGAACCTTCAAACTGTTCTCCACTTATGAGGGCAGTGATTCCGGAAATCCGCAGGACTACGAGATTCGTTTCCAGATCCTGCGCATCCCTTAAACCGCCTAGCCTGTCGGCGGGTCTGCCCTGACCTTGCCGCCAACCCCAATGCGACTCACGGCTGCCCTGACTGCCATTGCCTTCTGCTGTACGACCTCTTTGGTCGCGCAGCAGATCTTCGTAACTGGAGAGACCGTAGAACTGCCCTCGAATCGTATAGGCGCAGCCGACCACGCGACCATCGCCGCAAATTCCTTCGGTGATGTCCTTGTCGCGAATCATGCGGAAGCCGCCAATGGCGACAAACTGGTCGAAGCCACTGCCATCGGCAGTTTAGGCTCCAATACATTCATCCTCGCACCCACGATTCTGCTCGGCGATCCAAGCCTGCAGTTGGTCGGTGAGGATACCTGCCGCAAACCCGATGTCGTGGTGCTTGCCGACGACACCTTCGTAGTGGTTTGGCCGCGCAACGACAAGGATTCCCTGGTGCCCGCACGTTTGGAAGCTGCGCGCGTGATTTTCCGTGACGGCAATGGCGATCTTTACCCACGCCCCATCGTCGAGACGGCCGCCCCTGGTGAGGGTTACATCATCGATCCATCCTTGGAATCCGGCTCGGCAGGCATCATGCCGGACCTGGTCGCCATGGATGCCAGCTCGCCGCAATCTTGCGCGGTGGTCTACGTGCATGAATCCGACAACAGGGTCAATGGCGACCGCACCTACCGCGAACATGATCTGCGTTGCGTCAAGATGGATTGGTCGGAGCTGCCTCAGTCTCCCCAGTTCCTGGATGGCCCGCATGTCCTGCTGGCGCAGGTACCCATGGACGAGACCACGGCGCATCCTTTCGTAGGCGGCATGGTCCTGCCGGATGTGGTGTTGGATGATTCCGGCAACCTCGTGGTAGTGCATGAAGAATCCTTGGTCGCACCGCACTTCGGCTGGCAAGGCCAGACCCGGACGCGGATCGCGATCGATCGCTTCTCGGGGTTCGATGCCACCGAGCCTCTGGATCTGCTGAACAGCTGGACCATCGTCTCCGGCACCGACACGCATCGTCCACGACGTCCGATGGCTGCATCCAGCCGTGAAGATGCGGAGGATTCGGTATCCGTCACTTGGGGCGAGCAGGCAACCACCGGCTTCGACAATGACCTTGGCTACAAGATGGTCCTGATCCCCACCACCGGAGATGGGCTGGAGCCGCGCGATGCCTATTGGATTGCGGATCCCTTGAATGAAGATGCGATGCCCGTGGTCGCGGATGATGGTCGCATGCGTACCTGTTTCGCAGTGCGCAACTACCCGAACCACCGCAGCTTGCTGCTCTCCGCAACGCTCAACAATGGCACCAGCACCATTCAGGAAATTTCCACGCCGATCGAATATCCATGGCGTCCGGCGGCCGAGCTGGTCACGGTGCAATCTCCCGGTGGCCACGACTTGACCTACGCGGCGGTCACCTACGAAGGCGCCGACGTCTTCAACACCGACCAGTACGCGATCTACTTCACCTACCGACTCTGGTAGGCGAAACAGCCAGCGATCGAGCGTAGCCCAAAGCGCACCGCTTCGGTGTAGTACGGTCGCGGCACCTCATCGATCTTCAGCAGGCAGCGTCCATCTTCCTTGTTGCGGATGCGCACATGGAACAGCTGCGAGAAGGAGGCGTCAGAGGAAAGGATGCGCAGGAGCCAACCATCGGCGGTCTGCATCACTTCCTTCACCTCCGCGACGGACTCCCCTTCCTTGAAACGGCGTCCGAGGAGGGCGCGGACGGCTTCCGCGTCGGGGATGGGATCAATGGCGTGACATTCCATGGCTTCCGGGAACAGGATGCGCGGGGCGCTGGCGGGTTGTTCGAGACGAGCGAGGAAGCGGTAGATCGAGCGGCCTTCCTCCAGCCATTTACGCTCATAACGAGTCCGGAACGGACGCTCCGGATCGACCTCCAAGGCGGATGCCTGAAAATCGAGGCGGGCGCTGAAGACTTCCGCGGTCTCGCGGCCATACCAATCCTGATCGGTGACCAACTCGAAGGGGGCACCGGGTTTTAGGACGTCGGCCAGGGTGGCGGCGAAGGCTGGGCTGTAGACCCGATGCTTGGCATGCTTGTCCTTCGGCCACGGCATGGGAAACTGCATCAGCACATGATCCAGGCTGGCGGGCGGGAACAGTTCGCGCAAGAGGTAGCGTGCATCGCCGCGGATCAGTTTGACGTTCGGTACATCCGCATCATGCAGGAGGCGCGCGGCGCGGAAGATGCAGTCCGGCGGCAGTTCGATGCCGATGAAGTTCCATTCCGGATGCTGCTGCGCCCACCATCCGAGGTATTCTCCCCCGCCGAAACCGACCTCCACCGCCAAGGGCGCTTCGCGTTCGAAGATCGCATGGGCGTCGAGGGGTAGCTGCAGTTCCTCCGGACGCAGGAGGTAGCGGTCGAGGGACACGGGGCAGGGTTTCATCTCAGCTCTCGTCGCTCCAGCCGCAGTCTTCCAGGGCTTCCATGATGCGGAAGGCGACCTTGACTGCATTGGCACCCTCTTCGCCGGAGACCGGCACAGGAGCCTCACCACGGACCGCGCGGGCGAAGGCCTCAAGCTCGGCGCTGAGCGGCTCATCGTCGTCCAGGGCAAGCTCCTCGACGTCTAGGAGGCTACGGAAGCCTTCCAGTGGGTTGGCGGACTGAGCGGCCTCGGCGATGGCCTCCTTGGAGAATCCATCGGCCTTCTGCACCAACAGGGCATAGCGGTCCTGGCTGTCCGCCGACAGGTAGTTGTCGGGGCCGAAAACGCGGAAACGACGCATCGGTTTGAGGCTCAGGCGCGAGGCGGTGAGATTGGCCACGGCGCCGTCGGCGAAACGCAGGCGGGCGGAGACGATGTCTTCACTAGGGCTCAGGGTGGCGCCACCGATGGCATCGACCTGCACCACCTCGGAACCGGTCCAGGCGAGGGCGAGGTCGATGTCGTGGATCATGAGATCCAGGACCACGCCGACGTCGGTCGAGCGGAAAGTGTACGGCGCCAAACGATGCGCCTCGATGAAGCGCGGCTTGATGCCCAAGGCCATGGCGCGGGCCACCGCCGGATTGAAACGCTCGACATGCCCCACGCCCACTAGAGCACCGCCGGCCTTGGCGTCGGCCAGGATGGCATCGCAGGTGGCGGGATCGGGCGCCATCGGCTTCTCGATCAGACAGGCGACGCCATTGCGCAACAGCGGCGCGGCGCATTCCCGGTGCATCACGGTCGGCACCGCTACGACGGCGAAATCGAGTTCGTGCTCGAGGCCGTCAAGGTCGGCGCGCCAAGTGGTGCCTTCCTTCTCGGCGACCGCTTGACCCTGTTTCGGATCGCGGTCGACCACCGCGACCAATTCGACATCCGGCATCGCGCCGAGAATGCGGGCATGGTGACGCCCCAGATGACCGACTCCAATGACGGCCGCACGCAGCTTCTTGTTTGCCATGAGTGTTCCGTTCTACGGTTCCGGGGGATGTTCCGGTGGACAGGATCAGGCGCGGACGTCGCCGGAGGATCTCCGTAGCGACTCGCGATAACGGCCTTGGAATCCGCGCTCCATGTCGCGCAGGAAGGAGATCAAGCGACGCGTTTCCGGTGCCAACTCCTTCTCTGCCTCCATTTCCTGGATCGCGAGGGCAGTGGGTGCTTCATCGGCGATGAGGCGACGGAAAGCATCACGCAACTCCGCCACGGCTTCACGCGAAACCTCACGGCGACGCAATCCAACGGCATTGATGCCGCGCGCCCGTGCAGGAGCGCCTTCCGCGATCATGTAAGGCGGCAGGTCCTGGACCACGCGCGCCGTACCGCCGACCATGGCCAAAGTTCCGATGGTCACGAAGTGGTTCACCGCCACACCACCCGACACGATCGCACCGCTTTCGATGCGCACATGTCCAGCGAGCAGCACGTTGTTGCCGAGAATCACCTCATCCTCGATCACGCAATCATGCGCGACATGCGCACAGGCCATGATCAAGTTGCGATCGCCCAGGCTGGTGACCCACGAACCGGCAGCAGTGCCGATGTTGATGGTCACGAATTCGCGCACCACATTGCCATCGCCGATGACCAGCGCCGATTCCTCACCGGCGTACTTCAGGTCCTGCGGTAGACCACCGATGGCGCACTGGCCAACGAAGTGGTTATCGCGGCCGATCGTAGTCCGCCCCTGCACCGTGACGTGCGGACCAAGCCGCGTTCCCGAAGCGATGCGCACCCGACTTCCGACATAGCTGAACGGCCCGATGGTGACATCGGAATCCAGTTCGGCGCCAGGAGCGACGTAGGAGGTCTCGTGGATGTTGGTCATGAGGCAGCGACCATGGCGAAGGACAGCACGGCTTCAGAAACCACCCGACGCCCCACCTTGCCTTGGGCCTTGATGGTGGCGCGGTTGCGGTTCATGCGCAGGGTCTCGACCTCGAGGCGAAGTTGATCGCCCGGGACGACACCACCGCGGAAACGGACCTTATCGATGGCCGCGAGGACCACCAGCTTGCCCGTGTGCTCCATTTTACGCTGGAGCAGGAATCCCGACAGTTGCGCCAAGGCTTCGAGCTGCAGCACCCCCGGCATCAGCGGCTGATCGGGGAAGTGCCCATTGAAGAAGGGCTCGTTGATGGTCACGTTCTTGATGCCCACCGCACGACGCCAACCTTCCACCTTGAGCACGCGGTCGACCAGAAGGAAGGGATAACGGTGCGGCAGGAGGCGCATGACCTCGTTGATGCCATAACCATCCTCATTCACCGGCTCTTCGACTTCGAGCAGCTCAAGCTCGCCACGCAGATGCTTGACCATCGCCTGATTGAGGCCATGACCACTTTGCACCGCGACCACATCGGCGTGCAGGTCTGCGCCAAGCAGCGCCATGTCGCCCATTAGGTCGAGGATCTTATGCCGCGTAGGCTCCAGATCGACACGCATCTCCGGTGCTTCTTCCCCACCCAACACCAAGGTGTTGTCGGCGGTTGCACCCTTGCCCAATCCGGCTTCCAGCAAGGCTTCCACTTCCGACGCCCGCACGAAGGTACGTGCGGGCGCGATCTCCTTCACGAAATCATCGGTAGCACTGTCGAAGATGACTGGGGTCGCATCGACGCCATCCGGATAGGAGGGCAAATAACGCACCCGCAGGCCTGCACCACTGGGCGGCAGCACCACCAGTTCGGCATCTCCTTCGCGCACGATGTGCGGATCCTTGACCGTGAACACGGTGCGCTCGCGCTTCTGTTCGACGATGCCAGCACCTTGCAACATGTCGACATAAGGCTGAGCGCTGCCATCGGTACCTGGCATCTCATCTGCCGAGACGGTGACGATCAGGTTATCGACTTGGCAACCACTACAGGCGGCAAGGATGTGCTCCACCATGCCGACATCACTGCCCCCTTCGCGCAGGACGGTGCGTCGTTGGGAGATCGACAGGTTGCCGGCCAGGGCCGGGATCTCGGCGGGGTCGGTGACATCGCCGCGGCGGAAAACCACACCGGTCCCTGCCGGTGCCGGTTCGACCTGCACCTGGACGGTTTCGCCAGAATGAAGGGCCACGCCCTCCATGGTGGCGGAACGCTTGAGGGTCCGTTCCTTGCGCGTCATGCGCTTCAGCCTACTGCTTTTGGTTGAGCTGTTGAAGGACCTCATCGGAGAGGTCGTAGTTGGAGTTGCTCCAGAGCACCCAGCGGCCGTTCATCTCGGTGATGGAATCACGCACGGAGAACTGAGCGCCAATAGGCTCCAGAGGGTTCGGGTGCATCATGATGGCGCTGTAGCCCTCGCGCTCGCCGATGGTCGCTGCGATCTCATGGATGCGACGCACGCCCTCCTCGAGAATCTGCGACTGCATGTCGTTGTAGTTCTTGTTGGAGAACTCGACTTGAGCCTTCAGGGTTTCGCGCGCGAGCTGCAGCTCGAATGCCTGCTGCTGCACGGCCGGCAGGGCCGGGTTCAAGGTGACCAGTTCTTCCTCCTGAGCTGCCAGCATCTCCTGGCGCTGACGGAACTGATCGCTGAGGCCGCTGAACTGCTCGCGCACGGCGGTGCTGCGATCCTGCAGGTCGGTCCACTCGACGAGGCAGCGCTGCACGTCGATGTAACGCACGGCTTCCTTGGGTTCAGCCAACGAGCGGCCGGCGAATACGGAGCCCGCGGTGACGGCGAGCAGGATGGTGGTGAGAGCGAGCTTACGCATGACTAGAAGTTACCGATGGTGAAGGAGAAGACGCGGGTATCGTCGCCGGGCTCATCCTGGAGCGGCCAAGCGAAGTCGAGGGACAGCGGTGCATTGGGCAGGGCTGCGAAGCGCATGCGCAAGGCAAAACCAGCCGACACGCGGGTCGGTTGGAGATCACTGAAACGATTGCCGAAGGAACCGGCATCGATGAAGAGACCACCGCGGACGATCTCGAACTCATCGACCAGGCCGCGCTGACGGGTAGAGACCACTGGGAAGCGCATCTCCAAGGAGGCGTTCCAGGAGACATCACCACCGACCGCGAAGCCGTTGGCGTCCTCGCCGATGCCGCGGAAGTTGAAGCCGCGGACGGAGGACTGACCGCCGAGATAGAACTTCTCGGGGTAAGGAAGGTTGCCGAGGTCATCGTCGACGAAGGCCTTACGGAAACGACCACTGAGCCCCAGGGTCCACGGGCGGTTGAGGTTGTCGCGCCACAGTGGGAAGTAGGTCTCGGTGGTGAGCGTGGCCTTGAGGTAATCCCAATCGCCACCCATGAAGGTGCCACTCTGATTCAAGAACAGGCCGTAGTTGCCCCCATCGACGGGCGAGAAGGGGTCCTCCACGGTGTTGTAGCGCGCACCCAAGGTCAGGGTGTTGAGCGTGTTGCTACCGGCGTAACGCAGAAGGTCGGTCGGCGCACCGGGATCGATGTCGTCGAGCTTGACGTCTTGGGTTTCCGGGCCGAGGAAGACGGTGAAGTAGCGCCCGAAGCGTCGGCCCAAGGTGAAGCCGAACTGGGTGCGTTCCTCATCGTGGGTCGGGAACAGACGCAGGTTCTTGCGCGCCGTCACGTTGAGGCTGAGGCGGTCGATATGCTCGGCCAGCAGGTCAGGCTCGGTGAAGGACAGGGCGAAACTCGAGAACACCGTACCGGGACGCAGCGACAAGTTGAGAGTCTGACCGGCGCCGGTAAATGCTGTGCCATTCCAAATCTCGGCGATGGTGCTGCCGAAGCTGGTCGGACCATCTGCGATGTCGAAGTTGGTCTTGGTCAAGTCGATCAACAGCGCGGGACCGTTATCGGAGTTCCACGAACCACCGAAACGAATGCGGTTGTTGGAGCCGATGTCCTGCACCTCAAACACCAGGTCGAGCAGCTCGGGGTCGCCGATGTCCTGCCAGAACCAGTTGACGTAAGGCTGTCGGTTGATGTCGCGGAAGTAGCCCAGGCCGTTCAAGCGACGGGCAGAACGCGCAGCATCATCCTCATGGACGAGGTCGCCAGGCTCGGCCTGGATCTCGCGGCGGATCACACGATCCTGGGTGCGACGATTACCCCGAATCACCACATTGCGCAGGTGCCGCGGCTTACCTTCCGAGATGACGAAGACGATGTCCACTACCGGCTCGACCGGGTCCACCAGGGCATCGGGCGTATTGCTTTTCGTGCCACCGATCGAAAGGAAATCGACCTGTGGGCCGCCGCGCATCCGGTGCACGCGCGCGGCACTCGGATAACCGAAGCCGGAGTAATGCTTCTGCAGAGCAGCACGGTCGCGATCGATGCGCGACTTCTCGAAAGGATCACCAGGAACCAGCTTCAACTGCTCGTGGAGTTCCTCCATCGAAAAGCGCAGGTCCTCGCCGTCGGCGGCGCGAATGATGACATCGCGTACCGTGTAGAGCGGACCTTCGACGATGGTGTAAGTGACGATGGCGCTATCCAAGGAACCGCCTTCGAACTCCACCGAGGAAGTCACCGCGACTTCCAGGAAACCATAATCGCGATACAGGTTGGCGATGGCGTTGACATCTTCCTGAATCCGCAGCGGGCTGTACGGCGCACCCGCGAAGATGCCACCGGTCGAACTCTGCAGGTTCTCGTAGATATCCAATCCCGGGGTGTACCAAGCTCCCCCCTTGATCGCATCATTGCCGATGAAAACCACATCTTCGACGGTCACTTCCGGGCCTTCGTTGATCCGGAATACCACCTCATCTTCGGCGCCCTGCTCGCGCTGGATCGAGACATGAGCATAACCCTCTTCCCGATAGCGGATCAGCAAGCGATTGCGCACCACCTCGACGGATTCCGAATCCAAGGACTGTCCGAACAGACCAGCCCAAAGTTCCAGTTCCGCACGCTCGAACTCCTCATTGCCGAGGAACACCGCGCGACGCCAGGTCTGCAGCGGCGAGACGTGCATCTTCAACACCACCGTCCCCTCTTCGAAGCCGGCTTCCATGATCACGCGATCGACGCGGATGCGCTTGTATTTCCACAACCATTCCTGGCTGCGGGTCAGGCCGATCGGGTTGAGACGATCGCCGATCTTCTGGCTGATCGAAGCGAGGACTTCAGCCTCACGCCCTTCGGCACCGAGGATGATGATGTCCTCGACGATGGGCTGCTGCGTGGCGGACGGCTCTTGCGCCGGCACATCCTGAGCAGCGACAACTTGGGAACTGGTGCCGAGTAGGCACACCAGGAACCACGGGATGAGGTACAGGAGATTGCGGGACATCAATCGAAGGCAGGAGCTGCCGGTGCGGATAGGCCTTCGGCGGCCTGAACGAAGTTTTCGAAGCGCATGAATTTCTTCGTGAAGCGCAAACGCATCTCGCCAGTAGAACCATGGCGGTTCTTGGCGATCGACAGGCTTGCCATGTCGCGGTTGTCGTCGGTCTCCTCGTAATAGTCTTCGCGCATGAGCATCATGACCATGTCGGCATCCTGCTCGATGGCTCCAGACTCTCGGAGGTCGGAAAGCATCGGTTTATGATCGGAACGCTCTTCCGCCTTACGGTTGAGCTGCGCCAAAGCCAGCACCGGGACCTTGAGGTCACGCGCGATCGCTTTGAGCGTCCGGGAGATCAGGGCGATCTCGTTCTGACGGCTCTCGGCCTTGGCGCCGAGCAGCTGCAGGTAATCGACGATGATGAGGTCGAGCGCGCCATCGCGCTTCAGACGCCGTGCTTTCGCTCGGATCTGCGCTAGGCTCGGCTGCGAACTATCGTCGACGAAGATCTGCGCATTGCGGAAGGCACTGCCTGCATGAGTCAGGCGACGGCGATCCTCTGCAGTCAATCGACCGCGGCGCAGGCTGTCGTGGGAGATGCGTGCATGCGAGGACAACAATCGCGTGATCAGTTGATCTCCAGGCATCTCGAGGCTGAACATGAGTGCGGCCTTCTTTTCCTTCAGCGCCACGCGCTCCAGGATATTCAAGGCAAAGGCGGTCTTACCCATGCCGGGACGCGCGGCCAACACCAACAAGTCTCCAGGACGGAATCCCTGTTTCTCATCGAGATCCAGGTAGCCAGTCTGCAGACCCTGCGGCGAATCATCGGCATTGAGCAGACGATCGAGGTTGTCATCCACCAACTCGCGGGCAGAAACCATCTCCTTGCCGACCAGCCGGTCCCCCACGCGGAAGACCATCTTCTCAGCTTCACTGACCAACTCATCGACCTCTTCCACCGACTCGTCGTAGACGCTGCGTTGGATGTTGTCGGCGGCGGCGATCAGACCGCGACGCACGGACAAATCGCGCACGATGCGGATGTGGTTCTCCAGGAAAGCGATCGACGGCACCGTGGCCATCAACTCCTTCAAGTAACCCGGTCCGCCGAGGACCTCGGTCTTCTTGACGCGCTCTTGTTCATGCGCGACGGAGACCGCATCGCAGTGCCCAGGGCTGCGTTGTTCGAGCGCCTCCAGCAGCTGAAACAGCTCGCGGTGACGCGGGGCATAAAAATCATCCGGCCCGAGGTGCGCTGAGACTTCGGGGAAGCATCGCGGGTCACGCAGGATGCTACCTAGGACACACTTCTCGGTGTCGAGGTCGAAGGGCAGCTGCTCGGGGATGCCAGGGGCAGACATGACCTGTCAGGATACAGGCGCAGGCGACCCGGGGCATCCGGTAATACTACCGAGCCCCGGGCCGCCTGATGGTGCCGAACTAGGCCTCAGCTGGCGCCTCGGCGCCGGCGTCGGCTGCGGAATCTTCGCCCTCGCCCTCTGCCTCGCCCTCAGGCTTCGGCTCTTCCTTGGCAACGACCCAGACCTTGATCGAGGCGTTGATTTCAGAATGGACGTGGATCGGGACTTCGTATTCACCGACCGTGCGGATCGGCTCAGCAAGACGAACGTGGGCTTCCGGAATCGGCAGGCCCTGCTCCTCGATACCTTCAGCAATACGCTTGGCGGTGACGGCACCATAAAGGTGACCGGCTTCACTGACGTTCTCGATGAAGTTCAGCTGCACTGCTTCCAGACGCTTGGCCAAGGCTTCCATGTCGGAGCGCAAGGCGGCACGTTCGGCTTCAGCTTCCACCTTCTTCTTTTCGATACGACGGATCGCATCCTCAGAGAAAGGATAGGCCAGGTTGAGTGGCAGCAAGTGGTTCCGGGCGTAGCCGGAGGACACCTCAATGACGTCGCCGGTGTGACCGAGGACGGGGTGGTCCACACGCAGGATGAGCTTGGTCTTCATGATCAGCTGACGTACGGGATGAGAGCGAGGAGACGCGCGTACTTGACGGCGCGCTTGAGACGACGCTGCTCACGGGCGGAAAGGCCAGTGCGCTTGGCAGGGTGAATCTTGCCCTGTGCGGTCATGTAGACCTGCAGGTCTTCGATGTCCTTGTAGTCGAAAGTACGGCTGTGCTTAGTTGCCATCGGTCTTCACCTCCTCAAGCTTCTTGTCGGAATCGCCTTCAGCGGAGTCGCCTTCAGCCTTCTTCTCTTCGGTGGCCTCTTCGCCACCTTCCTCGGATGCCTCGGCCTCAGCCTCTGGCTCCTCGTAGGGCTCTTCGAACTCAGGCTCTTCGATCTCCTCAGGGATGATCAGGGAGCTGTCGTCCATCTTCTCGATACCGAGAGCCAGCTCTTCGGCTGGGATCTCGTCTTCCTGCAGGAACAGGACGCGGAAGACCGGGCCGAGCAGATACATCTCGCGCTTGACCTCGTTGACGGCATCGCCGGAACCTTCCAGCCAACCGAGGAGGTAAGTCGCGCGCTTGCGGCTACCGATTGGGTATGCGAGCTGACGCTCACCCCAAAGGCGCAGCACCTTGACATCAAGTCCATGCTTCTCGAGCGTGGCCTTGACCCAATCACGGGCGGCGTTGAAACCCTTGCGAACCTCCTCGTTGTCGAGCAGGAACATCGCTTGGTACGTGTGTTTGTGTTCAGTCATGATTTGCCATTCCGGTCCTACCGGTTTATCCCTCGTGCTGAGGGTGATCCCCTGAAGGGAATCGGGTCATTCCGCCTGTGGCTTGCGGCGGTTGTAGCGGGCCTGGAGATCCTCAAGCGGGATACCCTTGACCCAGTCCTCGACGGCCCAAGAAGCAGTCATGAGGGTTTCCTCGATGACGGGCTCCTCGGTCTTCGAGAAACGGTCGAGTACGAAATCCACCGAGTTGGAGCCCGGATCGCCGACGCCGATGCGCAGACGGGGGTACTCCTTACAGCCGAGGACATCTTCGATATCCGCTAAGCCGTTATGACCACCCGGAGAGCCTTGCGCACGGATGCGCATGCCGCCGAGAGGCAGGTGGAAGTCGTCGGTGACGACAAAGATCGATGCTGGATCCTCTAGACCATGGTGCATCCAGTTCTGCCGCAAGGCGACGCCACTCCGATTCATGTACGTGAGTGGTTTCACCAAGGTGCAGCGAAACTCAGGAAGCTCGGCCACGAGGGCGCGCTCACGACTTTGCCAGGAGACCTGGAAACGTGAAGCACAAAGATCCAGCGCCTCGAAGCCGACGTTATGCCGAGTGGAGTCGTACTCCTCCCCGGGGTTGCCGAGTCCAAGGACCAACCGCCAAGAGTGCAGATTGGAATCCTCTTGCGAG
>JBMYYH010000041.1:0-24207 GCA_049609225.1 Planctomycetota bacterium | reverse complement strand
AACTATCAAAGTCCAAGCTGAGGTCGAGGTTCAGCGGTGCACCCACGGGCGCCGCGGCACCAAAGTCCACCTGGAAAGCCTGACTCTGCCCACTCGTGCGTTCGGCCAGCACCAGGTTGCCCGGCAATCCGCTCACCGCGACATCCGGATGCGAGCTGCTCAAGAGCAGGTCCAAATCCAGCGTCTCGAGCCCCGTGTTGGTGACTTCGAGGACCAAGGACCAACTCTCACCCGGCTCCTGCCAAGCATCGCCATCGCCGCTGACTTCGGTCCAAAGATAGTCCGTCACTTCCGCCCAGGCGCCGGTGTACTGCGCGCAACCGAAGTAGGAGGGACGGATCTCCTGGTACAGCGCTGGAATGCGCGACGGTGCAGGCCAGAAGCCATCACTGCTGCTGCCGATCTCCGGCGTAAAGGCCAGGGTGCCGAAGGTTCCATAGTGGAAATCCACGCTGCCGCCATTGGCGATGTAGAGCACTTCCCAGATGGTGCCGCGCGGCCAGCCATTGTCGGCGGTGAACAGGCTGCCGTACTGACGATAGGCAGCATCATCCGGCGTCACGATGGTGTTGTAACCCCAGGGATACAACATCAAGTTGGAGAAGGTGTGCGAAGACATCGACATACCCGGTGGCATGGTGGCCATGAATGCCATCAAGTCGGTGGTCTCCGGTTCGGAGAAGGGAGCAGTACCACGATAGGTTTCGCTGATGGGGTTGCTGCTCGAACCTTGCCACTGCGGACCCCATTCCCAGTCATAGTTGCGGTTCAAATCCACGCCATCGGTGCCGTCGCCATTGTCGCGACGATTCTTGCGCCACATGCCACCGCCGCCAGGTGCGATCTGACGGTTGAACTCATAACCATCCGGGTTGACGCAAGGGATGATCACTACATTGCGGGTTTCGAGGATGCGGGTGGCCGCAGCATCGGTGCCATAAAGCGAGAGCAATTCATCGGCGAACAACAACTGCGATTCGCCCGACATCGGCTCGCGTGAATGATGAATGGCGTCGAACCAAGCGACGGCCTTCTGGGGATCATGCACACCTGGCGTGGTGCTCAAGCGCATGCCGTAGATCGAGCGCCCCTCGAGGCTGGTGCCGACGACGAACTTAGGCGAGCAAAGCAGAGGGTAGGTCGCGGCGAGGCGATCCATCTCGGTTTCGATTTCCGCCAAGGTCTTGAAGCCACCCATCGAGCCACCGACGACGGCACCGGTGCCGCGTCCTTGGGACTGCATCTGCGCGAGATCCGCCGCAGCGCGTTGGGCGTAGAAGGCCTGCAGATCCTCCTGTTCGACGGTGAAGGCGATGCCGGCCTTGGCAAGCGCATCCTGTTCCGCATCGGTGGCGAAGACGACGGCATAGCCGGCCATGGCGGTGGCATGGTGATCGTCGACGTCGGTGCAGAACTGGTGGAGCTGCTGGAAGGCCTCGGCGCTGGCGATCGGCACGTGGACCAAGTCCTTGATCGGCTGTGGGTCGCTGGGCCCCTGAAGGAGGCCGAGGGTGAGGAGTAGGGTGGTAGGGATTTCCATGGTGCAACAGGGGTTCCCCAGCCTACCAGGATTCCGTTGGACCAGGCCTCTTTCAGGGGCGGCGAGGCGGCCAGGGTGCGGGTAGAATGGCCGGTTCCATGAGCACAGCAACGACCTCTTTGGACCTTTCCTTCCTGGCCGATTTTGGCCTCGAGGGCCTTCATTCCGGCGCCTACGCCGGCGAGTGGCTGGAGTGCAGCGGCGAGGAACTCGTCGTCACCAGTCCTGCCACCGGCGAAGTGATCGGCCGCGTCAAGCAGGCCACTGCAGAAGATTACGAGAAGGTAATCGGTGCAGCAGAAGAAGCCTTCCAACGTTGGCGTGAACTGCCGGCGCCGCAGCGGGGCGAGTACGTCCGCCAGTGCGGGGAAGAGATGCGCAAGTACAAGGATTCGCTGGGCAAGCTGGTGACCTTGGAGATGGGCAAGATCCTGCAAGAGGGTCTCGGTGAAGTGCAGGAAGCGATCGACATCGCCGACTTCGCCGTGGGTCAGTCGCGCATGCTTTACGGCCTGTCGCTGCACTCCGAGCGTCCGCAACACGCAATGCGCGAACAGTACCACCCTATCGGTCTGGTCGGTGTGATCTCGGCGTTCAACTTCCCGTCGGCCGTTTGGGCTTGGAACTCGATGATCGCCATGATCTGCGGCGATGCCACCGTGTGGAAGCCAAGCTGGAAGACTCCCTTGACCGCCATCGCCATGACCAAGGTCTGCGCCAAGGTGTTGGAGCCTGCAGGTTTCGGCGCGATCCTCTCGATGATCGTCGGTAGCGACATGGAGATCGGCGAGCGCATGACCGGCGATAAGCGTCTGCCCCTGATCAGCGCGACGGGTTCCTGCCGCATGGGCCGCATCGTCGGTGAGAAGGTGGCTGCCCGCTTCGGCAAGACCCTGTTGGAGCTCGGTGGTAACAACGCCGTCATCGTGCTGGAGGATGCAGACCTCGAGATGGCTGCCCGCGCGATCGCCTTCGGTGCTGTCGGCACTGCCGGTCAGCGTTGCACCTCGACCCGCCGCGTGCTGGTCCAGAAAGGCGTCAAGGATGCCTTGGTCAAGCGCCTGTTGGAGCTCTACTCGGCCGTCAACATCGGTCATCCGCTGGATCCGAAGACTCTCATGGGCCCGCTGTCCGATGCCGACGCAGTGCAGCGCGTGATGGATTCCGTCGAAGCCGTGAAGGCGATGGGCGGTGAGATCCTCTGCGGTGGTGAACGCGTGCAGCCGGAAGGCTGCGAAGGTGGTCACTACATGACTCCGGTCATCGCCACGGCCAAGAACGATTGGGAAGTGGTGCAGGAAGAGACTTTCGGTCCGATCCTCTACATCATCGAAGTCGAAGATCTGGATGAAGCCATGGTGCTGCACAACGATGTGCCGCAGGGGTTGAGCTCTGCCATCTTCACCCTCAACATGCGCGATGCCGAGCGCTTCCTGAGCGCAGTCGGTTCCGACTGCGGTATCGCGAACGTCAACATCGGTACTTCCGGTGCGGAGATCGGTGGTGCCTTCGGTGGTGAGAAAGAGACCGGCGGCGGACGCGAATCCGGCTCTGATGCTTGGAAGGCCTACATGCGCCGCCAGACCAACACGGTCAACTGGGGCACCGAGCTGCCACTGGCGCAAGGCATTTCCTTCGACCTGTAAGCAAGCCTCCTGGCTGCGTAGAGCAGCAAAGCAACAGCCCACGCGCAGAAATGTGCGTGGGCTGTTAACAATTCCGGCGCAGGTGACACATACTCGTGGAGGCACAAGGTCTCCCTTGTTTCCCGCACCTGGAGGTGCCCGATGTTGCTTGAACTGACGCTCGCTTTGACTCCGATCCTGACTTCCGGCGAGGAAGTCCTGGGTCCACCGGCGGTCTGCCATCCCTTCGCGATTGGCGATGCACCTTCGTTGCCTTGGAAGGCAGGTGCCTTCGGCTACGACCCGGAGTTCCCTCTGGATAAGTTGAATCCGGAGTTGGCGCATCTGCTCAACCATCAGGAAGACACCTTGGTGCAGTTGGAGGCGGTGCGTCGGGCGGTGGTCTATGCGGTTGGCTTCGGGCGCACCAAAGAGTTGAGCCTGACCGAACGCAAGTTGCACACGGAGAGTCTGGTGTCGATGCTGCGCGGCCGTGTGGTCGCCGCGGAGTTGACGGAAGGCAAGAAGGATGTAGAACGTCGCGTGCGGGCTTACTTCCATCTGGGGTATGCCTTAGCCGCGATCGACCAACTGGATTGGGATCATGAACTCGGCAATCAATTTGGCGACGGCCGCGATGAATTGAAACCGGCGCTGCAATGGAGTGGTGTGGATGCGGGCATGTGCCTTGGTGCGGCCTTGGCGATGTGGATCTCCGAGCCAGATGATTCGATCCGCGACAATCTCTTATTGAAGGCCGCGAAAATGGCCGGACCAGAAGGGGGTCTGCTTACGAAGAACTTGGTCGCCTGCGGTGAACGCTTCTACGGTCAAGACAGCTACGAAACCTTGGTCAAGCACCTGCAGAAGAGGGTTGCCGCCTCCTGATGCAGCCGCCCTCCCCGACGCCGCCCTGGTCCAAGCCGCCAGGGACGGCGATCGGGAAGCCTTCACGCGCCTGGCCAGACGTCATGGCGCGCGTCTGCATGCCTACCTCATGGCCTTCACTTCCCCCGATCGCATCGACGACGTGATGCAGGAAACGCTCCTCGCTGCGTGGCATGGATTGCCGCAATTGCGCGACGTCGAAGCGGTGGTGCCGTGGATGTTTGGCATCGCGCGCAATCAGGGGCGGAAGGCGTATCGGACGACGTCGCGCGAACCGGTGTCGTTACGGGAGCCGGAGGTGGTGGTGGAAGAGCGGGGGAAGGCGTCGGAGGGACTGCCGACGGAGGTGCTGTTGCGGCATCTGCAAGGATTGCCGGAAGCGTATCGGACGAGCTTGGCTTTGCGTCTGATCGAAGGATGTACAGGAGAAGAGATCGCGCAGGCGGTGGGGCTGACGGCGGCGTCGGTGCGAGTGAATCTGCATCGCGGCATGAAGTTGTTGCGTGAGAGTTTGGGGCAGGAGGGCTATCCATGAACGACGAACGCTTGATGGAAGTGCTGCAGGAAGCGGCGGCACCTTTGCGTCTGCAGGGGGAGGTGCAGGTGCCGGAGTTGCCGGAACGTCATGTGGTGCATGCCGCAGGATGGGGCTGGCGCGCCTGGAGTGGTGCGGCTGCAGCAGCCGTGGTGTTGGTCGCTGGCTTGTTGTGGATGGTGCAGGAAACCATTCCGGAAGACAGCCCTTATGCCTGGAGTGCGGTGGATGGATTAGTGGGGATCACCAAGAGCGATGTCATCGGCAGCAGCATTCCCTTCGGCGAACAAATCGAAGTCCAAGAGGAGGGACGCGTGTCCTTCACCATCGGCACCCTCGGTTCGGTCGACCTGGAAGCCGGCAGTCTGCTCACCGTCTTGCCACCCCTCGATCCTCAAGGCGACGGCCGCTTCCGTCTTGCCCTCCAGCGCGGCGTGATGGAAGTCTTCGTCGATGCACCAGCCCGCGCCTTCCTCGTGCAAACCCCTTGGTTCGACGTCTGGGATCTTGGCTGCCAATACACCATCACCCTCGACCCCGACGGCAATGGCAGTCTTGCGGTGACGCTCGGTGCCGTGCGTTGCGAAGGCGAAGGTTTCGCCATCGACATCCCGGCCGGCAAGAGTCTGGGCTTTGAGGCAGGTCAGCCGTCGAGCAGCGAACCCAGGTAATCGACCGGGAAACGCTTCAAACGCACGATTGCGGCCACCTTGCCGCCCGAACTAGGCTGGTAATACTCCCACACCACCTTGCCCGCCGCGGTCACTTCGAAGGCATGACCATGATCGGAATCGACCAGGATGGTATTGCCGTTCGGCAGGCGTTGCGAAGCGCCGCGCGCCATGGTGTAAAAGGCTTCCGGACGCGGCGCCTTCCATTCCCACACCACTTCATCGGTGGTGGGATTCACTTCGACGCCGCGGCTCCATCCACGCGACAGGCCGTTATCGAAGATCAACACATTGCCGTTCGGCAACACCGTCGCATCGTGTTGGCCGAGCATCTCGCCACGACCCCATTGCCACAGCAGCTCGCCGGTTTCCGGTCGCAGCATCACCACACGGTTCTGATGACGCATCGAGACCAACACATTGCCTTCCGCGAACAGGGGATTCCATGCCTCCCAACCCGGCCGCATCCACGCGACGCTATTCGCATGCAATAAGTCAATCCGATCCCGCTCACCCTTCACCTTCGCCGCTTCGACCTTCTCCCATTCCCAATCCGGCGAAGCATCCAACATCTCGATGATGGAATACTCCTGGGTCTTGTTGCCCTCCGCATCCAACAACACCAACTGTTCATCGCGCACATCAGCGTCTTTGGCGACTTGCGGCATGTCGCGCCACAGGAAGGTCAAGGTCGCGATCGTCCCATCGGGCAGAACTTCGACATCATGGTGCGCGGTCACGTCGGCGCGCCACACCAAGCGATTGCGCCAATCCAACTTGACCAGGAAGCTGCCGTCTTCCTCTACCGTCGGCACCAGGATCGAACCATCCGGTTGCAGATCCGCATGACCCCAAACCTTGCCGGGACGGCTCCATTCATGCAGGATCGCGCCTTCCGCATCGACCAGGCGCGCGCGGCACAACTTATGCACGCTCAAGAGGTTCACTCCCGGCGCCATGGCCTCTGCATCGTGAATCAACCCACCATTCGGACGCCCGCTTTCGTCGACCTCGGTGTAGTCGGCATAACCCAACTGCTGCAGGCGTGCCAAATCGTCGGCCGAAGGGGCGCCGGAATCGGTGGTAGGGGCCTTACCTCCGCAGGAAAGGGCCAGCAGGGGCAGGAGCAGAAGGGACAGGGTGGGGTGCGCCATGGCTCGTGCGAAGAATACCAGGGAGATGCGGTGGAGCCGTTGCCAAAGCAAAACGGGTGGCATGACCGCAGCCATGCCACCCGCAAGAGCTTCCTGAGGCTTAGCGGCCGTAATAGACCGAGAAGAAAGCGCTGAGGAAGATACCGCTCACATCGACATCACCACCGGCGGTGTCGTAGGTCTGCATGCGGTAGTCGAGGCCGACGTCGAGCGAAGTCGACTCGGTGAACATATCGGAGATGCCGATGCCGAGCGCGAACTCGGTGAGGTCGTCATCGGTGGCTCCGTTATCGCGGTTACCGATACCGGCATAAGCCTGTGCCCAAGTGCGGATGCGTGAGCGGTTATCGAAGTACCAGCGGCCGTAGGCGTCGATGGTGTACGAGGAAACATCCGAGGCGCCGGTGTCGGTGTTGGAATAACCGAGCATGCCGCCGACTTCGAGGTTCTCGTTGAGGAACCAACCGTGGGTGAAGTTCACGCGCAGGGCATCGGTGTCGACATCGGGAGAGCCGGGGGTCTCTGTGGTGGTGGACTCGTACTGGTTCACACCAAGAGCACTACGCTGCATGCCTTCGGCGAAGGGAGCCATCGGCGCAGGGCCTTGAGACAACTGGCAGGACGCACCCAAGAGGGAGGCGGCCGCGAGGAAGAGAATGGACTGTTTCATGTTGCTTCAGTGGGGAGACCCCAAGTGGGGCGTGGAGCCGATCGTAGGTGGGGCCTGGACGGATCGCGGGGCCTGAGTTGAAACTATTTGGATTCCATCCTGAATAAACGACCCCTTTATCGATAAGGGCGAAAGGGTCGATAAAGCACAAATGGACGGTCCAATCTCGAACTACACGGCGACAACTACAGCCCATGCTTCGCATTGGAAGGTCACTGTAGGAAATCCTAAATAGGTCCGCTCATGACCGCCTTGCATTCCGTCATGCCTGAGCTGCTCGCACTCCTCAATACTGGGGAGGGTTCACTGGACCGGGAGCGCGCAGCGAACCTAGAGAATACTCTTCGGGAAGCCTTGGAACAGGAAGCAGCAACTCCCATCGATGATGCCTTTCTGAAGCACATCGCAGACTCCCTGCGCAAATATTGCCAGGCTAATGAGCTTTAGTCGCCGGTACTGAAACAGGCGATGGCGATGGCGATAATGACGCCATGGTCACCTCCTCTGGTTCCTCCGAGAAGCCTGCCACTCCGCTGGAACGGCGCGTCAATCTAGAGCGCTTGCCCCTGGCCCTTTGGGATTATGGGGGAGAGGGTCCGCGCGTCCTATTCGTGCATGGCTTCCTCGATAGTGGACGTGGCTTCGAGGATGTCGCGCGGGATCTAGCAGGGGAATGCCGTTGCTTGTGCCTGGATTGGCGCGGCCATGGTGCCAGCAGTTTCGCTTCCGCCGATGCCGCCTCGCATCAGTTGGATCATCTGAAGGACCTGGTCTGTGTGCTGGAGGAGTTGGTTGCTGCGGGTGAAGGAGTGGACCTCATCGTCGCGCATTCGATGGGCGGAACCATTTCCTTGATGCTGGCGGGCTTTGCGCCGGAGATGGTGCCGCGTCTGTTGCTGTTGGATTGCGTCGGAGGTTATGCAGCCGACGCCAAGACTCAAGTGGATCAGATGAGCAAGGTGGTGGAGCATTTGCGTGCGCCGCAACGGGGGTTTCGGACCTTCGAGTCACGGGCGCAGGCGGAATCGCGGGTGCGTCAGAACAACCCGGGTTTGAGTGAGGCTGGATCGGAGCGCATCGTGCGGCATTACTTGGATGCCTTGCCCGATGGCGGTTATTCGGTTCGTCTGGACCCGAACCTGCGCGGCCCGAATCCTTATCGCTTTCCCGAGGAGCATTGGATGGAGATCTGCCGTCGGGTGACGGCACCCACTTGCGTCGTGGCCCCAGAAGAGGGCTATATGTTCCGCATTCCGGAACTGCAGCAACGACTAGCGGCCATTCCACATTGCCGGCGCGTCGATGTGCCGGGAGTAGGCCACCATGTGCAGGTGGAAAGGCCGGAGTTGGTGGCGGCGGAGGTGCGCAAGCAGCTCTTGGAGCCCCGGTAGGGGAACCGCTTTACAGCTTTGCGCGTGCCTTGGCGGCGCGCTGCTTCTCTTCCGAGTGCAGTCCCCAAGCCATCGCGAGGGTGTCGCGGAGGATACTCGGAGTCACCGGCTTGGCCAGGTAGGCACTGAAGCCTGCGCGACGGAATTCCTTACTGCGTCCTGCACCAGCTTCCGAGGTGAGCAGCACCATGCAGCACTCCTCAAGGATCGGATCGCTCATCATCATCATGCCGAGACGCTTACCGTCCATGTCGGGCAGTTGATGATCGATGACGGCCAACTGGTAGGGGCACTTGTCGTCGAGACCGACCTGCATCATGCGGATCGCTTCCTGTCCCGACGAAGCCAGGACCGGCTGCACGCCCCATTCCATCAACTGTTCGACCAGGATGTCACGGTTGCAGGAGTTGTCTTCGACCACCAAGGCCTTGAGACCGGCAAGGTTGCCACTGAACAGGTTCTGGACCTTCGGCTCGCGGCTACGCGGCAGTTCCAGGGTGAACCACAGGTCGGTGCGGTCTTCGTCGTGCTCGAAACCCATCTGACCTCCCATGAGGGAGAGGATGCGTTGGCTCAAAGCCAATCCGAAGCCACTTTGCGATGGACCTTCTCCATCGTCCTCGGCCGGACGGCAGCTCGCTTCAATCGCATGACGCTTCTCGATCGACAGGTTCTGCGAGTTGGCGCGTACGTGGAAGCGCAACTTCGTCTTGTGGTCATCGCGACCGACTTCCTCGACGTCGATCAGCACGTGACCTTCGTCACTGAGGCCGACCGAGTTCTTGACCATGCTGCCGAGCACCTGTTGGATGCGTCCGGCGTCACCGGTGAAGAAGCGGGGGGTCTCCGGCGCGAAACGCAGGAGGATCTCGACACCTTGATGTTCCGCGCCATTGGCCAGATGCTTGGCCACACCAGCGACGGCGACTTCAATGTCGAAAGGCTTGAATTCAAGCTCCAATTCGCCCGATTCGATGCGTGAGAAGTCGAGGACGTCTTCCAATAACTCCATCAAGGCGGTGCCTGACTTGGAGATTGCGGAAGCATAATCCTTCTGCACCTTGTCGAGCTCGGTGCCATTCAGCATGCGCGTCATGCCTTGGATACCGGTCAAAGGCACGCGCATTTCACTGCCGACCTTGGCCAGGATCTGGTTCTGCACTTGCAGAGTCTCACGCACGCGCTGATCGGCGGCGGCGCGTCCATGACGCTCCTCCTCCAATTCGCGCTGCGCGGCTTCGAGTTCGCCTTGTTTCTGATGATGCTCCGACAGGAAGCCACTCATGAGCGAGGCCACACCAGCAAGCAGCACCAGGTTCTCGAGCATCTTGTAGAGCGTCTGTCCGCGCTCCGGCAGTCCTTCTGGACCGGCAGCGCCAAGTTGCGCCAGCTGCGAGAAGATCAGCACCGAAACCAGGCTGACGGCGGCCCATCCCATACCGGCACGTGGACCGGAAAGCAGGGCGGCGGATAGGGGGAGCAAAGCGAACCAAGCCAAAGAGGCCGAGTTGGGCACCCCGGAATGCAGGGTGACGAAGGTCGCGGCCAAAAACAGGCCAATGGTGACCACTTGGCCGATTTTGGCGATCGGGCGACGGCGATGCACCATCACGCGGATGACGCCAGCCATGCCGATCAATCCTGTCATGCCCAGCGAGAACACGCTGGCGCCTGACCGAATGTCGAGCGCGATGTAGAACATCGCTAGGAGGCTCAGGCCGAAGGCCAAACGCATGACCATGCGGTACCGATAGGCCTCCGCCATGGGGTCGATCCCATCCGCCTGCGGAGGGCGTAGAAAGTCCAGGAAGAAGGCTAGCACGGTCGTATGACAGGTTGAATGTCCCGTGTGGGGGGACGAGACACACTCTTTTCGGCAGGTTTGACCGTGTTCCTGAAGCCCTCTAAGGGGGTTCTGAGGTAAAAAACGACCTCGTTTCTTGATTGTTGGAACTGCTACCCTGGCCTCATGGCATGGATTCACCAGACCAGCGATGCCGAGGCCACCGGTTTGATCGCCAAAATCTTCGAAGATGCGCGAAAAAGGGCCGGAAAGGTGTGGAATATCGTCCGCCTGACCAGCATCAATGGGCGCATGACGCGGGCTCATTTGGGGCTCTACAGCAGCGTCATGAAGACCGATTCCAGCCTCAGCCCGCGGGTGCGTGAAACTCTAGCGGTGGTCGTCAGCCGTGCGAATGATTGCCATTACTGAAGTGTGGCGCATGCCCATGACCTCCGTGTTGAGGTTGGCGAACCCACCCTGGCCGACGCCCTGCTGCAGTCCGATTGGCGTCAGGCTCCGTTGGAGGCGGCGGAGTTGGCTCTGTGCGCCTATGCGGAAAAACTCACGCGCACGCCGCAGGACATGGTGGAGAAAGATGTGGAAGCCTTGCGCGCGGCAGGTTGGAGCGATCTGGAGATTCACGACGCCTGCCAGGTGGTCGCTTATTTCAATTACGTCAACCGTTTGGCGGACGGTTTGGGGGTCGATCTGGAAGGGGAGTCCGAGGAAGGGCAAGGGTAGAATCTCGCCATGGAAACCTGGCGTAAACGCGTCGAGGCGGAGTTGAAGGGTGCCGATTTCGAGCGCGCTCTCGTGGACCAAGCCTATGCAGGTGTTGCGGTCGCTCCTGTCTATACCGCGCAGGATCTCGAACACCTTCGACTGCAGACCGCGGTGGATGCCGCCCCGTTCGTGCGTGGTACTTCGCGTGCAAGCGATGCACCGCCGTGGCGCAACAGCCCACGGTATGACTTGCCGCATCCCAAAGCCGTCAACCGTGCTCTGCTGCAGGACTTGAAGGGAGGGAGCGATGCTCTTTTCCTGCAGCTGGATGCTTGCGTGCGTTTGGGCATGAGTCCGCAATCACAAGTGGGGCAACAGGCTTGGGGCGACGGCGGTTGCATGCTTTGGAGTCTGGAGGATTGGCGCACGGCTTTGGATGGCGTGCACCTCGAGATGGTGCAGCTCGATCTGGATGCTGGCGCCAACACCATGTCTTGCCTCGCCATGTTGCTTGGTTTGGTGGAAGAGCGCGGGCTAAACCCTGCGGAAATGGATTGGAACCTCGGTTTTGATCCACTCGGTACTTTGGCGCGTGATGGCAGTCTGCCGATGGGTTCGCGTTGCATGAAGCATCAGTTCGGCGACTTGCTGCGTTGGACCTCGGAGCACATGCCGAAAACGCGCGTGGTGACGGTCTCCACCGAGACCTATCACCGTGCTGGCGCAACCCTGGTGCAGGAGTTGGGCATCATGGCAGCGACCATGGTGCATTATCTGCAGTTGGCCGACGCCCTGCGCATACCCTTGGAAACAGCCGCCCGCTCGATGGCCCTGCGTCTTGCGATGGATCGCGATCTGTTCCCCGCCATCGCCGGCCAACGCGCCGCCCGACGTCTGTGGTCGCGCGTGTTGGAGGCTTGTGGTGTGGAGGACATTCCTGCACCTTGGATCCACGCGGTGGGATCGCGTCGGTCCTTGGCGCGACGCGATCCTTGGACCAATGCGCTGCGTGCCAGTACGCAGACCTTCGCAGCGATCCTGGGTGGAGCGCAGCAGATCACCACTTGTGCTTTTGATGAAGCGCTGGGGCAGCCGTCGAAGCTCGGACGTCGAATGGCGCGCAATACGCAGATCATCTTGGCTGAAGAAAGTCGTCTTGGCGATGTGTCGGATCCTGCGGGCGGCGCCTTCGTGGTCGAAAGCCTGACGGAAGAGTTGAGTCAGCAGGCTTGGTTCTTCTTCCAACAAATCGAAAGCCATGGTGGCATGGCCGCAGCCCTACGGGGTGGTTGGCTGCATTCGGTGTTGGGAGAGCAGCAGCAGAAACGCAGGGCTGAGGTCGCGACGGGAAGGATCCCCATCACCGGTGTTTCGAGTTTCCCACCGGTGGAGGAAGTGTTGCCGGAGGTGGAGCCTTATCTCGCGGCAGCCGATGAAGAACATGCGGGTGCATGGACTCCGACGGATCCCTGCGTGATGCGCGTCGAGCATGGCGTGGAGGATCTATGGCAAGCCGTCCGCGATGGCAGTGATGTCTTCGCCCTGACGGCCGCGCAATGCGCAACCATGAAGCAGTCTTGCGGCGGCCCGACCACCGAGCCGCTTTACCCCATGCGCGACGCCGAGGTTTTTGAAGAAGCCTCCTTGCAGGTCGAAGAAGCATTGGCTGCAGGCGTGTGTGACGCTGTGCAATTGGTCGCTCTCGGTGCTGAGGCCCAGGCGGAACCACGCCTTGGCTTTGCCGAATCCATGTTCCGCAGTGTGGCTTGGCCGACCCGACGTGGTGCAGCCGCCGCCGGCAAGATGGTTTGTTTCTGTGGAACGGATGCGGCCTACAGCGCATCGCTGGTCGATGCCGTTGCGCAAGCCCGTGCGGCCGGCGCGACGCAGATCCTGGTCGCAGGTCGTGTACTCAAAGATGTGGAACTTGAAGGCGTGACCTGGGTGCATCTCCGCACCGACGTCCCGGCCTTCGTCGCGACGATGTTGGAGGTCAAGGTATGAGCCGCGTTCCCGATTTCCGTCAGGTGCCCTTGGTCGAAACCAACCCTGGTGCTGCGACCGCTCCTGAGGCGCAATCTGCAGATTCCACCGAACCCACTACCATCCGACGTCCGGAAGGCATTGAGGTCGCCTCTTCCTATGGCCCGAAGGATGGGGGCGATGCAGAAGCCACCGCTTCCATGCCAGGCTTCGCACCTTTCCTCCGCGGACCCTACAGCACCATGTATGTCCGCCGCCCGTGGACCATCCGTCAATACGCCGGATTCAGCACGGCCGAGGAATCCAATGCCTTCTACCGTCGCAATCTTGCAGCGGGGCAAAAGGGTTTGTCGATTGCCTTCGACCTTGCGACGCACCGCGGTTATGACTCGGATCATCCGCGCGTGACTGGCGATGTCGGTATGGCCGGCGTGGCCATTGATTCGATCCTGGATATGCGCATCCTGTTCGATCGGATTCCGCTCGACAAGATGAGCGTGTCGATGACCATGAACGGTGCGGTGTTGCCGATTTTGGCTCTGTACATCGTGGCTGCAGAGGAACAGGGTGTGGCACCGGATTTGTTGGCCGGCACCATCCAGAACGACATCCTCAAGGAGTTCATGGTGCGCAACACCTACATCTATCCGCCGACGCCATCGATGCGCATCGTCGCGGATATCTTCGCCTATACGGCGGAAAAGATGCCGCGCTTCAACTCGATCTCGATCTCCGGCTATCACATGCAGGAGGCGGGCGCCACGGCCGATATCGAGCTCGCCTACACCCTGGCCGATGGCTTGGAGTATGTGCGGACGGGGATCGCGTCGGGGATGGATGTGGATCACTTCGCGCCACGCTTGAGTTTCTTCTGGGCGATCGGCATGGACTTCTTCATGGAAGTGGCGAAGCTGCGGGCGGCACGTCTGTTGTGGCATCGCTTGATGGCGGAGTTTGAGCCTCAGAATCCGAAGTCGTCGATGTTGCGCACGCACTCGCAGACTTCCGGTTGGTCGTTGACGGCGCAGGATGTCTACAACAATGTCATCCGGACCAACGTCGAGGCGATGGCGGCCACGCAAGGGCATACGCAGTCGCTGCACACCAACTCATTGGATGAAGCGCTTGCTCTTCCGACCGATTTCTCGGCGCGGATCGCTCGCAATACGCAGATCCAATTGCAGCAGGAATCCGGAACCTGCCGTCCGGCGGATCCGTGGGGCGGCAGCTGGTATGTGGAAAAGCTCACTCAAGACCTGGCCGATCGCGCGATGGAACACATCGCGGAGATTGAAGAGTTGGGCGGCATGACCAAAGCCATTGAGGCAGGCATCCCGAAGTTGCGCATCGAGGAGTCGGCTGCGCGTGCACAGGCACGGATTGATGCGGGGCAGCGCACCATCGTTGGCGTAAACCGTTTCCGTTTGGATGAAGAGGAAGACATCCCGGTCCTTTCCGTGGATAACCAGAAGGTGCGCGAGGCTCAACTTGCACGGCTTAAGCAGCTGAAGGAAGAACGCGACGATGCCACGGTCGCCGCAGCCTTGGCAGCCCTGACCGCAGCGGCCAAGAGCGGTGAAGGCAACCTGCTAGCGCTGTCGGTCGAAGCGGCACGCGCCAAAGCAACCGTCGGCGAGATCACTTCCGCGCTGGAAGAAGTCTTCGGGCGCCACCAAGCCACCATCCAGACCATCTCGGGCGTGTACAGTGGCGAAGTGGGAGACGATGCCCAACTCCAGAGCGTGCGCGCTGCCGTCGAAGCCTTTGAGGGCAAGGCGGGAAGGCGTCCGCGGATTCTTGTCGCCAAGATGGGGCAAGACGGCCATGACCGTGGTCAAAAGGTGATCGCTACGGCCTTCGCCGACCTCGGTTTTGATGTCGACATCGGTTCGTTGTTCCAGACGCCGGAAGAGACCGCGCGTCAGGCAGCGGAGAATGATGTGCACATGGTCGGCGTGAGCTCGCTGGCTGCTGGCCACCTCACGCTGGTACCGGCATTGCGCGATGCACTCGCCGCATTGGGCCGGGAAGACATCCTGGTCGTCGTCGGTGGCGTGATTCCGCCACAGGATTACGACAAGTTGTTGGAGATGGGTGCGGCCGCGGTGTTCGGTCCCGGCACCGTGATTCCTGAAGCCGCCAAGGAGTTGTTGCAGAAGCTCGACGCATGAGCTCCGGAACGGCCACCCCCACAGAGCCCTGCTTGAACTGCGGGGCGGTGGTGACCGGTCGATACTGCTCCGCTTGCGGGCAAAGGGAAGGATTGTCCCCGAAGTCGATTCGCTCAGCCTTCACCGAAGTCTTGGGCAACGTGTTCAGCTATGACAATAAGCTGTGGCGTTCCTTGGTGCTGCTATTGGTGAAACCCGGTTATCTGACGAAGGCATTTGTCGAGGGAAAGCGCTCAAGCTTCATTCATCCTTTGCGCATGTTCCTGTTTTTGGGTGTCGCGGTATTCTTCGCGCCGGACACTTGGAATTTGGAAGAGACGCCTCTCCCAGAGGCTTGGACGCAACCTGCGGAAGGTGGCGCCTCCTTCGTTGATCGCTTCCAAATTGGCATAGAGCGTGTAAAGGGATGGAAGGAGGCAATCTCTCAAGAAGAGATGAGCAACCTCATGCTTCTTGCGCTTGCCGATTCCATTCTGCTCGCGATGGCGGGAGGCATCCTCGTGATGTCCTTGGTGATGCGAATACTGCATTGGCGAAGCTACCTAGTGGAGCACTTGGTTTTTGGCTTACATTTCGCCAGCTTCATTTGCCTCTCCAACCTTATCTTGCGGCTGGTCTTTCAAGACATTGGCAACACCATGGCCGAGCAGTTGGTAATGGGGCCACTCATGATCTACTGGATGGTGGTTGGTTATCAGGTGTGTTATGGCAGACCCGGTTGGTGGCGTCGGATCTTTGCATTCCTCGCCTCAGCCATCGCCTTTGGGCTCTTTCAAGCTCTGTATATAGGTGTGATTCAGGCCACGGTGATTTTGCGCTTGATGCCGCCTGCCTCGTAGGGTTTGGCGAACCCCATCCCACACTTGCTATCCTGCGACCCGTGGCGCCGAAGCTCCCGACCCTGACCGAACTGGCCGACGGCATTCGCGGCGGCGATCGCATGTTGCTTGCGCGCGCCATCACTTTGGTCGAATCGCGTCTGCCGGAGCATCATGCTTTGGCGCAGGAACTGCTCACCGAACTCCTTCCCGATACTGGAAAGGCGGTGCGAATCGGAGTCACTGGGGTTCCGGGCGTCGGTAAGAGCACTTTCCTGGATGGCTTCGGCATGCATCTTTGCGAGCAGGGGCATCAGGTCGCTGTGCTGGCCGTCGATCCGAGCAGTCGCTTGAGTGGCGGCAGCATCCTGGGGGACAAGGCGCGGATGCATCGGCTTGCGCAAGAATCACGCGCTTTTATTCGCCCCAGTCCAAGCGGCAACACCCTCGGTGGCGTCGCCCGACGCACCCGTGAGTCCATGCTTCTATGCGAAGCCGCCGGACATGATGTGGTGCTGATCGAAACGGTCGGCGTCGGTCAAAGCGAGACCATGGTGTCGGACATGGTCGACTTCTTCCTGGTGCTGATGTTGTCCGGTGCCGGCGATGAACTGCAGGGCATCAAGAAAGGCATCCTTGAGTTGGCCGATGTCATTGCCGTGAACAAGGCGGATGGCGATAACGTCAAGCGGGCGGAGCGGGCGCGACGGGATTACGGCAGTGCACTGCATTATCTGCAGCCACGCGATGCCTGTTGGACTCCGGAAGCGGTATGTCTATCCGGCATGACCGGCGACGGATTGCCGGAGCTTTGGCAGTTGATCCAAGCGCATCGCAAGGCGATGGAAGAGGCCGGGCGTTTCACTGCACATCGGAGTGAACAGCGGGAACGTTGGATGTGGGCGCAAATCGAGGAACGTCTGCGCGACACCTTCGCCACCAACCCAGCGGTGCAGGAAGCCTTGCCGGCGATTCAGGCTGCCGTCTTGGACGGCACCATGCCACCGACTGCTGCGGCTGATCGCCTGCTCGACTTGTTGCGTTAAGGAATGGACGCAGCCACCGCCCTCATTGTCACGCTTGTCACCTATAAGGTGCTGCTGCTTGGAGTCGGCTTCTGGGCATCCCGTCGTACCCACGATGATGCCGATTTTTATCTCGCCGGACGTGGGCTAGGACCTTGGATTGCAGCACTCAGTTCCGCTGCGAGTTCCAGTTCCGCATGGACCCTCTTGGGCGTGAGTGGTGCAGCCTATGCCCAAGGCTTCAGTGCGGTATGGCTCCTGCCTGCCTGTATGGGTGGATTCCTGCTCAACTGGCTGGTCGTCGCACGCCCGCTCCGACGCGAGGCCGAGCGCACCCATGCCGTGACCCTGACGGAGTACTTCGCGGATGGCGCGAATCCGAAACAGGCCCGACGCATCGTCATCAGTGCCTCGATCGTGATCCTCTTATGCCTGTTGGTCTATGTCGCATCGCAGTTCCAGGCTGCGGGCAAGACCTTTGCTGAAACCCTCGACATGGACTTCCGCAATGCGGTCCTGATCGGGGGTGCCGTCATCCTGGTCTACACCATGAGTGGTGGCTTCTGGGCCGCCTCCATCACCGACACCATCCAAGGATTGGTCATGGCCGCAGCTTCTGTTGCAGTGCCGGTGGTCGCACTTTGGGAAGTGGGTGGTTTCGGTGGAATGTGGGATGGCCTCGGCGCGGCAGGGGAGGGCTTTACCGATCCGTGGAAAGGTTTGAATGGTTGGATGCTGGCCTCTTTTCTCGTCGGCACGCTCGGCATCGGTCTTGGTTATCCAGGACAGCCACACGTCGTGAATCGTTTCATGGCGATCCGTTCCGATCGCGACATCACCATCGGCACTTGGATTTCCATCGTGTGGGGCTTGGTGATCTACATCGGTATGTTGCTGGCTGGTTGGTGCGGGCGCGCTATGGTCGGTGCGCTTGGCGATGGCGAAAAGATCTTGCTACGCCTGACGACCGATCTGTTCTCGCCTGTGACCGGCGGCATCATCCTTGCTGCAGTGTTGTCGGCGATCATGTCCACTGCCGATAGCCAACTCCTGGTCTGCGGATCCACCGTCTCCTATGACTTGCCCGCCAAACGCGGCACCCGACGTGTGCTGCTGGATCGCTTGACCATCTTTGGCCTCGGCTTAGCGGCCATGATCGCGGCGATGTATTTGCCTGCCAGCGTCTACGACAACGTACTGTTCGCATGGTCCGGCTTGGGTGCGGCCTTCGGCCCTTTGCTATTGGTGCGTCTTGCAGGGCACCGCGTCAAACCGGCCTTTGCCTTTGCTGCCATCTGGCTCGGTTTCGGTATCACGATTCTATGGAGCAGCGTGCCGGCCTTAGACGGTGCCTTATATGAGCTGGTGCCCTCCTTTGTGATCGCAGGGTTGGTTTGCTTGGCGGGCCGAATGCCCCTCGAAGCCCAGGCCAGAAGTTCCTAGGTCTGCTAGGATGAAGAAGTCGTGATTGTCCGTAATCGCGATAGTCCTTATGTCGGGTTTACCTCCCTCGGATCCTCAAGGTCCTCAGGCAGAAGCGTGGCGTTATCTGCGCGGCGGTCCTGTGGTGGTTTTCCGATGGGCGAATCAGGATGGTTGGCCGGTGGAGTATGTCACTCCCAATGTGCTGGAGATGTTCGGCCACTCCGCCGAGGATTTTCTCTCCGGCAAGGTGCCTTATGCCTCCGTGGTGCATCCAGATGAACTGGCACGGGTTGGCCAAGAGGTTATGGATGCGCAGGAACAGGGGCTGGAGAACTTCGAACAGTCTTATCACTTCTTGCGTGCCGATGGCGCGGTGCGTCACCTTTACGACTACACCGTGGTGCATCGGGATGAGCATGGCCATGCGACCCACTTTGAAGGCTATGTGCTCGATGACACGGCACGACAATCTGCAGAGCAGGCCTTGCGTGAAGAGGAAGAAGACAGCACGCGTCTTGTCGGTGTTGCCGAAACGCTCGCTAGCGACATCGATTACCAGGAACTCTGCAGTCATGCCCTCGATGCCATTCGGGACTATGCCGATATGTGCCGGGCTTCGCTGTTCCTGCAGGATGCTGAGGATCGCTGCATCCTACGGCGGATGGGGTGCGTCACTCCTTCGCCGGAGCTGGAGACGAAAGTGCTCTACGATATCCGCGACAACCCTTGGTATCGTCGTGCCCTGAACAACAACGATCTGGAGGTCTGTGTCGATGTCCTTGCGGACCCGGAATGCAGCGGCGGTGATTTCGATCGTGCGGATTTGCGTTCCCTCGTGGTCATTCCCATGCGCCTTGCTGCAGGAGGGGCCGCCTATCTCGCGTTAGGCAATCCGGCCTCAGCGCAGCCGATCGAGGATTCCCTGCGGTTCCGGCGCTTCCTGCGCCGGCTTGGCGTGCTGCTTTCCACTGCAATGGATCGTGTCTGGACCGTGCATCAGCGCCAAGCGATGGAGCGACAGTTGCATCATGCCCAACGCATGGAAGCCGTCGGTCTGTTGGCAGGCGGGGTGGCGCATAACTTCAATAACACGCTTACCGTCATCCTCGGATACACCTCGATGCTCCTTTCGGAAGATGGAGTTCGGGAAGACGATAAGGCCAAGTTGCGCGCCGTGATGAATGCCGGCGAAGGTTCGGCTGCGGCGGTGCGTCAGTTGTTGGAGTTCAGTCGTAAGCAGAAGACCCACGAACCTCGCCTCGTCGCAGTGAAGAAGGTCATGGAAGGTCAGGATCTGATGCTGCGGCCCCTAATCGGCGAGGGCATGGAGCTTGAGATTGATCTCGGCTCCGACCTTGGTGCCTTGTTCCTGGAGCCCGGCGAACTGGAGATGGTGCTGATGAATTTGGCCATCAATGCCAAGGATGCCACCAACGCGGAAGGCAGCCTTGCCATCAGTGTTCGGCATCGCCTGGCCAAGGAAGAAGGGCATCAGGATGTGGTGCGGTTCGAGATCTCCGACAACGGCTCCGGCATGTCGGAAGAGGTGCGTTTGCGACTGTTTGAACCCTTCTTCACCACCAAGGAAGAGGGGCATGGAACTGGACTGGGATTGGCTGCCGTTTATGGTGTGGTGCAGCGCGCTGGCGGCACCATCGAAGTGGATAGTTCCCCGGGGCATGGCACCACTTTCCGTTTGCAGCTGCCGTGGTTCCCGTGGGAAACGGAGGAAGATGCCGTTCCAGCCGCAGAACCACATTTCGATGGCACCGGCCAGGTGGTGCTGCTGGTAGAGGATCAGGAATCCGTCCGCGCATTGGCGGAGCAGACCCTGAAGCTTGTCGGCTTCACCGTTTTGGTCGCGGAAGATGGCGAAGCTGCATGTTCCTATGCGGATGATCCCACGCAAACAATCGACCTGTTGCTGTCCGATGTCGTGATGCCACGCATGGATGGCCTGGAGCTCTGCCGACGCTTCTCCATGCGTAGGCCAGAGACCCCGATCCTATTGATGTCAGGTTTCGTGGATCGGGTCTTCCCGGGCGCCGGGCCAGAGGCGCAAGGCATTCCCTTCCTGCGCAAGCCCTTCACCGGCACGCAATTGCTGGAGGCTGCTTCGATGGCCTTGGCCAAGGTCTGAAGCGCGTCATCCGCCACCTTAAACTGGGGACATGAGGGTCCCTGAAGGTGTAGTCGATCTCCACGTGCACATCCAGCCGTGGCAACAGATTCGCGAGGCTCCGCGCAAGACCATCGAGTCCGGCCGCACCGATGTCGACGACATCCTGCTCTACCAATCCGACCCCGCGGCCTTCGCGGCGCATTTGAAGGAGCAGGGATTGAAGCGGGTCGGTTTGATCAACTATGTGTCGCCGAAGTTGATGGGATTTGATGCGAGTTGCAATGACTGGATCGCTGCTTATCGTGATCACGATCCTTCGGTCTTCCTCGCTTGGGGCGGCATCCATCCCGAGTTCTGCGACGACGTCGAAGCGGAAATGGTGCGGCTCTTGGATGAACTCAAGATCGACGGCATCAAGATCCACCCTCCGCACCAAGAGTTTCGCGCCAATGCCTATCGCGATACCTTGCCCTCTCTCGCCAAGGTCTATGAAGCCTGTGAAGAACGCGGTGTGCCGGTGATGGTGCACACCGGAACCTCGGTGTTCCCAGGCGCACGGGCGAGTTACGGCAATCCGATGGACTTGGATGATGTCGCGATCGACTTTCCGCGTCTGCATGTGCTGATGGCACATGCCGGGCGCCCACTTTGGTACGACGAAGCCTTCTTCGTCACCCGACGCCATCCGCGCATGTGGATGGAGCTCAGTGGCATCCCGCCCAAGCAATTGCCGGTACATCTGCCACGCCTTGATGTCATCGGCGACAAGGTCCTGTGGGGAACCGATTGGCCGAGCCCGGGAGTCCGCGCGATGCGCAGCAACCTCGAGACCTTCTGCGCCCTGGAGGATTACCCCGACGCGCTCAAGCTCAAGATCCTGGTGACAAATCCGGAACGGCTGTTTCCGTCGCGGTGACCTGCTCCTTGCGCTTGGCCTCTTCCAGACTTTCGGCCAGGTACAGGAGTGCGAAGACCGTTGCGATCAATACGATCACCAACACCGCTAAGCGCATCAAGCGCCGTTTCTGCTCCGACGTCACGCTGCTCATGCCGGCTCCAGATAGGCAGCGCCTAAGAGTCCTGCATCATTGCCGAGGGATGCCGGCAACATGCTGAAATCATCCGCCGTGCGTCCGAAGCAACGTTGATTCAAGACGGCACGCGCCGGTTTGCGCAAGAGGTCGAGCACCGGACCGCCGCCACCCCCGAACAGGAACACGCGGATATCCAAGAGCAGTACCACCTGCGCCATCGCATCGCCTAGGCATGCGCCGGCAGTATGGAAAACCGCAAGGGCATCGCGGTCGCCATTGCGCGCATCTTCGGCCAACTGCTTCAAGGGTTGCGCCTTGCCCAGACTTTGTGCGGCCAAGGTCTCCATCGCCCGCGCCGACGCGATCGCTTCTAAGCAACCCAGTGCACCGCAGCCACACTGGCGATCATGTCCGACCGTGAGGTGGCCGAACTCGCCACCCATGCCGCCAGGGCCGATGAACAGTTCACCGCCGAGCAGCAAACCGCCACCGATGCCGGTACCGATGGTCACGAAGAGGAAATCCTCGTGATCCTGACCGGCGCCACAACGTGCCTCGCCGAGGGCGGCGACATTGGCATCATTCTCCAGTTGCACCGGACAACCGCAGGCTTCCTGCAGGCGCGCAGCCATCTCCAGATCCTGCAGAAACAGGAGATTGGGGGAGTCCAGAACCTGCGTCCTCGCCGCATCGATCACCCCTGGAAGCCCAATCCCCACGCTCTGCGGGGTTTCGCCATCGCTCAACTCGGCAATACCGGCAGCCAGAGTGGCTAAACAGGCGTCGGCATCGTGCTCGGTGGGGACTTCCATCCGACGCACGACCTTGCCATTCTCGACGCGGCCCAATTTGATGTTGGTGCCCCCGAGGTCGATGCCATAGCGGGGGCGATTTGGATCCAGGGTCATGTTCTGGCTCAGCGCTGGAGGGCAGCTCGGTAAAGCTCGTTCGCTTGCGGCATCAAGGCGCGGAGGCGTTCGATACGCGTATCCGGGCTCGGGTGGGTCGACAAGAACTCCGGTGGTGCGCCTTCCGAGTTGGCGCCCATGCGTTGCCACAGTCCGACCGCTGCTTCGGGGTTGTAACCAGCATTGGCAGCAAGCATCAATCCAATCTCATCGGCCTCAGATTCATGACTGCGTGAAAACGGCAGCATCATGCCGACGTTCGCGCCTACACCCAAGGCCATCATCACGTTGTCGCGCGTGCCTGGTTCCATTTCTTTCATACTGAAGTTGGCACCGATCAATGCACCTTGCAAAAGCACGTTGTGGCTCATGCGTTCGGCGCCATGGCTGGCGAGTGCATGCGCCACTTCATGACCGATCACTGCAGCCAGACTGTCTTCATCTTGGGTGATCGGCAGAAGGCCGGTGTAGACCGCAGTCTTGCCACCCGGGAGAGCCCATGCGTTGGCCACTTCCGGTGCATGGATCAGCTTGAACTCCCAGCGGAACTTCTTGGCATCGGATTCCGGCAGCATCTCGACGGCAGAAGCGGCAATGCGTTCACCGATGCGTCGGACCATCTCGGCATCCGGTCCCGAAGTGACGACTTGTTCATCGGCCAGCATCTCGCGGTAGGCCTGCGCACCCATGCGCATCTCCTGGCTGGTCGACATGAAGTTGATCTGGCTGCGCCCAGTGCCGGGCACGGTGGAGCAGGCGGTAATGAGGACCGCCAGCAGCAGGGTCGGGAGAAAAACGCGCATGATGTCCCTATCGTAGTACCAAACGGCCTCCAAGGCACCCTCCCATGCAGACCAAGCGTCCGACTCTACTCATTGTGCTCGACGGCTGGGGCCATGCTCCTGCCACCGATTTCAACGCCATTACCCACGCCCCGGCGGAGCATTTCCTCTCCTGGTGGCAGGAATGGCCTCATGCGCTGCTTTCCGCTTCCGGCAAGGAGGTGGGTTTGCCGCTCGGTTTGATGGGGAATTCCGAGGTCGGCCACACCAATATCGGCGCTGGACGTCGGGTCTATCAGACCATCACGCGGATTGATGAAGCCATCCGCAGCGGCGATTTCGAGCGCAATGGCATGCTCCGGGATGCCGTCGAGAGTGCGCGCAAGTCCGGTGGCAAGCTGCACTTGTTCGGGCTGCTTGGCGATGGCGGCGTGCATGCCTCCGATGATCATCTCGAGGCGATGGTGAAGTTGGCATTGGCCATGGATCTGCCGGGAGAGCGGATCGTAGTCCACCTCTTGCTGGATGGACGCGATACCCCGCCATCCTCTGGGCTCGGTTATCTCGAGCGTTTGGTACCCATCCTGCAGAAGGAGGGCATCCGCATCGCCAGCCTATGCGGACGCTACTTCGGCATGGATCGGGACCGCAATTGGGAGCGGACCCAGCTGTTTTGGGAGGTCATGGCCCACGCCAACGGCGAACATCAGGCCGAAGATGCCGTGAGCGCCATCCGCGATGCTTATGCCCGCGGCGAAACGGACGAATTCGTAAAGCCGATCGTGGTGGGGGCGCCCTGTCCCATCGAAGACAATGACTCGGTTTTGAGTTTGAATTTCCGTGCGGATCGGGTGCGTCAGATCACCGAAATTATGCTGCAAGGGCCGGAATTCGATGGTTTTGCTCGCGGAAAGGTGCCCAGCATCCGATATACGACCATGACCCAATACGCGAAG
>JBMYYH010000040.1:0-24735 GCA_049609225.1 Planctomycetota bacterium | reverse complement strand
CTGACGGCCGTTTCGAATTCCGGGGTCTTCAAGACCCGCGCTGCACGGACTACTCCGCGGCGAAATCGCCTTCGTCTTCGCTGCGCTCCACGAGCTCCCAGATGGCGACTGGGGCGTTATCGCCGAGACGTGGCTTGGACAGCTTGAGGATGCGGGTGTAACCACCCGGACGATCCTTGAAGCGTGGTCCGATGACGTCGAACAGCTTGGTCGTGGTCTTACGATCGTTGCCGAGGATGGCCAGGGCACGACGGAAGTTATGCAGGTTCTTCTCCTTCGCCAGGGTGATCAGCTTTTCCGCGAACGGACGATGATGCTTGGCCTTGGTGACGGTGGTCTCGATCCGCTCGTGCTCGATCAGAGCCTGAACGAGGTTGCGGGCGAGGGCACGACGATGCGAACCGGTGCGGGAGAGGTTGTTGGTCTTAACGCGATGGCGCATGGCTATCTCCTAGTTCGAGGCGCCGAGAAGTCCTTCCCGGTCCATGCCGATGGAGAGGTCGAGATCGCCGAGCTTGCGATCGATCTCGGTAAGAACAGTCTGCCCCAGGTTCTTGATGGCCAAGAGCTCTTCAGGAGCCTTGAACACCAGATCCTCGAGGGTGCGGACTTCAGCCACATCCAGGCAGTTGCGTGCCCGGGTGGAAAGGTCGAGACGCTCGATCGGCTCGCTCAGGAGACCGATGACGCGCTCACGACGACGCTCAGCAGCAGCATCGACAGCTTGGACCTCATCGACCACCGCGACACCATCCATGGCGTTGTGGAACTGGACGAAGGGGTTCAGGTGCTTGCGGTAGATCTTGGCCGCTTCCACCAAAGCCATTTCCGGCTTCACGGTGCCATCGGTCCAGACCTCAAGCACGAGGCGGTCGTAGTTAGTGAACTTACCGACACGAGTTGCCTCGACGCCATAACGCACGCGCAGCACAGGGCTGTAGGCGGCGTCGAGCGGAATCAGGCCGATCTCGTCCATGGCTTCCCCGGTCTCTTCAGCGGCGACGTAGCCGCGTCCGCGACGCACGGTCAGCTTGACGGAAAGGGCGACATCCTTGCCGCTCAAAGTCGCGATGTGCAGGTCCTTGTTGACGATCTCGACGCCGGATGGGCACTCGATATCGGCAGCAGTGACAGCACCTTCGCCACTCTTGTCGAGGGCGAGATGGACAGGAAGTTCACTTGCCTCGACCTGCACGCAAAGGCGCTTAAAGGCCAAGACCAGTTCGGTCACATCTTCGACCACACCTTCGATGGTGCGGAATTCGTGTTCGACACCTTCGATCTCGACCGCAGTCACTGCGGTACCTTCGATCGATCCGAGGAGGACACGACGCAAGCCGTTTCCAATGGAATGGCCGAAGCCCTGCTCGAAGGGCTCAATGAGGAACTTGCCGTAGTGGTCGGTAGCAGTGGACTGCTCGTGGACCACACCGGACGGGAGTTCGAAGTCACGCCAGCGGATGCGCATGGTATTCAGGAATCGGGTTGGGAAGGGCCTGGGGACAGGGCTTGAAAATCAGACGCGACGCTTCTTGGGCGGGCGGCAACCGTTGTGGGGCAGCGGGGTGAAATCCTCGATCGAGGAAACCCGCAGACCACCGTGGTTCAGACCACGGATGGCGCTCTCCCGGCCGGAACCGGGGCCCTTGACGCGGACCTCAACCTCGCGCAGACCCATCTTCGATGCGGTCTCTGCGGCGCGGATGGCGGCCTGCTGTGCGGCGAAAGGAGTCGACTTACGCGATCCCTTGTAACCGACACCCCCTGGCGAACCCCAGGCAATGGTGTTGCCCTTGGTATCGGTGAGGGTGATGATCGTGTTGTTGAAGGTGGAACGCACGAATGCGATCCCCTTCGCGCCCACTTTCTTGGACTTCTTCTTGCTGCTGCGTGCTGCGGACATCTTGCTTCTCGTATCTGGGTCGGTGGTTCAGGAACAGAATCCTTACTTCATCGCCTTCACCGACTTCTTGCCGGCGACGGTCTTCTTCGGGCCCTTACGGCCGCGAGCGTTAGTGCGGGTGCGCTGGCCGCGTACCGGAAGGCCGCGACGGTGGCGCAGGCCTCGGTAGCAACCGATGTCACGCAGGCGGTTGATGCTCTGCGTGTTGGTACGACGAAGGAGACCTTCGACTGCCAGGTGCTTCTCCGCGTAGGAGGCAATGGCGGCCAGCTCCTCATCCGAGAGCTCCTTGGCACGACGGTTCGGGTCGATATCAAGGGCATCACAGATCTTCGCGGCGGTCGTGTTGCCGATACCAAAGAGGTACGTCAGCGCGATGACCGTGCGCTTGTCGTTGGGAATGTCTACACCGATGAGGCGGGGCATGTTCTTTACTCAGGAATGGGAACGAAGTGGCCGGAATCAGCCTTGGACCTGCTTGTGACGGGGGTCGCGGCTGCAGATGACGCGGACCTTGCCATGGCGACGGATCACCTTGCAGGAACCGCAAATGCGGCGTACGGATGCGCGGACTTTCATCTTCTTCTGGATTGCTTGCTTGGTTGGTGCGGTCTAACGACGACCGCGGCCGTAGCGCCTGCGACGTTCACCCCGATACACGATGCGGCAGCGGGTGAGGTCGTAGGGCGACAACTCGATGGTGACGGTGTCTCCAGGGGTGATGCGGATGTAGTGCATCCTCATCTTTCCGGAGATGTGTGCGAGAATCTGCTGGCCATTCTCAAGCTCGACATTGAACGTGGCGCCGGGAAGGGTCTCCCGGACGACGGCGGTCAATGTGATGGGCTCTTCTTTTGCCATGCAGAATCAGGCCAGATTGGCTTCCCCGAGAGCTGCCCGCACGGTGTTCAGGACATCCTTCTGGATATCCTCAACGGCACGATCAGCCTCGATCTCGGAGAGGAGTCCCCGCTCGCTGTAGAAAGCGACCAGGGGTTCGGTAGTCTCGCGGTAAACCGAGAGACGATGTTGGATGACTTCCTCGGTGTCATCCTTACGACCACGACCCAACAAACGGCCTGTGAGGACGTCGTCGGAAGCCGTGAAGTATAGCGCAAGGCCGAGAGAACCGCTAGGAGCAGCCTTCTCAAGCGCATCTCCCTGCACCAAGGTGCGTGGGAAACCATCGAGAAGGAGGACATCCTCCGGCGCCAAAGTGGCAATGCGCGCGACGACCATGCCGACCATGACCTCGTCAGGGACCAGGTCCCCGCGGCTCATGTATTCGTTGGCTTTTAGGCCGAGTTCGCTACCAGCGGCCACTTCTTCACGCAGCAAATCGCCGGTGGAGAGGTGGGTCCAGCCATGGGCATCAGCCGCGAGTTGCGCCTGAGTTCCCTTGCCGACGCCGGGTGCTCCAAGAAGGATGACGATCATCGCTTACTTGCGGGTCCAGGCAGCCTTGCCGCCCTTGCCTTTGGAGCCTTTGGTGCCGCCCTTCATGAAGCCTTCGTAGTTGCGCATCACGAGCTGGGCATTGAGACGATCCACCATGTCGAGGGCTACACCCACGACGATGAGGATGGAAGTACCGCCGAGGAAGTAGGCGATCATCGGATCGACGTGCAGGTTGCCGATCAGGATGTTTGGCATCACCGCGACCACGGCCAGGAACACCGAACCGGCGAGGGTGACGCGATCGAGCACGAAGCTCAGGTATTCCGAGGTAGCCTTACCAGGACGGATGCCTGGGATGAAGGAACCATGGTCCTTCAAGTTGTTGGCGATCTCATCCGGCTGGAACATCAACCTCGTCCACATGAACGAGAAGAAGATGATCATCGCGGTGTAGGTTGCGATGTAAGTGAAGCCAGCGGTATTGAAGGCGTTGCGCATCCAACCGAAACCTGGCAAGGAGCCGAGCACGGTAGGCACGATGAACAGAGCCGATGCAAAGATGATCGGCATCACGCCTGCTTGGTTGACCTTCAGTGGCAGGTAATGACGCTGCCCCCCCATCACCTTGCGGCCGCGCGTGAGCTTGGCCTGCTGGATCGGGATGCGGCGCTGACCGCGGGTGAGGTAAACCACCACCACCACGATGATGATCCACATCACGCCGAGGGTGACCCCCAGCTGATGCGCATCTTCACGCAGCGAGAATGCCTTCTGGACCGTAGTCGGAAGGTTGGCCACGATACCCGCCATAATGATTAGCGAGACGCCGTTACCGAGACCGTATTCGGTGATCTGCTCACCGATCCACATGATGAACATCGTGCCGGCGGTCAACGCAAGCATGATGGCCACGGTGTAGAAGAACGATCCCCCTTCGGGCATTAGGCCGTAGGCTGGGTTGTAGACCACGCCGAAGACCACGAACAGGCCTTGCAGCAGACAGATCGGCACCGTGGCCAATCGGGTCAGTTGGTTGATCTTCTTCTGGCCAGCAGCACCCTCTTTCGAGAGGGCTTCCAGCGACGGCACCACCTTGGTCAGGAGGCTGAAGATAATCGATGCCGAGATGTACGGCATCACTCCCAACGAGAACAGGACCGCCTGGCCCACGCCTGCGCCGGTGAACGCGTTCATGATGCCGAACAGGGCATTCTCATCGGCCTTGTTCGCAGCCTCAGCGACTGCGCTCAAGTCGATGCCAGGAAGCGGCACGTGGAACCCGAGTCGGTAGATGAACAACAGCACGAAGGTCATGAAGATCTTCGAGCGGAGTTCAGGGACCCGCAGGATGGTCAGGAACTTGTCCATCAGGATCAGTCGATGAGCTCGACGCTACCGCCGGCCTCTTCGATCTTGGTCTTGGCTGTTCCGGAGAATTTGTGAGCTTTGACGGTCAGCTTGAGGCTGATCTCGCCTTGGCCGAGCACCTTCAGCATGTCGCCAGTGCGACGTGCCAGGCCACGATCGAGCACGGATGCGAGGTCGACGACTTCGCCGTCCTCGAATGCCGCAAGCGACTCGATGTTGACCAGGGTGTAGTGCTTCTTGAAACGGGCATTGGTGAAACCACGCTTCGGCATACGACGGAAGATGGGCATCTGTCCACCTTCGAAGCCGATGCGCGGGTGGTCACCCGAACGACTGCGCTGACCGTTATGGCCGCGACCAGCAGTCTTGCCCTTACCGGAGCCCACTCCACGACCGATGCGCTTGCGCTTCTCGTGGTTGTGGCCTCGTGCAGTGACGTCATGGATTTGCATTACAGTTCCACTCCCCGCAGTTCCGCGATTTCTTCTTTGGTACGTAGGGCGCCGAGAGCGACGATGGTCGCCTTGACGAGGTTGATCGAGTTGGTCGATCCGTAGCACTTGGTGAGCACATCGCGCACACCAGCGAGTTCGAGGACCGCGCGCACCGTGCTACCAGCGATGATGCCGGTACCTGCAGAAGCAGGGATGATGCGGACCTTCGAAGAGCAGTAGATGCCCTCGACCTCGTGCGGGATGGTGGTCCCGACGCGAGGCACGCGCACCAGATGCTTACGGCCATCCTTGAAGGCCTTCTGCATGGCGGCTGGGATCTCCTTGGCCTTGCCGAAACCGAAGCCGACGACGCCATCTTGGTTGCCGACGACAGTCAGTGCGGAGAAGGCAAAACGACGACCACCCTTGACCACTTTGGCCGAGCGGTTGACGGTGATGCGCTCTTCCTTGAGCTCGCCGAGCTTTTCCGCATCCGTGCGGTCAATGAATTCAGGTAGTTTGTTGTACATGATTCCTTTCGGCTAGAACTTCAGGCCACCTTCGCGGGCGGCATCGGCGAGGGCCTTCACGCGGCCGTGATAGAGGTACCAAGAGCGATCGAAAGCGACTTCTTCGACGCCAGCGGCTTTAGCACGCTCGGCGACTTTCGCACCGACCAGTTGAGCCTTGGCAGTCTTGTCCTTTCCTTCGCACTCGGAACGCATCTCTTTGTCGAGGGTGCTTGCACTGGCAAGGGTGACACCGGCGAGATCGTCGATGATCTGCACGCTGATGTGCTTGGCACTGCGGAACACGCTGAGGCGCGGACGATCGGAAGCCGCGCGCAAGCGACGACGGATGCCCATGGCCTTGCGGCCACGCTTCTTCCACTTCTTCTTCTGCTGGAGATGGTCCATGATTAGGCGAGGGACTTACCTGCTTTACGGCGCACGAATTCGCCGACGTAACGGATGCCTTTACCCTTGTAGGGCTCTGGCGGACGGACGCGGCGGATGTTGGCAGCGAACTGCCCGACCGCCTGCTTGTCGATGCCCGAGACCTTGATGGTGGTCGGGTTGGTGCATTCGACGCTCACGCCTTCAGGAGGCGTGCAGATCACGGTGTGACAGAAACCGATTTGCATCTCGATGCCCTGACCGGACGGCTTGGCGTTCCAACCAGTGCCGTGGATCTCAAGCTCCTTCGAGTAGCCTTCGGTGACTCCGATCACCATGTTGTTGATGTGGGCACGGACCAGACCATGGAACGCCGAAGCATTCTTGGCCGAACCGGCACCGGTGCGAGACACCTTGACCAAACCATCCTCGATCTCAACCTTGATCTCGGGGAACAGTGGAAAGGACAGGTTGCCCTTAGGGCCCTTGACCTCGACCGTCTTAGCACTGGCCTCGACGGTGACCCCGGAGGGCAGCTTGACTTCCTTATTACCGATGCGCGACATGACTAGAAGATCGTGCAGACGATTTCGCCGCCGACACCCATCTCACGAGCCTTACGGCCGCTCATGATGCCCTTGGAGGTTGTGATGATGGTGGTACCGAGACCACGACGCACCAGTGGCACCAGCTCGGCGCTGCGATAGACGCGGCAACCAGGCTTGGAGATACGGGTGAGCTCTTGGATGGCAGGATTGCCATCGCGGTCGTACTTCAGGTGCAAGCGCAGGGTGTTGCGCGCGCCACCTTCTTCAACGACTTCGATCTCGGAAAGGTAACCCTCTTCCTTCATGGTGAGAGCAATGGAGCTCTTCATCTTGGAAGTGGGCATGTCCACCGACTTGCGGCGCACTTGGATCCCGTTGCGGATCCTAGTGAGCATGTCGGCGATTGGGTCGGTCATGGTCATGATGTTTACTCCTTATGCGGAGGCAGTTTCCCCCTACCAGGAGGACTTACGGACACCCGGCAGCTGACCTTCGTGCGCGAGGCGGCGAAGGACGAGGCGGGAAATGCCGAAGCGGCGGGAATAGCCCTTCGGACGGCCGGTGATCGAGCACCGGTTGTGAAGACGGACGTGACTTGCATCACGAGGCATCTTCTGGATGGACTTATAGGCGGCAGCCTTTTCATCCAAGCTGGCTTCGGGATCCTTGATCACCTTTACCAGTTCGGCGCGACGTGCGGCATGGGTAGCCACGAGACGCTGACGTTTCTTCTCACGATGGACGGCGCTGGTCTTGGCCATGGTTAGTTCTCCTCCCGAGGACGACGGAAAGGCATTCCGAACCCATCGAGGAGGGCACGGCCCTCGGCATCGTTGGTACCGGAGTTGACGAAGGTGATGTTCATTCCCTGCGGGAACTCGACGCGGTCGAGATCGATCTCAGGAAACAGGCTTTGCTCGGTGAGTCCGAGGCTGAAGTTGCCACGGCCATCGAAGTTGGCCTTGACGCCCTGGAAGTCGCGGATTCGAGGCAGCACCACCGAGATGAGGCGGTCCATGAACTCGTACATCCGGGCACCACGCAGGGTGACCATGCAGCCGACAGGCATTCCTTCACGCAAGCGGAAGTTCGCGATCGACTTGGTGGCCTTACGGATCACGGCTTTCTGGCCAGTGATCTTGGTGAGATCCTTAGCGGCGCTCTCTACAGCAGCCTTGTTCTCAACAGCGCGGGCAACACCCATGCTGACCACGATCTTGTTCAGACGTGGGATCTGGTTCTCGTTGCGGTAGCCGAAGTCCTTGGACAGGCTAGGCGCGATCGATTCCTTGTACTTATCGAGGAGACGTGCCATGGATCAATTAAACTTGGTGCCGCAGGGAACTCCGACACGGAACTTCTTACCGCCCTCTTCGACGGTCTTAGTACGGACGCCCTTGCCGGCCTTCTCGGACCACAGCAGGACTTTGGAGACGGCAATGGGGAATTCCTTCTCCACCGTGCCGCCCTCTGGGTTGGCCTGCGTCTTCTGCAGGTTCTTGACGCGCATGTTCACGCCTTCGACCAGGACCTTGTCGGACTTCTTCAGGATGCGCATGACCTTGCCACGCTTACCCTTATCGTTGCCGGACAGTACCTGGACTTCGTCGCCTTCTTTGATGTGCATCTCAGACCACCTCTTGAGCAAGGGATACGATCTTCATGAAGCTGCGCTCGCGCAGCTCACGTGCGACAGCACCAAAGATGCGGGTGCCGCGAGGGTTGTTGTCGTTGTCGACCAGGCAAAGCGCGTTGCCGTCGAACTTGACGTAGGAACCGTCCTTACGACGGACCTTCTGGCGGGTACGGACGATCACGCCACGCACCACTTGGCCGGTCTTGATGTCAGCGCCTGGCTGAGCCTTCTTGACCGAAGCGACCACCACATCACCGACACCGGCGAACTGGCGACCCGAGCCACCGAGCACCTTGATGCACATGACTTCCTTGGCGCCGGAGTTATCGGCGACCGTGAGACGGGTTTGCATCTGAATCATCTTGCTTCCTCCTTTTGACCTTGGTCCTGGGGACTACTCCTGAGGAGCCTGTTCCGTGATCCGCACCAGGCGCCAGCACTTCTTCTTGCTGAGCGGACGGGTGCCCATGATCTCGACCTTGTCACCCACGTTCGCTTCGTTGTTCTCGTCGTGTGCGTAGAACTTCTTGCGAATACGGATGGTCTTACGGTAGAGCGGGTGTTGCGTGGTACGTTCGACCTCGACGGTGATGGTCTTGTTGGCGGCGTTCGAAACGACCTTGCCTTCCATGACCTTGCGGGTACCGCGTTCTTGCTGTTCGTTAGTTGTCATCGTTGATTCCTATGACTCGGACGCTTAACGCGACTCCTGGCCCCGGACTCCCATCTCGCGCTCGCGCAGGATGGTGCGCATGCGCGCGATATCGCGACGCACACGGCGGATCTTGGAGGGATCCTGGATCCCTTCGGTGAGCGAACGGAAACGCATGTCGAACAGTTCCTTCTCGAGAGTCTCGATGTCGAAACGGAGTTCTGCGTCTTCCTTACCGCGTACTTCTTTGGCTTTCATCGCTAATCCCCTAGATGGTCTTTCTTGCGATCATGCGACAACGCATCGGCATCTTGTGTGCCACGCGGTTGAACGCCGTGCGTGCGGTAGTGGCATCGACACCACCGATTTCGTAGATCACGGTGCCGGGCAGGACCACGGCGACCCAGCGGTCGACATCACCCTTACCGTTACCCATCCGCACTTCCTGTGGCTTCTTGGTCACAGGCTTGTGTGGGAATACGCGGATCCACATCCGGCCTTCCCCCATCGCGCGGTTACAGGCGACACGACCGGCTTCGATCGTGCGCGAGTTCAACCAGCACCACTCCAGGGCCTGCAGGCCGAAGTCACCGAAAGCGACACGGTTGCCGCGGGTGGCCTTGGCGATACTGACACGCTTGTTCGGGGTCTTGATTCCCCGACGGTGCATGTTGGAGCCTGCGGCGCCTTTGCCATCTGGCTTCTGGCAGCGGTAGGTTCCTTTGATCTTGCCGCGTTGTACCTTCCGGTACTTCGTTCTCTTAGGCATCATCATGGCTTTATCTCCTGAACTGAACCCGAAGGTCTAGCCGCGGGTGGTCTCCCCTTTGAAGATCCAGACTTTCACGCCCAGCACTCCGTAGGAAGTGCCAGCTTCGCTGAAGCCGTAATCGATCCGCGCGGACAAGGTGCTGAGAGGCACCCGACCGGAACGCTGGACCATGGTGCGACTCATCTCCTTGCCATCAATGCGGCCGGCGACCTGAATCTTGACGCCCTGAGCACCGGCGTTCATGGTGTTCTCCATGATGCGCTTCATCTGGAAGCGTGGAGAGACACGACGCTCGATGGCTGCGGCCAGGTTCTCGGCCACGGTCTGAGCATCGAGGTCCCAATGACGGACCTCTTGGATGTCGAGCTTGATCTCCATGCTGGTGATCTTCTCGAGGTCAGCGACAAGCTGGTCACGCGTGGCGTAACCGCGGCCGATGACTTCACCCTTACGCGTGACGAGCAGACCGATGGTCATGCGATCGCCGCGCTGCTGGATGTCGATGCGCGAAATGATTCCCTTACGGAAACGCTTCTTGATCAACTGACGGACGTTGTAGTCCAGCAGGACCTTTGCAGGGTAGTCCTTACCGCGGGCGAACCAACGGGAGCGCCAAGGCTCGCTAATGCCGACCCGAAAGCCGATTGGGTGGATTTTCTGTCCCATGCTAGTTGGCCTCCTTCTTCTCGGAGACGGCGATGCGGAAATGCGAGGTGCGACGGCGGAGCGGCATGGCCCGACCCATAGGGCCTGGACGGAAGCGCGGACGACCGTGGATCAACGGACCCTCATCGACGCGGGCATCGGACACCACTAGGGAGTCGACGTTGACCTCATCGTTCTGGCCGGCGTTGGCGATAGCGGAGCGCAGGACCTTCTGGAAGATCGAAGCGCCGCGGGTGTGATGACCCTCGAGGAGGATCAGCGCACGGTTCACATCGAGACCACGGATGAGGTTCGCGGCGGGGCGAGCCTTCTTGGCCGACATGTGTGCGTAGCGGTGGGAAGCGCGGAATTCCATTTCAGGTTACCTACTTCTTGTCGTGACCACGGAAAGTGCGCGTCGGGGCGAATTCGCCCAGACGGTGACCGACCATGTCCTCGGAGACGTACACCTTGGTGAACTGCCTGCCGTTGTGGACCATGAAGGTCATGCCGACGTATTCCGGCGTGATGGTAGAAGCACGAGCCCAAGTCTTGATGGGCTTCTTGTCTCCAGCTGCCTTGGCTTTGTCGACCTTGCGCTGAATGCGCGGATCGATCCAAGGGCCTTTCTTGATGCTGCGGGTCATCGGTTGTTATCTCACTCCCTTCGGGCGACGGCGGACGATGAACTTGGAAGTCGTCTTGCGACGGTTGCGGGTCTTCTGGCCCTTGGCCGGCTTGCCCCATGGGGAAACAGGGTGCTTACCCTTGGTACGACCCTCACCACCACCATGTGGGTGTGCGGCTGGGTACATGGCGACACCACGGACATGCGGACGCTTGCCCATGTGACGGGAACGTCCGGCTTTACCGAGCTTGACGTTCTGGTGATCGGCGTTTCCGACCTCTCCCACCGTGGCGCGACACTCGACGTGCACGCGACGCAGTTCCCCACTTGGCAGGGACAGGAGGGCGTAGTTGCCTTCACGAGCTGCCAGACGCGCGGAAGCGCCGGCGGTGCGCACCATCTTGGCACCCTGATCAGGGCGCAGCTCGATGTTGTGCACGTTGAGGCCGAGAGGCATGTCCTTCAGCTTCATCGAGCAGCCGACCTTGGGCTCGGCGTCTGGGCCAGACATGACCATATCGCCTTGCTCCAAGCCTTTCGGCCAGATGATGTATGCCTTGGCGCCATCAACGTAGTGCAGAAGCGCGATGTATGCGGTGCGGTTCGGGTCGTACTCAATGTGAGCGACCTTGGCCGGCACGCCATCCTTCTGACGCTTGAAGTCGATGATGCGGTAACGACGCTTGTGTCCACCACCGCGATGCCACGCAGTGACGCGACCACGGTTGTTACGACCGCCAGTCTTCTTCAGCGGATCAAGCAGACTCTTCTCGGGGGTCTGCCGGGTGAGCTCCGCACGATCCAACACGGAACCGCCGCGGCGGCCCGGGGATGTCGGCTTGTAGTACTTGATTCCCATCTTTCAGGTAGCTGCTGGCTGGTTTACAGGAGATCGATCTTCTGACCGTCTTCGAGCTTCACCAGGGCGATCTTTTTCGCCGGCGACTGGAAGTAGGCTGCACCCCGACGACGCATTTTGCCGGGACGCAACATGGTGTTGACTTTCGCCACTTTGACGTCGAACAGCTTCTCGACCGCCTGGGCGATCTCGATGCGGTTGGCGCCGCCGGCTACGAGGAACCGGTAGACATTGAGACGTTCCTGCTCGGCGGTCGACTTCTCAGTCAGGACCGGCTTGAGGATCATCTGGTAGGCTTCGCTCATCTGCATGGCTCGGTCCTCAGGATTCCTGGCTAGGGTTGACCCGGGCGACGATGCCGTCCATGGCGCCATCCTGCAGAAGGACCCACTTGTGGGCCAGCAGGTCGAGGGCATTGACCTCGGCGGCGGAACGGATGTCGACCTTTGGGAAGTTGCGGAAGCTCTTCCAAACATTGGTGTCGTGCTCGGTGGTGACCACCAAGACGGAACCGGTCAGGTTGTTATCAGCCAGAACCTTGCGGGCAGCCTTCGCGGAAGGTGCCTCGAAGTTCAGGCCGTTTGCCTCGATCATCTCCTTATCGGAGATCTTGCCGAGCATGGCCGAGCGCAGTGCGACGAGGCGCTGACGCTTCGGGAAGCTGTAGTACCAGTTGCGCTGGTTCCGTGGACCAAAGACGGTTGCACCACCAACCCACAAAGGGCTGCGGCGGTCACCCGCACGTGCGCGGCCGGTCTTCTTCTGTTTCCAAGGCTTCTTCTTGTGACCTTGCAGTTCGGTACGCACTTTGGTGTGCGCATCGCCCTGACGACGGTTGGACTGGTACATCACGACCGTGTCCTTCAAGGTCTTATAGAGGACCTTCTCGCCGAGGTCGACGGAGATCTCCTTCTCGCCAGTCTTGGCGCTGGAGACATCGTAGGTAAGGATGGTACCCATGATTACTTACCTCCCTTGACCTTCGAGGTCTTGGCGGTTTGGAGCTGGATCAAGCCGTTCGGCGGACCCGGGATGCCACCACGGACCATAATCAGGCCCTTTTCGGCATCAACACCCTCGATCACGAGGTTCTTGACAGTACGACGGACAGCACCGGTGTGCTTACCCATGCGCTGGCCTTTGAACACACGTCCGGGATAGGCGCATTGGCCGATCGAACCAGGACGACGCACGTTCATACAACCGTGAGTCTCGTTACCGCGCGCGAAACCGTGCGCTTTGATGGTACCGGCGAAACCCTTACCCTTGCTGGTGCCGACGACATCGACGACATCGCCGATCTCGAAGACATCCGGGCCGAGCTCCTGGCCGACCTCGTAGGAGTCGGTGCCAGCAACGCGGAACTCGCGCAGGACGCGGTGAGCCTTGACGCCAGCCTTCTCAGCGGCGACGCGCTGCGGCTTGTTGACGTGCTTATCGCGCGCAGGGATGAAACCGATCTGAACGGCGCTATAGCCATCGGTTTCGGAGGTGCGTAGGCCGGTCACGGTACAAGGACCGGCTTCGACCACGGTGACGGGGACGACTTGACCGTCCTCACGGAAGAACTGGGTCATGCCCTTCTTCCTCGCCAGCAGGAATTTTGTATCTGTCATTTTCTTGCCCCGTGTTCCATCTCGGGAAATTCGCAGAGGTCCCCATCAGGGACATGCGGGAAGGTTGGTATCGACTTCTAGAGTTTGATCCGGACGTCGACGCCAGCAGACAGGACGAGGCGGTTCAGCGCATCGATGGTCTGCGGAGTTGGCTCGAGCAGGTACATGAGCCGCTTGTGGGTGCGGATCTCGAACTGCTCTCGCGACTTCTTGTTCACGAAGGGCGAGCGCAGGACGGTGTAGCGCTCGATGCGGGTAGGAAGCGGGATCGGGCCGGACACCTTTACGCCAGTGAGACGCGCGGCTTCCATGATCGATTCAGTTGCCTGATCGATCGCCTCGTGATCGTACGCTTCGAGTCGGATTTGGATGCGATTCGCCATGTGTGGATGGACTTCAAGCCCCGGTTCCTCTATCCGCCGCGCGAATTACGCGGTTAGGTCCAGATTCACCGGGGCTGCCCCTTAATTTGGGCCGAGTATTCTAAGCGCAACCAGCCTCAGGTCAAGGGTTTCCGGTCTATTCCGGGCAGGAAACCCATATTTGGTGGCACTTCGGTGAATTCGACCTAGGCGTGGGGCACCAGGCCATCTGGCAGCATCTGGAAATTGGCCATTCCCTGCGTCAGGGAACGTAGATCCGTCGAATAAGCCGCCATGCGAGAGAGCGCGACGGAGGCGGATATTTTACGGTCCTCCCCCTCGGCCTCCACCTCCAAAACCTGGGCTTGGCGCTTCTGCAAATCCGCCATGACTCCGGAGAGATGCTCTTCCGGAACCTGAACCTCCAGCGCCATCTTCGGTTCCAGGATGACGGATTCCTCCGCGAAGGCCTTCGCAAGAGCCAACTGCATCGCGCCCAAGAGCATTTCCTGGCTTGGAGCGCGGTCTCCGGCCGTCGTCCAGCCCTCCAGGGCTAGCTGCACATGGGCGATGGGATAACCCTCGCGTCCGACCCAGCCTTGGAGCAGATTGGGATTCTGCAGGATGTGGAGCAGATCTTCCGGCAGGGTCGGACATTGGGGTGGGATCTGCAGAACGGGGGCTTCCTGGTCGGGCGTCAGGACCACGCTGAGGGTGACTTCTACCTGGGAGGCGTCGTCCCCAGGCACGGCCAGGCTGGCGGTGGCGCGGACGTCGGCCTTGATGGATTCGCGGAAGCTGACTCGCGGCACGCCGGCGCGGACATTGAGCTTGAACTCACGCTCGAGGCGGTGGACCGCGATTTCGAGGTGCAACTCCCCCATGCCGGCCAGCAGGAAGCCGCCGGTGTCCTCATCCTCGGCCACGCGCAAAGTGGGATCCTCACGCACCAGGATCTCCAGTGCATGCTCCAGCTTTTCGTGTTCACTGGAGTCGCGAGCCTCCAAGGCCTGCTTCAGAACCGGGTCGGGGAAATGGATCGGCGCCAGGAGCAGCGGACGCTCGGCTGCACAAAGAGTGTCGCCGGTCTGCACCCGCGGCAAGCCGGTCACCGCCAACAGCCCCCCTGGACCCACGGCATCGGCCTTTTCGCGATGGTCCGCATGCATGGTGTATAGGGTCTGCAGTTTTTCGCGACGTCCGGTGCGCACATTGACCAGCCCATCCCCGGGATGCAAGGTGCCGGAGAACACACGCAGGTAGACCAGTTCGCCATGCGTCTCATGCGTCACCTTGAAGCAGAAGGCGGCGACGGGATCATCAGGCTTGGGCGGCACGGAAGTAGTCACGCCGGTGGCGGGCAGGCTGGCTTCGGGCGCGGGGCGATCCAAGGGTGAAGGCAGGAAATCGACCACCGCATCGAGCAACGGCTGGATGCCGAGGTTGCGCAATGCGGAGCCGCATAGGACCGGCACCAACTCCCCCGCCAAAGTGGCTTGGCGGATGCCCTCAAGCAGGATGTCGGCGGGCAGATCATCATGCTCCAGATAGTGATCGGCCCAGGCCTCGTCGAGATCGGCAACCCGGGAGCACAGATCCTGACGTGCGCTGATGGCGGCAGCGGCATGGGATTCCGGAATGGCGGCTTCCAGCACGCTCTTGCCTTGATCGCCTTCATCCCAGGTGAGCAGCGCCATCCGCACCAGGTCGATCACGCCCTCCAACTCGCGGCCCTCGCCAAAAGGCAGTTGCATCGCCAAAGCGCCGGAATGCAAACGCTCCTGCGCTTTGGCCACCGTGCGCAGGAAGTCCGCACCAGGGCGATCCATCTTGTTGACGAACAACAACAGCGGCAACTGACGACGTCGGGCCTGACGCATCACCGTCTCCGTTTGCGCCTGCGGTCCCGCCACTCCGTCCAACACGATGATGCCGCCATCCAAGACCCGCAGCGAACGCGCGACTTCCGCGGTGAAGTCGACATGGCCCGGCGTGTCGATGAGTTGGATCGAACATCCACGCCACGGGCAAGTGGTCACCGCCGAGGTGATGGTGATGCCGCGCTCTCGCTCCTCCGGCATCCAATCCATGACGGTGGTGCCATCGTGGACTTCGCCCAGGCGTCGTTCGACCCCGGTGTAGAACAGGAAACGTTCCGACACCGTGGTCTTGCCAGCATCGATATGCGCCAGGATGCCGAGGTTGCGCAGGGATTCCGCCTTCATCGTCCTCCGCGGCCTCCTGCCCTGGCCCCCGCTTGGAGCCGACGTTCAGGAGTTAGCCGGCGCCTCACCCAACAAGGCAAGGTTGGTCGCGAGCCATTCCGCAGCCCAATGGTAGCCGTCGAGCAGGCTGTCGTCTCGTTGTCCGAGCATCGCCATGGCTGCATGCAGAGCTTCGATGCTGGCAAGACCATTGTGCGGATCCTCGAAGTTGCTCGACTTGCGCGGATAAGCGGTGACCAGGCCTTCGGGCAGGCGTCGCTTATGGAAGTGGCCTTCGACGGTGCGCAACATCTTCGGCAGGTCGCGCCAGGAGCTGTCGACCAACAGCAGGGGACGCGCTGCATCTACGGGGCTCAGAACTTCCCCATCTGGGTGCAGCAGGGTGACTTCCCCCACCGCGACGGGATCACCTAGATCGCAATGGAACCACTGGATCGGCAGCTCCTTGCACGCACGCAGTGGCGTCAGGCTGCATTTCTTCGGCGACTCCTTCTTGAGCCGGATGATCTTGATCTCGGAAGCGGACATGGCTTACGGCGGACGGTTGCCGGGCGGTCAAAAGCGAAGCGGGCCACCGATTTCGGTGACCCGCTTGGGTTGCCCAGTTGCGCAAGGCGTGTGGGCGACTTCGCCTTGTCTCTAGAGGACTAGAAGTTGAAGTGCGAGAAGGCCTTGTTTGCCTCGGCCATCTTGTGCACGTTCTCTTTCCACTGCACCGAAGCACCCGTGTTGTTACAGGCATCGACGAACTCGGTGGAGAGACGCTTTGCCATCGGCATGCCCTTCTTCTTGCGAGCGTTACCGACGAGCCAGCGAATGGCGAGAGCCTGGGCGCGCTTCGGGTTCACCTCGCGCGGCACCTGGTAGTTGGAACCACCGACGCGCTTGGAGCGCACTTCGACGGCTGGGCGCACGTTCTCGAGCGCCTTGACGAACACCTCTTCCGGCTTCACCTCTTCGAGCTTCTTCGAGGCCATCTCGCAGGCTTCGTAGAAGATCTCCATGGCGACGGCCTTCTTGCCATCTTGCATGAGGGCGTTGATGAGCTTGGTAGCGACCATCGAACCGAACTTAGGGTCGGCGCTTTGGTACTTCGCAGTGGACTTGTAGTTACGTGGCATCTTTCGTTCTCAGGGACTACTTGCCGCGGCGGGTGCCGTACTTGGAGCGACCTTGCTTGCGGTCATCCACACCAGAACAGTCGAGGGTTCCACGGACGACGTGGTAGCGCACACCAGGCAGGTCACGGACACGACCGCCGCGCACCAGCACGATGGAGTGTTCCTGCAGGTTGTGGCCTTCACCACCGATATAGGCGGTGACTTCTTTGCCGTTGGAAAGGCGGACACGAGCAACCTTACGAAGCGCCGAGTTCGGCTTCTTCGGGGTCATGGTCTTCACCTGGGTGCACACCCCACGCTTGTGAGGGCACTTGTCGAGCACTGGGCTCTTCGACTTACGACGCACGGGCTTACGGCCTTTGCGTACGAGTTGGTTGATGGTTGGCATGCTTAAGAAGCTGCTATTTGGAACCTGGGGAATCAGGCTCGAAAGGGCGTAAAAGTCTATCGTTTCTGCGCCGAAGGTCAAGCGTGGGCTCGTTATTCCAACGAGGCTGGCCAGCGTGGCACAGGAATTCGGGGCCGGAAGGTCTCCGGCCCCGAGTTGGGCTATTCAGCGGTCTCCTCCATGGCCCCACCGGCACCGCCCTCTTCAGGCGCTCCGACAGGCATGAAATCCTCGAATTCGTCGGCGAACTGCGAGAAGTCGACCTTCTTGTTGACGCGAGTCTTCAGTAGACCGCGGAATCCAGTACCAGCTGGGATCAAGTTACCGAGGATGACGTTCTCCTTGAGGCCGTTCAGATCATCGGTCTTACCGCGCAGCGCAGCTTCGGTGAGCACCTTGGTGGTCTCCTGGAAGGAGGCCGCCGAGATGAACGAATCAGACTGCACCGATGCCTTGGTGATACCCATGATGACCGGGTTGGACGTCGGTGGCTCCTTATCGGCAGCATCGACTTCCTCGCGGATCTTACGGAACTGGTAACGGTCGATGAGGGAGTTCGGCAGCAGCGTGGAATCGCCTGCCTTATCCACCATGACCTTGCGCATCATCTGGCCGACGATCACTTCAACGTGCTTGTCGTCGATGATCACGCCCTGCGCGCGGTACACGTTCTGGATTTCCTTCACCATGTACTTCTGGACGTTCTCCTCACCGAGAATCTTGAGAATCTCGATCGGAGGTAGCGGTCCATCCACCAGCGGCTGTCCGGCGCGGATCTTATCTCCACTGTGGACGCGCAAGTGCTTGGACTGCGGTACCAGGTGATCGACCTCGACACCGGTCTCCGGGTCGGTGATCTTGATCACGCGCTTACCGCGACGCTTCTCGCCGAGCTCGATGATGCCGTCGATCTCTGCCATGACGGCAGGGTTCTTCGGAATACGAGCTTCGAACAGTTCGGTGACGCGGGGCAGACCACCCGTGATGTCCTGCGTACCGCCGACGCCTCGTGGCGACTTGGCGAGCAGCACACCGGCCTTGATCTTGGCGCCATCCTTGACTTCAAGGTAAGCGTTTTCCGGCAAGGACAGGTAGTGCAGCACTTCATCCTTCGGGCCGGTGATGAGGACCTGTGGGTGCAGGTCGCCCTTCGACTCGACGATCTTGCGACGCTTGATGCCCGTCTTCTCGTCTTCCTCGATGACCATGGTGCGGCCTTCGATGACATCCTCGAAGCGGACCTTACCCTCGAACTGAGCGAGGATCGGCATGAAGTGAGGGTCCCAAGAAAGGATCTTGGTTCCCTTCCGGACCTTGGCGCCATCGTCGGTGTAGACGATCGAGCCGAGCGATACGGCGTAGCGGTCGATCTCGCGTCCCTTCGGGTCGCGGATGATCACTTCACCGGTGTTCGACAAGGCCACGTTCTCACCGGCTTCGTTCTTGGTGGTACGCAACTCGTGGTAGTGCACCACACCTGCGCGACGCACCTTGGTGGAAGACTCCACCAGAGCACGACTCGCGGTACCACCGATGTGGAAGGTACGCATGGTCAGCTGCGTACCCGGCTCACCGATCGACTGTGCGGCGATGATGCCTGCAGCCAAACCGAGCTGAACCAGTTCGCCCCGTGCGAGGTCTTCGCCGTAACACTTGGTGCAGACGCCGGTCGGCGACTCGCAAGTGAGTGGGCTGCGCACACGGATCTTGGTGAAGCCCATGTCCTCGATCTGACGAGCGGCCTCGGTGGAGATCATTTCGCTCTCCCCCACGACCAGCTCATCGGTGACACGGTCACGGATGGTGTTGCGTGCGATGCGGCCCTTGATGACCTGACGCAGTGGCATGACCATCTTCTCGCCCTGATAGACCGGGGTCTTGGAGATGCCTCCAAGAGTGCCGCAATCCTCTTCCATGACGACCACGTTCTGCGCGACGTCGGCGAGTTTACGCGTGAGGTAACCGGAGTCTGCGGTCTTGAGCGCAGTATCCGCCAGACCCTTACGAGCACCGTGCGTGGAACTGAAGTACTCCAGCACGTGCAGTCCTTCACGGAAGTTTGCACGAATCGGAGTCTCGATGATCTCACCGGACGGCTTGGCCATCAGACCGCGCATACCGGACAGCTGACGAATCTGATCGACACCACCACGAGCACCGGAGTGCGCCATGACGTAGACCGGGTTCAGATAAGGCTTGCCATCGCGCGAGTCGTTGGCGAGCTCTTGGAGCAGCACCTGCGAAACCTTGTCACGCGCGGAGGTCCAGAGGTCGATGACCTTGGAGTTACGCTCGTTGTCGGTGATGGCACCTTCGATGAAGTCCTTGCGGACGGTATCGACTTCCTCCTGGGTGGCACTGATGATGTCCCACTTGGATTCCGGGATGCGCATGTCATCCTTCGCGAAGGACAGACCGGAGCGGGTTGCTCCCTTGTAACCCAGGGCCTTCAGCTCATCGAGCAGGACCAAGGTTGCATCCAGACCGCACAACGATTGGCAATCGTGAATCAGATCACGGATCGCCTTCTTGTCGAGCGGGTAGCAGTAGTAGGGCATGCCTTCGGCCAACGAATCGTTGACGATGGCGCGACCTGCGGTGGTGAGCAGGATCTCATCCTCCTTGAGGGTGCGGAATGGCTTGCCGTAGACCTCGGCGAGCATGGTTCCAGCCTCGAAGCGGCACTTGACCACGGAATGAGTTTCGACGTGACCTGCGGCGTAGGCCTGCAGGAGCTCATCGATGCTGCTATAGCAACCAGCCATCGCGCGCCCCTCTTCCACCCACTCGTTGAGGCACTCTTTGCGCTCAGCGGTCATGTAGTAGAGGCCCAGGATGATGTCCTGGTGCGGCGAGATGATCGGGTTACCGTTGGACGGCGAGAACACGTTGTTGGTTGCCAACATCAGCGTGCTTGCCTCGACCTGTGCCTCGTAGGAGAGCGGCAGGTGGACGGCCATCTGGTCACCATCGAAGTCAGCGTTGTAGCCCTGACACACGAGTGGGTGCAGCTGGATCGCGTTACCTTCAATGAGGACCGGCTCGAAAGCCTGGATACCCATACGGTGCAGCGTTGGAGCACGGTTGAGGAGGACAGGGTGACCCTTAATCACTTCCTCGAGGATGTCCCACACCACTTCTTCGCGGCGCTCGAGCATCTTCTTGGCCGCCTTGATGGTCTCGGCCAGACGCAGCTCCTTCAAGCGGCGAATAATGAACGGCTGGAACAGTTCCAGCGCGATGACCTTCGGCAAACCGCACTGGTGCAGGTGCAGTTCCGGACCCACCACGATGACGGAACGAGCCGAGTAGTCGACACGCTTACCAAGGAGGTTGAGACGGAAACGACCCTGCTTACCCTTGATCATGTCGGTCAATGACTTCAGCGGCTGGTTCGAGGTGCTCATCACCTGACGCTTGCAACGACCGTTGTCGAACAAGGCATCGACCGACTGCTGCAGCATCCGCTTCTCGTTGCGGATGATGACTTCCGGCGCGTTGAGGTCGATCAAGCGCTTCAGACGGTTGTTGCGGTTGATCAGACGACGGTAGAGGTCGTTGAGGTCGGAGGAGGCGAAGTTGCCCGAATCCAGACGAACCAACGGACGCAGTTCCGGTGGGATCACAGGGATCACATCCAGGATCATCCAGGCCGGATCGTTCGGCGAATCGCGGAGCATCTCCACGGTACGCAGACGCTTGATGGTGTCGGCGAGACGCTGCTTCGAGGTGCAGTTCTTCATCGCCTCACGCAGCTCGCGTGCCGTTGCCTCAAGGTTGAGGCCGTTGAGCAGATCGCGGATCGCCTCGGCACCCATCGCAGCCTGCAGCGAACTGCCGAACTGGACGCGGGCGCGACGATACTCGTCTTCGGTGATCAACTGACACTTCTTGAACTCGGACTCACCTGGATCCACGACCACATAGTCCTGGAAGTAGATGACGCGCTCGAGCTCGGTCTTCTTCATCGCCAACAGGTTGCCGATACGGCTTGGCGTGACGGAGAAGAACCAGATGTGGGCGACCGGAGCCGCCAGGTTGATGTGGCCCATGCGCTTGCGTCGTTCGCGCGACGTGGTGACCATGACGCCACACTTGTCGCAGACGATGCCCATGTGCTTCTGACCGCGGTACTTACCACAGGCGCATTCGTAATCCCGTTCAGGACCGAAGATGCGCTCGCAGAAGAGACCTTCCTTCTCAGGGCGGAAGGTGCGGTAGTTGATGGTCTCAGGCTTCTTGACTTCGCCGAAGGAGGCGGAGCGGAAGTCTTCCGGCGAGGCGAGCCGGATCGAGACGGACAGCGAATCGCCGATGTAGCCCTGCGCGGCGCGCTGGCTTTCGGCTTGTTGGGTTTCAGGTGTCGGGGTTTCGCTCATGGTTCCGCTTTCCATCACTGCTGCTCAGAGGAGTGGAGTTGGATGTTGAGTCCGAGGCCTCGGATCTCGTTCATCAGCACCTCGAAGGACACTGGCGTGCCGGGCTCGAGGATGTTCTTGCCCTTGACCATGGCCTCGTAGATCTTGGTACGGCCATCGACATCGTCGGACTTCACGGTGAGGAGTTCCTGCAGGAGGTACGCCGCGCCGTAGGCCTCAAGGGCCCACACTTCCATCTCTCCGAGGCGCTGGCCACCGAAGCGGGCCTTACCACCGAGAGGTTGTTGGGTGATCAGGCTGTACGGCCCGGTCGAACGGGCGTGCACCTTCTCGTCCACCAGGTGGTGGAGCTTCAGCATGTACATGATGCCGACGCAGACGCGCTGCTCATAAGCGGCACCGGTACGGCCATCGTGCAGGACATGGGTACCAGTGGTATCCAATCCAGCTTCGGTGAGGACATCCTCGATGTCTGCCTCAGACGCACCATCAAACGGCGAGGTGATGGCACGGAAGCCGACCTTCTTCGCCGCAAGACCCAAGTGAGTCTCGAGGATCTGCCCCACGTTCATTCGAGAGGGCACACCCAGTGGGTTGAGGATGATGTCGCAAGGAGTGCCATCTTCGAGGTAAGGCATGTCCTGCTCGGGCAGGATCTTCGAGATCACACCCTTGTTACCGTGACGTCCTGCCATCTTGTCTCCCACCGACAGGTTGCGCTTGGTCGCGATGTAGATCTTGACCATCTCAAGTACGCCGTTGGGGAGATCATCACCGCGGGAAAGGCGGCTGGACATCTTGATCTTCCAGGCCTCCTTGTCCTCGATGCGGTTCATGTGCGAACGCACGATGTCTTCGGCCTTGGCACGACGGGAAGGATGATCAAGCCCTTCACTGTAGACCTTCAGCACTTCCTGGAAGCGCAGCAGATCTCCATAAAGGGTGGTCTCGGTGACCGCGATCGCCTTCTTGCCCTTCGGATCCTTGATCGGCTCTCCGACGTAATCCGAAAGTTCCTCAATGCAGCTCGAAAGCTCGCGACGGAACACTTCGTCGTACTCGGATTCGATCTGACGGATCTTCTCGTGCGCATCGCGACGCTCACCAGCGGTCATGTTGACCTTACGGGTGTACTTCTCGGCACCGATGACGATACCGCGCACACCAGCTGGCAGCTTCAGCGAAACGTTCTTCACGTCTTCACCGGCGCGACCGAAGATCGCGTGCAGCAGACGTTCTTCCGGAGTCAGCTCGGTCTTGGACTTCGGAGCGATCTTGCCGACGAGGATGTCGTTTGGACCGACCCGCGTTCCGACACGGACCATGCCGCTTTCATCCAGGTTGCGCAGGGCGCGCTCACCGGCGTTCGGGATATCCCGCGTGAACTCTTCCTTACCGAGCGTAGTCTCGCGGATTTCGGCATCGTATTCCTCGATGTGGATCGAGGTGAAGACGTCGTCCTTGACAAGACGCTCGGACACGATGATCGCATCCTCGTAGTTGTAGCCTTCCCAGGACATGAAGGCGACGAGCAGGTTCTTGCCGATCGCGAGTTCACCCTGTTCGGTGGAAGGACCATCCGCCATCAGCTGCCCCTTCTTGACCTTCTCTCCCACCTTGACGATGGGCTTCTGGTTCAAGCAGGTGTGCTCATTGGTGCCCTGGAACTTACGCAGCTCGTAAGCCTCAGGATCCTCCTTCAGGCGAATGATGTTGGCGTCGACGTACTCGACGGTGCCAGCGCGACGCGCCTTCACCACCCAACCGGAGTTGTGGGCGACTGCGCGCTCCATTCCCGTGCCCACCAGAGGTGGCTCGGTGATGATCAGCGGCACAGCCTGACGCTGCATGTTCGAACCCATCAAGGCGCGGTTCGCATCGTCGTGCTCGAGGAACGGAATCAGCGAGGCCGAGATTCCGATGATCTGACCGGGGTCGATATCCAGGTACTGGACTTCGGAACCAGGCAGAAGCGCGAACTCACCGTGGAAACGGCTCATCACCTGGCCTTGCTCGTCGAGCACCAGGTTGTTCTTCTCGTCGATGACCGCATCCGCCGGAGCGAAGATGGCATCGTACTCCTCGTCGGCGCGCAGGAAGGCAACCTCCTCTGTGGCCTTGCCTTTGGTGACGACGCGGTATGGCGTGACCAAGAAGCCATAATCATCGACCATCGCGAACAACGCGAGGGAAGAGATCAGACCGATGTTTGCACCTTCCGGAGTCTCAATCGGGCACAGGCGGCCGTAGTGAGAGATGTGCACATCTCGTTCCTGGAAGCCTGCACGCTTACGGTTCAGACCACCTGGACCCAGCGCGGACAGACGACGCTCGTGCGCCAGCTGCGACAGCGGGTTGGTCTGGTCGACCACCTGGCTCAACTCACCGCGAGCAAAGAACTGCTCGACCGAAGTGCTGAACGGCTTGGCGTTGATGAGCGCGCGAGGCGTGAGGGTCTCGGAATCGTCTTCCTGAGACATCCGGTCGACGGCAGCGCGTGCAACCTTCAACAGGCCTTTACGGAAGTCATCGTGCGCCATCTCCGCGAGGGTGCGGACACGACGGTTACCGAGATGGTCGATATCGTCGGTCTCGCCTTCACCTTTACGCAGGCCAAGGAGATAGTGGACGGAATCGAGGAAGTCGTCTGGGATGAGGGTACGAGGACCCTTATCGGCATCCGCAGGACGCTTGAACTTACGGCTGATGCGGAAACGTCCGACGCGACCCAGGCTGTAGCGCTGGTTGTCGAAGAAACGATCCTGCAGTAACTCGCGCGCCTTCTCGAGCTGGATCGGGTTACCCGGACGCAGCTTTGCGTAAATCGCAGCGAGTGCTTCTTCGTGGCTGGTGGAAGTATCTTCCTTCAGCGAATCGAGGATGAGGGTGTCCTCTGGGTTTACCA
>JBMYYH010000039.1:0-25010 GCA_049609225.1 Planctomycetota bacterium | reverse complement strand
AGCCCGGCGAGTTGTTACTTGCCGACTTCTGGAAAGGCACCACAGGGAACAGGGTGAGGACATCATCCACGTTGCCATCGCCGTCAGCATCGTAAGTCTCGATCAACATCGAGTCGCCCGAGCCGCCGCCGCCGGAACCAGCCCATGGAGTGAGCAGTTCGCCGACTTCAACGGAGCCGTCATCCATGATGCGCGAGCCCCAGAAATCGTTCAGCGTGTTCAGGTTGGTGAGGTCGTTAGAGAAGATCGAAGGTCCAGCTTGACCGCCATCAGGACCTTGGGTCGGGTGACCGAAGTCGAAGGGAGGGGTTGTACCGGTGGTCCATGCTTCGTCGTAGTCAGCAGCGTGGGTAGTGTTCAGGACCTCCACCACCGTGTCGTTGGAAACGTCTTCCATGCCGACGGGTGGTTGCTCCACAGTAGCAGCCAAGTTTCCAGGAGCGGAAACACCCCGAATGCCATCCTCGGCACCGAAGATGCCGTTGCCATTGGGATTGTCTGCCGTGATTCCGATGGTTGGGACCATCTGCGTATGACGCGCAACGTTGTGGTCAGGGCCGACATTGTCGACACCACTTGGACGCCAACCAGTCGCGAGCGACCAGTCGGTCCACAGCACCGAAACATTTTCGGTCACTGCAAAGCCACCACCACCACCGCCACCGACGACGGTCGCGTTGAGGCCGATGACGCCGGATCCACCGGTGTCACTGTTGAAGCCGCCTTCACCACCGCCTCCACCACCACCGGTGATGAAGAAGGGGCCGTCGCCATCCATGGCGCGCAGGGTCTCAGCCAGACCCTCTTGCGAGGCATCGCCACCGCGACCACCACCGCACTCGCCGGCTGCACCACCTTCAACGAACTGCGGAGAGTTCAAGGAGGTCGGCCAGTTGGCGTTGTTGCCGCTGACATTCAACGTACCGTTGATAGTTACATCTCCGGTTGCGTAGATCACCAAGGGGTTGGTGCCTCGACCACGCAGGGTCGCACCCGATTCGATGGTGAAGTGATGCACGTTCATCACACCGTTTTGCAAGGTGTGTTGACGGTTGTTCGAGTCCGTGAAGACGGTCTGCGAATCGGTGAAGATCTCAGCGCTGACGCCACTCGCCAGGACGAAGTCCGTGTCTTCCGCGACGAAGGTGCCGGGGTAGTTGAAGTTCGCTGCGATGAAGCCGTCGCTGATCTGCGCCAAAGGCAGTGGAATCGGCTCATCCAGGGCGAGGAAGTTGGTGTTGTTGAAATCGTCGAAGAACTCGTCGACGGTCTCATCCGTTTCGGTCCAAGTGCCATCGCCGTAGATCTCCGTCAGGGTCGGCGTGACGTGTTCGCCGAGGGTCAGCACGGCGGTGTTGCTCTGACCGATGAGGTCGCCAAACTGGGTGCTCATCTGCAGACGCAGGCGGCGGTTCGGCGGCAGCAGACCCGTAACGCGGAACTCAACCAGTGCGCCAGCCTCAACGCAGTTCTGGATAAGGACCAACTGACCGGGAACCACGTTGGTGGTCGGGAAGGTGTTCTCATCGACACTTCCGATTTCACCATCTGCGAACAGCAGGGTGAGGTTCGAAGTGTTGAGGTTCGTGCTCCGCCCATCGATCGACTGGTTGAAGCGAATCGAAACAACCGGGTCGGCGTTGGCGAAGAAGTTCAGGCCCGCAGGGAAGGTCACGTTGGAGACCGTCGGAGGACCAGGAGTGAGGTCCAGGAACTGCGGCTGCGAGATCGGCGGCGTGTAGAAGGTACGCTGCAGACCGGAACTGAGCGAACGACCTTCAAGGTCACGCAGGACCGTTGGGCTATCGGCTTGGGTCGGCAGAATCAGTTCATACTCGACCGAGCCCGGCTGGAACGCGCCGTTGTTGTTGGAATCGTTGGTCGGGCAAGACGGGAAGAAAATCAGGGTACGCCCTGCAGAACCGGCTTCGATTTCGAAGGTACCTGTGACCGGGTTTCCAGCCTGTCGTGGGTCGACGGCACGGAACTGCACGGTGCTGAGGTTGATCGAATCCGGATCGATTGCGTGACTGAAAGTCAGCCGCACGGGGCGGTTGATCTGCCAGAACATGCCATCAAGGATGTTGGAGCCTTCGACGAAGAAGGATCCGCCCGAGTTGAACGAATCTCCATTCGAATCAATCTTGATGTTGTTGCCGGATTTACCGCAACTCGGGATCAGCGCAATGGCTGCGCTGGCGAGGAAAAGGCTGAGTGTCTTCCGCATGGGATTTTCGGCTGGTCGCCAACCTCGATTGTAGGGCTTCCGAGGGCTTTGGCGCTTCTCTTACTGGCAAGACTCGTGCCAAGGCATGAGTTGCCGTCTAAGGATGGAATCCGGAGCGGGCTCGCCCCGGGTGTTCGGAAACGCACAACAAGTCTCTGTTTCCCCACCCATTTTCTAGGCTACACTCGTTTTGCCCCTAACCGTCGGCATTTGCCGCGATTCCTCCTGCCCCCTTCCCTACGCATGTTCCTAAGCCTGCTCAGTGCGCCTTTCGTGGCGCCTTTACTCTTTGGCCTCAGCCAAGAGCCGGTGACAGCCCAGACCGAGCCCCAGAGCCCGGTCCATGGCTTCGACCGCCTCGAGATCCAAGCCAACACCTTCACCAGCAACCGCCAGCAGGATGCCAGCGTCGCCGCGGACGCCCACGGCAATCTCCTGGTCTCCTGGGGCAGTCGACGCCAAGAACAAGGCACCTATGGTGTATTTGCTCAGTTGCTCGACCCTAGAGGGCGTCCTCTCACCACGGAAATCCACGTCAACCAGTACCTGCCAAGCGAGCAGGCCAAGCCCGCAGTGGCCTTTGATGCGGATGGCAATGGATGGATCCTGTGGCATTCCGTCGGCCAAGATGGCGACGGCGTTGGGGTCTACGCCCGCCGTTTCGGCCCCACCGAGGAGGGTTTCGCAGCCCTGGGCAACGAATTCCGAGTCAACGACATCAATGCCGGCGATCAGATGGATGCCGTCCTTGCTGCCTTGCCTGATGGTGGCATGGTCGCCACTTGGTCCGGCCCCGAGAAGGATCGCCGCGTGCTTTTCGCGCGTCGCTTCGACGCCAACGGCGCTGCCATGGGTTCGGATTTCCGTCTTTCCCATGAAAGTTCGCGCGGGGAGCATATTCCCGCCATCACCAGCACCCCCACTGGAGTGCTTGCGGTTTGGGGGCGCTTCAACGATGCGCACTCACCGGAAGGCATTGGCGCCTGCCACTTGAGCTTCGACGCCGAAGGTCAGCCGCAACGCGACACCTTCACCGTGCAAAAGGGTGAAGACGCATTCACCATCGAGCCAAGCGTCGATGCTGCTGCCGATGGTTCCTTCGTGGTGGGTTGGATGGCCAGTCAAGGTGGTTCCGACTACCAGGCCATGATCCAGCGCTTTGATGCTGCACGTCAGCCCCAAGGAGATGCGATGGCCATCGATGCCGGTGGTGAGAACCGCCGCACGGGTGCGCAAGTCGCCATGGCTCCAGACGGTCGTTTCGTCGTGGCCTACAACGTGCTCTACCCCAAGCAGTACTCCGGAGATGGACATCGTCCAAGCGAGCCGACCAGCATCTTTGCGCGTCGCTTCGCCGCTGACGGCAGTCCGCTCGGGGAAGGCTTCCGCCTCAACGAGTTCGATAAAGGGGAGCAGACGCTCCAATCCGGCATCAACGCCACCAACCTGCTGTGGACCGCACAAGATCAAGTGCTCGCAGCATGGCATGGCAAGTTGCCGAACGATAGTCGTGGAGTGGGCGTAACCATGTTGGTCCCTGAGGCCTTCCAGCCTGCCGCACCGGCACCGATCGAGCCGCTTGCTGCTGCGCTCGACATCACCGAGCCGATGGTGCACGGAGCCAATGCGAAGCCGGACTTTGATCCGTTGTTCGTGCGCGGGCCGCATGTGCCTCCACCCGCTGCTGCTGGTGGTTCCGGTGGCTTCGAAGCCATCGTCAACACTGGCTGGACTCCGCCAGACCCAGACCTCGCCGTCGGACCGAACCACATCGTGACGGTCGCGAACGGAGAGATCAGCTTCCACACCAAGGCTGGTGTGCGCACCTTCGTCGACGAGATCGCCGGTAGTGGCGGTTTCTGGGGTTCCGTCGGCGCCGGCGGCTTCGTTTTCGACCCAGTCGCGCTCTACGACCCACACACCGACCGCTTCGTCGTTGCCGCCGCCGATGGTGCTGGAAGCAACGATTCCATCGTGTTGGCGATGTCCGATGACAACGATCCGAACGGCACTTGGCACAAGTATCGCTTCGTCATCAGTGGCACCTGCACCTTCTACGATTTCCCCAACTTGGGCATTAACGATGAGGCCATCTTCCTTGCTGGAGACTGCTTCTCGGGTGGCGGCAACCGCGTCTTCATGTGGGACAAGAGCCTGGTGATGAACGGTTCGCCTGTGACCACCAAGCAGCTGCAGACGGCTGGCGGCACGCAGTCCTTGGGTGCAACCAAGAACTACGACACCAACTCGCCGGGTTACTTCGCGACGACCTACTCGTCGAACAGCAACCGCCTTCTGCTGAAGGCCATCACCGACCCCAACGGCAACCCCCAGTTGCATCAGTTGGAGGTCACGGTGCCAAGCTTCGCATTCCCGCCGGACGCCGACCAGCTCGGCACTTCCAACAAGGCGGACACCATCGACTGGCGCATCAAGAACGGTGTCGTCCGCAATGGTTCGCTTTGGGTGGCGCATAACACCGGTGAGAACAACACCGCGCGCGTGCGTTGGCATGAGATTGAGCTCAACGGGTGGCCGACTTCGGGGAGCAACCCGACCGTCGCACAGACCGGTACGCTCAACTTCGGCACTGGCGAGCACAACTGGTTCGGTGACATCAACGTCACGGACTCGGGTGATGCAGTGATCGCCTTCAACCGTTCGTCTTCCAGTCAGTACATCTCGGTCGAATTCGTCACCCGCAAGTCAAGTGATGCACCTGGCACCATGAGCGCTCCAAAGGTTCTGCAGAACAGCACCTCCCCGGAAACGGGCGGACGCTGGGGTGACTACGCTGGCGTGGAACAGGATCCGAACGATCCGACCACCTTCTGGAACCACCACGCTTACCGCACCGGCGGCTGGCGCACGTGGGTCGGTGAGTTCGCCACCAGTCAGGAATTGAGCTTAGCCACGCCAACGCTGGTACCGGGCGCAAACAGCACTTTCAGTGCTTCCAACGCCAACTCCGGTGAGGATGTGCACTTCCTCGTGAGCACCATCGCGGGGAACTGGGCGCCACCACAACTCGGTGGTTTGGTCCTCGATCTAGGCGCACCTGCGACTTACCTCGGCTCGGCCGTGGCAAGTGGTTCGGGGGATGCTTCCTTGTTCGTCGCTGTGCCAGCGGGTGCACCAAGCGGCTTGACCGTCTACATCCAAGCCGCCATCGTGCGCGGCGTGGGTGGTATCGATTCGGTGAAGTCGAACCTGGTGACGACCACCACGCTTTAAGCGAACCTTCCTACGCGACCGGCACTGTCTGCAAAGACATGTGCCGGTCGCTGTCTTCTACGACTTCGGCATCCGAGATGCCGGCCTTACGCGCGACGTCGACCAACTCATCCGGAGTGAGGGCGGCGCAAAGGCTCGCGCGGAACAGTTCCCGTGCATCGGCGGCTTCGTCGGCCGCATGCGTATCGACCAAATGCGCGACCACTTCGGCATTGTCGGGGCGGAAGAGATCGCGGATCAGGAGCACTCCCCCAGGCTTCAACACGCGCCAAGCCTCGGCCAGGAACGGCACGGGATCGGGAATATGGTGCAGGATGGTGTTGGAGCAGACGGCATCGAAACTGTCGTCTGGAAAGTCGAGTCCTTTGGCATCGGCGATCTGAAAGGACACGCGCTCGGCCTGCGAACAGACGCTTCGATGCTCCTCGGCGATTTTCAGCATGTTCTCCGAAAGGTCCACGCCGACCACCTCCAACTCCGGTTTCTGCGTGACCAACTGCAGGGCGATATGCCCCGGGCCGCAGCCGATATCGAGGACCCTGCCTTGGGCGCCCAGCTCCAACAGCCGGGTCACGAAGGCATCATTGGCGCCGGAGTGATCCATGGCATCGTAGGCCTCGGCTTCCTCCTGGGTATCCATGACTTCGGGTTCGAGTACGCGTTCCATCTGGGGAAGGGTACACTCCCGCCCCATGGGACTGATCGAAGTGGACCGCGAACTTGCACGCCAGGTGGATGACCTGTCGTTTCCGGAGCCCATCACGCATGTCTACAACCCTCTGGTCTACGCGCGGCGTCCGCATGAGAAGTTCATCAAGAAGTACGCCAGGAAAGGCACGCCGGCATTGCTTTTAGGCATGAATCCGGGGCCGTGGGGCATGGCGCAGACGGGCATCCCATTTGGCGAGATTGAACTCGCGCGGGATTGGTTGGATGTGGCCGGCAAAGTAGATAAACCGGATCTGGAGCACCCGAAACGTCCGATTGAGGGCTTCGACTGCACGCGGTCGGAAGTCAGCGGACGCCGTCTGTGGGGCTGGGCACAGGAGTATTTCACCACTCCGGAAGCCTTCTTCGAGCGCTTCTATGTGCTGAACTATTGCCCTCTGGTCTTCATGGAGGAGAGTGGTCGGAATTTCACGCCCGACAAGCTGCCTGCCGCCGCCAAGAAGCCCTTGTTCGAGGCCTGCGATGAGGCGCTGCGCAAATCCGTGAAGTGGCTGAAGCCGCGCATCGTGATTGGCGTGGGTAAGTTCGCCGAGAAACGCGCCATCGAAGTCCTAGGAGACCTCGACCTGGATCTGGAGTTCGGCACCGTGCTCCACCCGTCCCCAGCTAGTCCGATTGCGAATCGCGGTTGGGCTCCCCAAGCCGAAGCTCAACTCGAGAAACTCGGCGTGCTTGCCTGAATCATGCGCATCACTTCCCTCAACATGAACGGGATCCGTTCGGCCGACCGCAAGGGTTTCTTCGATTGGCTTCCAGAGCATGCAGCCGATGTCCTGTGTCTGCAGGAAACGCGGATTCAGGATCATCAACTGACCGACACCATGCGGGCGCCGGAGGGTTATCACGCCATCTACCACCATGCCGAGAAGCCTGGTTATTCGGGTGTGGGCATCTACTGTCGCAACGAACCGGACAAGGTCACGGTTGGCCTCGGTTGGGAAGAATTCGACCGCGAAGGACGTTTCCTTCAAGCCGACTTCGGGCGCTTGAGTGTTGTGTCTTTGTACATGCCTTCGGGTTCGGCCAAGGATGATCGTCAGGCATTCAAGTATGTTTGCATGGATCGCTTCGCCGAGTGGCTGGAGGAAAAGCGAGCGTCGAAACGTCACGTGGTGGTCTGCGGTGATTGGAATATCGCCCATACCAAGATGGACTTAAAGAATTGGCGCGGCAATCAAAAGCAGTCGGGCTTTCTTCCCGAAGAACGCGATTGGATGACTAAGGTGTTCGGCGAACTCGGCTGGTCCGACGTCTTCCGCAAGCTCTACCCTGATGCCGAAGGTGATGGTTACACCTGGTGGTCGAATCGTGGACAGGCGTGGGCCAACAACACCGGGTGGCGCATCGACTATCACGTCACCACCCCGGGTTTGGCCAAGAAAGCGACGGCCGCGGCGGTTTACAAGGAGCAGCGCTTTTCCGATCATGCGCCGCTGACGGTCGATTACGACCTATAGAGGCAGGTTTCCTGGACATTTCGGCAGCTATGATGCGGAGAGCCCGCATCGAGCGGGAATCCCCCGTGACCCCTCCCACGCCATGTCCAAGCATTTCCTGATTCCAGCGGCAGCTTTCCTTGCCGCACCCCTCGCCGCACAATCCGTCCAGCATCACGTCGCGCTCGATGAGCCGAACAACGTGATCTCGTGGGATGTCTCCACCAGTCTCGGTTCGGTCAACGTCTCTCCGAACACCTTCAAGATCGGTGGCACCGTCGAGTTACTGCTCGATCAAAGCAGCGCACCTTTCACATCCGGCAGCCTCAATGGCGCGGTGGCGTTCACCAACCCGACCACACTGAGCGGAGAGATCCCGAACCCGATTTTCTTCCTGCCGCCGCTCGCGACCTTCGACCTGAAGAACATGGAGTTCCATCTCGCGTCGCCGAGCTTCGCGATCGACGCCTTGGGCAACTTCACCGCGATGATCACGCTGACCACCACCGCCGGCACCAACACCATGGGTGGTCTGTTCGGTAGCGGTACGGAGCCGATCGCCGGCATCCTGTCGCCACCCACCGCCGTCAACGGCACCGTCACGCAGTCGGGAAGTACCATCACCTTCTCGCTCGACATGGACATCACGGTGACCTTGGTCGATCCAGGCACCGGTGTCAGTAGCGACATCAACTTTGATGGCCCTCTCGATGGATTCTGCGATACCGCAGATGCTGGCGCTTTCCATCTCGATGCACTACTGCCGATGAACGTCGGCCCGAACAGTCTTGCCTTCACCGGCGCGACTCCAAGTGGCCCGGTGTTCCTTGCCGGTAGCCTCGCCGGTCTGGGTTCGACCGCAATCCCATCGATGGGTGTGACCCTCGGCATCAACGGTCCACAACTGGCCGGCACTTCGTCGGCAGATGCTTCCGGCAACGGCAGCTTCAGTGTTGCGGCACCTGGCAGCATGGTCGGTCGTTCGGTGTGGTTGCAGGCCGTCGTCAATGGCGACACCAGCAACGTGATTGGCACCTGGATCGAGTAGTCCACAGGCTCGATGACCCACGTCTGGATCTGCCTCCTACTTTTCTTCGCCATGCCTACCTTCGCGGTAGCGCAGGAGGAGGCCGATCTAGGCAAGGGTTGCAAGCTTTGTCACCTCGAAGGTGTCAAGGACTGCAAGCGACACGGTGATAAATGGCTGGCTGCGGAAGCGGAAGTGCTCTACTGCTCCGTCGCCTCGGCCTGCAAAGATTGCAGTGGTGCCTTGTTGGTGGACTGCAAGCGATGCGATGGCGGTCCGGGCAATGTCGAGCTGGAGAAACGGGCTATACGCTTCGAACGTTTCGAGGCTTCCCCCACACCCGCTCAGAAACTCTTCGAGCGCCCCTTGGTACGGGTCATCACGCCACATTTCGACATCATCATCGATGCCGAAAAACTAAAGGACGGCTCGAAGCGCATGGATGCCCATGAAGTCGCGCATGCACTGGCGCGCGAAGCGGAGATCGCTGCCGAGCAACTCAATGCTCACCTCGGCGCCAAGACCCATCACTACAGCAAGCGCGTGCGCATCTGGTACTGGGGCGACCAGGCCGACCATCATCTGGTCAATCGCGAAATCCTCGGCACCAATGATGATGGCGCCTTCAAACTCTTCGGCCCCGATCCGGCCTACTCCTGCTGGACCGGCGAAGAAGGAATCAAGAATGCCGCGATGGGCGTGGTCTCCAACGGCGTGCATGTGGGCATCCATCTTCTGATGAGCAACGTCTTCCGCACCGAATGGATCGGCAACAAAAAGGCCGGTTGGTTCGATGTCGGTGCGGCGCATTGGTACGAGGAAAAACTGTTCCGCCGCGTGTCGACCTATTGCATCGACGAGGCCGACGCCAACCTCAATTACGAGAATGGCCAGTGGCGCACCGCGATGCGCAAATATCTGGTGAAGAACAAGCAGAGCCTTTTGCCGGAGCTGGTGCAGAAGATCTCCGGCACTCTTTGGGATGAAGAGCATGCCATCGGTTGGAGCCTTTATGATTGGATCGTTGCCACCAAACCGGAGGCGATCAAGCCCTTCCTGATGGGCTTCAAGAACCGCGAAATCCCGCGCGACCTGTTCCGCAAGCACCTCGAGATGACCATCCCGCAGGCAGAACAGGCATGGCGCGATTGGGTGATGTCCACCTACCCGGTGAAGGATCCCAAACCGCGCAAGAAACTCTAGACCGATGCTTTCCCTGTTTCTTCTCCTGGCCCAGGCACCTGCACCTGCGGCCCCGGCAGCAGCACCCTTCGACCACGTGCTCCTGATCAGCGTCGACGGCCTGCGTTCCGATGCACTGCTCATCGATGAAGGCGCCGGCTTGCCGCATTTCCATCAGTTGATGCATGGTCCGCACACCTTGAATGCGCGTTGCGATCCGGACTACTCGGTCACGCTGCCGAACCATACCGACATGCTCACGGGGCGTACGGTGAAGGGTGAAGGCGGTCACGGTTGGACTTCGAATGCACGTCCCCAAAACGGCGAGACCCTGGTGGATGCACAAGGCAAAGTCATCAAGGGTGTTTTTCACCGCACCTCCGCAGCAAGCATCGCCGATGCACTGATCGCGTCGAAGCCGAAATTCTGGCTGTTCCCGGACACTTGGAATCCGGAAGAAGGCGAGCGTTGGATGGACGTGATGCTGATCACGGATGACGTCGAGAAGCAGATGCAGTTTGCCTTCGAGATGCTGAATCCAGAACGTCGGGAACGCACCTTCACCTTCCTACATCTCCGTGGGCCGGATGATGCGGGTCACGGCGGTGGCTGGGATATGACTCCAGGATCACCGTACTTGGAGTCGGTCAAGGAAGCGGATCGTCAGATCGGGCGCCTCCTGCATCACATCGACAGCGATCCGATCCTGCGCGCACGCACGGCCGTCATCGTGACGACCGACCATGGCGGTGGCGTCCCGTTCAAGAACCATCACGGGCACGGCATGATGTGGGTGAATACGGTGATCCCGCTGTTCGTCCATTACGCCGGTGCACCCAGGGTTGATCTTTATGAGATCATGAAGGGAACCCGTCAGGATCCGGGATTGGATCCCGTCGCGCGGGTGGAAGGGCAACTGCCACCGCTCCGCAATGGCGATGTCGGCAACCTGTGTATGGCCCTGTTGGGGCTGGATTCGATCGAAGGGTCTACGCTGAATGTCGGGCAAGACATCGCGCGCGCGTTGGGCCTGAGTAAGTAGTCGTCGCCGCTGCCGAGGCCGCAGTAGGCTAGGCCCATGGACCGCGACCTGCTGCTCGCTATCGACCAAGGCACGACTTCCTCCCGCGCGATCCTGTTTGATGCGCAACTGCAACCTCTGCATGTCGCGCAGAAGGAGTTGCCGCAGGCCTTTCCGAAGCAGGGCTGGGTCGAACATGATCCGCAGCGCATTCTTGCCGACACCCTGACCTGTTGTCGGGAAGTCATCGCAGCCGCAGACCACGCCGCCGAGCGCATCGCCGGCATCGGCATCACCAATCAACGCGAGACCGTGGTGATGTGGGATCGACAAAGCGGCACACCCATTCATCCAGCCCTGGTCTGGCAGGATCGACGCACCGCCGCCCTGTGCAAAGAGCTGCAGGATGCCGGCATCGAAGAGGAAGTCCGCCGACGCACCGGCTTACTGCTCGACCCTTATTTCAGCGGCACCAAGATCCGGTGGTTGCTGGATCATGTTCCTGGTGCACGAACGCGTGCCGAAGCCGGGGAACTTGCCGTCGGCACCATCGACGCTTGGTTGTTGTGGCATCTCACGGGTGGCAAGGTGCATGCGACGGATCCGAGCAATGCTTCCCGCAGCCTGCTCTTCGACCTCAACACCGGCGCTTGGGATCCATGGCTGTGTGAACAGCTGCAGATCCCCATGAGCCTGCTGCCCGAAGTGCGGGCCACCTGTGACGCCTTCGGCACCACCGACGCCGATGTCTTTGGGTTGGAATTACCGATCCAATGCATGATTGGCGATCAACAAGCCGCCACCCTCGGCCAAGGTTGCTTCACCCCCGGCACCATGAAATGCACCTTTGGCACCGGCGCATTCGCCATGCAGAACACCGGCGAACGTTGCCTGGTGGAAAGCCGTCGTCTGCTGACGACCGTGTTGTGGAAGCATAAAGGGACCACGCATTTCGCCTTGGAGGGCAGCATTTTTTCCGCCGGTTCCGCCATGCAGTGGTTACGCGATGGCCTGCAGTTGTTCGAGGATGTCACGGAGACCGAAGCGCTCGCGCGTGCCGCCGACCCGGAAGCGGAAGTGTTCTTGGTGCCGGCCTTCACCGGTCTTGGAGCTCCTTGGTGGGATCCGCACGCCCGCGCTTCCCTACTCGGCATCACGCGCGGCACCGGCAAGGCCGAGATCGTCCGCGCGGGTATCGAGGCTTCGGTCTTCCAGACGCGCGACCTGCTTGAAACCGCAACGGCCGACGGCGCACCGTTGCCGGAAATCCTCCGCGTCGATGGTGGCCTATGCCACAACCGTTGGTTCCTGCAAACTCTCGCAGACATCCTGCAGCTGCCGATCCAGCGGCCCACCTATGTCGAGACCACGGCAGCCGGTGCGGCCGTGGGAGCTGGTTTGCAATCGGGTCTGTTTGACCTCGAAGGGGCTGCCGCGCGCATCGCTCCCGCCGCCGAGACCTACACCCCCTCACTCCCCGCCCAGGCCGCCGACGCCCGCTACGCCCTTTGGCGCGAGGCGGTGTCGCGTACACTGAGTGGTGCATGAGCGAGATCCGCCTGCGCAACGCGATCCTCACATCCATCAAACGCACTTGGTGGTTGATTGGGGTTCTGCTGGTCCTGATGAGCGGCTTCCGCCTGCTCTTCACAATCCAGTTCGCGCATCCGGAAATCTGGAAGGACTTCCTCGGTTCCCTACCGATGGCCTTTGCCTTCGGCGCCTTGCACGACCTGCGCATCTTGCTGTTGTTCGCGCTGCCCCCCACCTTCTCCTTGTTGTGGATGCGCGACCGCAACCTCGAACGTTGGAAGGTGTGGCTGCACCGCACTTCGATCTATTGGTTCCTCGGTATCTCGGTGATTGTTATCACCTTGGCGTCGGAGCAGATCTATTACAGCTACTTCGGTTCGCGTTTCAACATCCTGGCCTTTGGCGCGATCGAGGATGACATCGTCGCGGTGTTGAAGAGTGCATGGCAGTCGTACCCGCTGTTGCTGTATCTCAGTGTCGGTTTGGCGTTGGAGTACATGGTGCTGCGCATCATCCGTCGCGCATTCCACTTCGCGGATTTCCTGCATGCCGCGAAGTCACCGGATGCGGAAACGGTGGAGCGTCGGCTCAATGTGCATATCGTCACGCATAGTCTGTTGGCGGTGTTCTTGTGCTCGGTAAGGCTCAATCCATTGTTCGTCGGACTTGCGGAGGAATACCCGCAAACCGCATTCGTGCGCACCATTCCGGAAAATGGAGTGGAGAAACTCGCCGAAACGGTTTGGACGCGGGTCAAGGAAGACACCCTCTCCACCGCGCTTGCGCATGGATTCGGGGAGGATCCGCAGGATGCATTGATCGCCTTCACCGGCGATCCGGAACTCACCGATAGCGGCAGTCTGTTCCAGCGATTGCCGCTGCAGGAGATGCGTCCGACGCCGGAGCTGCAGAAGCAGCCGCATGTGGTGTTGGTGGTGATGGAGAGCTTCGCCACGCACCTTTTGCGATACCAGACCGACGACTTCGATCTGCTCGGCCCCGCCGCACCTTACTTCGACAACGGCATTCTCTACCGTCGCTTCCTGCCCGCCGACAACATCTCGATCGGCAGCATCCTCGGCATCACCCTCGACCTGCCGTATCGCCCTGGCACCAAGCACTTGTCGCAATCGGAACAGGGAGCACGCGCCTTCCCGTCGAGCATGGCACAGCTGTTCGCCAACCAGGGCTATGACACTTCCTTCTATTACGGTGGACCTTCGAGCTGGCGCAAACTCGGGGATTACCTGCCGTTGCAGGGATTCCAGGAAGTCGTCGGAATGGAGGATCTGCTGGAGCGTTATGACCTCGATCCGGAGTTAGATGCAGAGACTTGGGGTTTGTGGGATGCGCATCTGTTCCGCGCGGTGCGGGAACGTCTGGCCACGGCCGAACGTCCGACCATGATGGTGGTGTTCACGACCACCAATCATCCACCGAACCGTTTGCCGTCGACCTGGGAAGCGCCGGCATTGATTCCGCCGGAACGATTGTTGGCGCGTACCGGTGGTCCGCTCGACGACACCCAAAACGCGCAAGTCGGTACCTATCGTTATGCCCTGCATCATTTGGGTGGTTGGCTCGATGACCTCGCCGCCGATGGCCTCCTGCAAGACACCATCCTTGGCATCACCGGCGACCACACGGCCGGCATGAACATTCCCTTTGCGCATCAGGAAGTGCTGCTGGAACGCGCCGTGCCATTCCTGCTGCTCCTACCCGACGTCCTCCATAACCAGTTCGAGCCGGATCCACTCACTCCCGGTTCCCACAAGGACATCGCCCCGACCCTCTTCCACGCCGCCGGTTTGGGTCCCTTCGGTTATCGCGGCCTCGGCACCAGTCTGCTCGACGCCGATGCCTACCATCTGGGCTTCAACAGCTCCGGATTGATCCTCTTTGATGAGGGTGCCGTCCGCGTTCGCGAAGACGGCATCGACGCCATGCGTTGGGTCGGGCAAAGCATGGAGTTGGAGCCTTCGAAAAGCTATATCGAAGCAGAGTCCGCCGCGATGCGTTATCGCTCCGCATTGTCGGTCACGGACTGGTTGATCTATGAAGACCAGCCGCAAGGCCCCGCGCAGGGCAATTAAGTGGATTTCGTGGGATTGCCTTGCCGATAGCAAGGAATGGCGCTTATGGTGCCTGAACCTCTTTTTCATGCCACAAACCCATGAAGACCTACCTGATTCTTTTTCTTAGCCTCGTCGCCGGCTTCGGCCTCACCACGACGACCTCGGCTGCTGCTCTGCCGGATGCGCAGTGCGGCGGTTATGGCGGCCCGCCGCCCCCTCCACCGCCTCCACCACCCCCCCCTGTTGGAGATGGAGGTGGCGTCGGCACGATTCCGGATGGGCGCAACTCCCAGCCGACCACTCCGGCCCGCCCCGCCTCGCCCACCGGACCTTCTGGCCCGAGCAAGGCACGCACCCCGCGAACTCCGGCCACACCCTCCGCCCCGGTGACTCCAGGTACACCTGCTGCTCCGGCCTCACCGGGGACTCCTCCTTCGCAGCCCGCTGCGGGTGCTCCTGTAACGGAAGGAGGCATGCCGTTACCGACCGAACATGGGCGCACGGCCAAGACCATGCTCGATCTTCGCTGGGACTATCCAGTGCATCGTTTCTTCACGCCCGATCGCATCAAGGCATTCACCGTCGCACAGGCTTACACCAGTGCTCTGCCACGGACCGCGGCCTTCCGCGAAGTCGCGGGTGACGACAAGCGCCCTCTTTTGGTGCTGCGCGAATGCATGCACTGCGATGGCACCGACGATGCCTTGCTCCAGGTTTCGCAAGGAAACGAGCGCACGCTCCTGATGACGCGCTGGTTCCACTGCGTGAAACTGCCCCTGCATGTTCTCCATGAGGATCATTTGTTCCGAAACGTCTTCGCCGAGGAGCACCCACCGCATGCCTTCCTCGCCCGTTACGACGGCACCAACGTCATCCCCATCGAGGCCGATGCCGATCAGAAACGTTTGTGGCAGAAGATGCACGTCATGCTTGCGGATCAATACTCCAAGGATGCACGGAAAGCCGTGAAGGAACTGGAGCTGCTTATCGCGCAGTACGACGTCTACGATGAGAAGATCACTCGTCTCGAGTTTGACTATGAGCACACGGTCGAGAAGAGTGGCGAGAATTCGCGCAAGGCCAAGAAGCAAAAGGCCAAGCTTGAGGAACTGCTGGGCGAGCTGGCTCTCCTGCAAGAGGAAGAAGCCGCATTGGCCGACCTCGGATTGAAGCAGACGCCGTAGCGCAGTCGATGCAGCAATCCGCTTTGGCACGCGGATTGCTGCCCTCTCCCCTGATGAAAAGCCTTATACACACCCTCTGCGCGGCCTTCTGCCTGCTTGGCTGCTTGACCGCTCAGGAGAAGGCCCTTCCCGAAGGCCACGCCTATGACCCCTACACCCGGCATGAAGCCGAGGCTATGGAGGCTGCGGGTTACGTCCGCTTCGGGCGCATGCCTTGGGGTGATTCCCACACCACCGCGGATATCGAGAAGGCCTTAGCGGGCGAACCCTTGATCTGGGTGGAGACCGAGCACTTCCGCATCGGCAGCACCTTGGGCGCGTACACCGTCGACCGTAATGATCGTGTCGAGACACGCAAGGTGCGGGCCGAACTCGAACGTCTGCGGGAGTTCTTGCCGCGTGCTCCGAAGAAGGCGAAGACCTTGGATCCTTGGTTACGCTTGCACCTCTATGCGATGCGCGTCGAGGACCTATACGACGAGATCCAGGAAGTCTTGTTGGTTACGGATGAAGACTTTCCCTTGGTCAGCGATCAGAGCTCGTCCTATCGACCCGGGAATGCCGGCCCATATCTCGGCATGAAGAATAAATTCACGCTCCTGCTCACCGAGAACAAGAGCACTCTCGCACGTTATGCCTCTGCCTATTGCAACATTCGCACACCGGGGCCGGTGCTGCATCACTTCCCCGCGAACGAAGTGCAGTTCTTTGGGTTGGCGGCAGAGCTCGACAACATGAGTTCGGATACGACCATGCATTGCATGGTCACCTATGGCCTCACCATCAATCTGTTGGATGGCTACCTCGGTTTCCGCCACAGTGTGCCGCCATGGGTGTCCGTCGGCATGGCGCATCACAAGGCGCGCGCCATCGATGAGAAGCGCAACTACTTCAATGCCAACCGCACCTTCGGCAACGACGACAAGGATGTTTGGGATTGGGAAGTGCGCGTACGTGGTCGCGTCAAGAACGACGCCGATCCGGAGTTCGCGGAGATGGCGGCCTGGCCCGATCACACCTCCCTGGAGTTCACCGACAACATGATTGCCTGGGCGCGGGTCGATTTTCTGCTCCAGGAACGCCCCGAGGAGCTGGCTGAGTTCCTGCGGGTGGTGAAATCGCCTTTTCCTTCGGGGACCGTTGTGGATGCCTCGCTCTTGGAAAAACACCAGATTCAAGCCTTTCAGGCCGTCCTCAGCCTCAACCCGGCCGAATTCGACACGATTTGGCGTGCTTGGGTGCCCAATAACTACCGAAAAAAGTAGAGAACATCCCCGAAGAACCTGGCATTTTGGGGTTATTCTCCGGATAAGGGTGCTACTCTCGTTGCAACACGGATTGGCCCCCAAACCAACCCTGTCTCTAAGAAATGAACAAGATCCTCTCTTACCTGCTCACAATTGCGGCAGTGGCTTCCTTCGCCGGACCACTCTCTGCCGCACCCCAATGATGAGGTGGCGGCGCTGCTCCCCGTGGGGGAGCTGGTTACGGCGGCCCCGGTGATACCACCGGAGCGGGTCCAGCAGGACCTTCCACCCCTTCGACTCCTGCAACTCCAGGTACACCTGCTACCCCGAGCACTCCGGCAGCCCCGGGTGCCGCTCCGGGTTCTGGTGGTGGTGCTGCCCTGCCGACTGAGCATGGCAAGACCGCTAAGAGTCTGCTGAAGATGCGTTGGGATTATCCTGTCCACAACCTCGTAGACGTCAACGCTGACTACAGCAAGGGAACCGTCGCCAAGCGTGCTCGCGTGGCCATGGATCGCCAAGTTGCCTTCTACACCGTTGCACAGGATTCACGCAAGCCTTTGCTCGTGCTCCGGGAATGCCGTCTTTGTAACGGCACCGACGATGCCCTCCTCTCGCGAGGTGGTGGCAACGAACGGACCCTGATCATGGCGCGTTGGTTCCAGTGCGTGAAGCTTCCGATTGAAGTGCTCGACGAGGATCATCCTTTCGCTGAGCTGTTCCCGGAAGAACATCCACCACACCTGTTCCTCGCTCGCTGGGATGGCTCTGGTGCCACCCCGCTCCGCGGAGACCAGTCGCGCACAGAGCTTTGGGACCACATGCACACCATGCTGGCCTCCGAGTACTCCGGTGACTTCAAGAAGGCCACCAAGGAGATCGAGAAGATCATCTACCAGTACGACGTGCTGGACGAGAAGATCGCTCGCCTTGAGATCGCCATCGACGATGAGATTGAGCGTAAGGGACCGAAGTCCAAGAAGCTCAAGAAGCTGAAGAAGGACCTGGCTAAGGCTCAGGGCGACATGGACGACTGCAAGAAGCGGGAAGCCAAACTGTCGCAACTGAAGCTACGCAAGGCCGACGAGAAGCCGACCATCGACATCAACCAGAAGCCTTTCGCCGCAGCCGGCAAGTAGACCTTCTGAACCCAACCGGCGCCGAATCGAAAGGTTCGGCGCCGGTTTTTTTTTGAGTTTGCACATATCCAAGGGAGACCCGACCCTTATATCCAGGAGCTCTCGCCCCCATAACGCTGATGCCATACCGCTTCCTCCTACTTCTCCTCGCTCTCAGTCTGCCTCTCCAGTCTCTCCATGCCCAAAAGGACAAGGATGAGGAGGATGAAAAGAAGGAGTGGCTAGAAGACCCCTATTCCGAAAACGATCAGGCTGTCTGGGAAGCCGCCGGTTACGTCGCATATGAAAAATTTCATTGGGCGGATAACCACAGCACTGCGGATGTCGAAGAGGCCATCGGTGGCGCGCGCATTCGTTGGGTAGAAACGGAACACTTCCGCATTGGTTCGAGCTTGCCCGAGTACACGGTCAACCGCGGCAGCAAAATCGAGAAGAACAAGATTAAGGAAGAGCTTGCGCGTCTGCGGGAGCGTCTGCCGAATGTCCCGAAGAAAGCGAGCAAGTTGGATCCATGGCTCCGCCTGCATCTCTATGCGATGCGCGCCGAGGATCTCTATGCCGAGATCTCGGAACTGCTCGGTGTCGGCGAGGGTGACTTCCCCACCGGCCCGGGGCAGATGAAGAACGATCGGTATATGGGGGAAGGTCCTTTCCTCGGCATGAAGAGTAAGTTCACCATCCTGTTCTTCGAGCAGGAATCCAGTCTCGGCCGCTACCGCGCTTCCTTTATGAACGCGCAGGGTGACAAGCCGATCCGTCACATGTTCCCGCGTGATGGCACGCTATTGTTCGGCGTCGCGGTGGAGAACGAAGGCATGACCAATGACACCACCATGCACTGCCTATTTGAATACAGCATGGTGATGAACTTGCTAAATGGGTATCGCTACTACCGCCACGCCTTGCCGGAGTGGATGGTCACCGGTCTTGGCCATTGGTATGCACGCCAGATCGACCCGAGCAAGAACTACTACACCGATGATCGTCTGTTCGGCAACGACGACAAGAACATCTGGAAGTGGGGCCCAAAGGTGCGAGCACGCGTCGGGCATGAGTACTTCGATGCCTTCACCAAGGTGATGGGCTACCCCGATGCCGAGAACATGAAGCCAGCACAACACATGATGGCGTGGGCGCGGATCGACTACCTCATGAATGAGCATCGCGAGGGTTTCGCCAAGTGGGTGGATGTCCTCAAGAACCCCTATCCCAAGGGTGAAATGCAAACTCCAGAATCCCTGGAGGCGCGTCAGGTTGCCGGCATGGAAGCCATCTTCGGAATGGATCCTGCTCAATTCGATGCCGCATGGGCCGAGTGGGCGGAAGACTTCTATCCCAAGAAGTAGGCGGGTGCAGGCGCGGAAGTAGGCTTTGGGGCATGGCCCTGCAGTTCCTGCCTCCCCTCGCCCTGCTCCTGTTCCCCTCCTGCGCGCGTCCTGCGGATGCTTGGCAGGAGCCAGAGGTGATTGCCCCACAGCCCCTGGGGCAACGCCTGGCCTTGGAGTTGATCCACGAGGACTTCCGTTCCCCGGTCTACGTGTGTTCGGCGCCGGCCGATGCGAGCACCCTATTCGTGCTGGAGAAGAAAGGGCGGCTGCGCGTGGTGCAAGAGGGTGCGGTGCGCCCAACGGACCTGATCGACCTGCGCAAGAAGATCAACGATGCCTCGGAACGCGGTCTGCTCGGCATGGCTTGGCATCCGAAGTTTCCGGAGAAGCCGCTGGTCTATCTGCACTACTCCAACGTCGATGGCGCGACCACGATCTCCAGCTTCCAGGTCGACCCTAAGACCTGGGTGGCGGATCCAGCCAGTGAAACGATCCTGCTGACCGTCGAGCAGCCTTGGCCGAACCATAACGGTGGCATGATCGAATTCGGTCCGCGCGATGGCTATCTCTACATCGGCCTGGGTGATGGCGGTGCCGCCGGTGACCCGAACGACGCCGGCCAAAATGGTCAGGACCTGCTCGGCAAGATCCTGCGCATCGACGTCGACCGCAAGGAGTTTGGCTTGGGTTATGGCATTCCGGAAGACAATCCCTTCGTGAATGATGAGAACTTCCGCGATGAGATCTGGGCTTATGGTTGTCGCAACCCGTGGCGCTTCTGCTTCGATCCGGAGAACAACGATCTGTACATCGGTGATGTCGGGCAGAACAAATGGGAAGAGATCCATTGGGTTCCCGGCACCAGCAAGGGTGGCGAGAACTATGGCTGGCGCATCCGCGAAGGGAAGCATTCCTTCAAGGACAGCATACACAGCCATGATGTACCGCTGACCGATCCTGTGCATGAGTACAGCCGCAAGAACGGGCACTGCTCCGTGACCGGTGGCTTCGTCTACCGCGGCGAAGCCATGCCTTGGCTCCAGGGACATTACTTCTACGGCGACCTCTGCAGTGGCGCCGTGGGCACCTTCCGCATCGAGAATGGCAAAGTGGTGGATCGCGTCAATCGCACCAAGGAACTGCGCGAAAGCCACAAGATGACTTCGCCAGTGAGCTTCGGCGTCGACTGTGAGCAAGGGCTCTACCTCGTGAGTTACGACGGCTCCCTTTACCGCGTCGTTGCAGCGCCGCCCGCATCCGCGGTTCCGACGCAAGAGTGAAATCGCCGAGGGCGACGCCTCATCTCGCCCTCCCGCCCTGCATCAAGCCGACGTCAATCGATCGCAACCGCGATCTTGCCCACGGTACGTCCACTTTCGATTCGATCGACCACCCCACAGATTTCCCGCCCAAGAATCTCATGCTTCGGGCGTCGGAAGCCTTTGACGAGACGAACGATTCCTGGAGACCCCATGGCCAGATGCCAATCCATCGGATTGAGGGAGCTCGCAGTCACCAGGATGCGCACCTGCCCGAACTCGGGCTCCGGAATGGGGCGTGTCTGCAACTCGATGGCATCGAGCCCGTAGTGACACTGCACCACGGCAGGCATGGATTTAAGGGTGGTCGTCATCGTGGTCGGTATTCCATGCCACGCACGGGAATCGGCGACATCCGACTTTCCTTGCGCCACGGCAAGCGAAACTCCGCGGCAGGCCAAGGCGTGTGTCGACCCGCTCCAGATGGGAGGAGAAAAGCCCCCACAGGAAGGAGTAGTGCTCATGATGTTCCGAGATCTGACCATCATCGTCGTATCGCGTGAAGGAAGCATCGACGATTCCGAACAAAGGTAGGTATGCGTCGATCTTCGCCTCGAGATACCCTTCCTCGATGCCGTGGTCGCGTTCTTCGGTAAACACACTCAAATGGGTGTGGGCCAAGGGGAATACCTTGATGTCGAAGAGTTCTTCATGGTCCCCTTCGCCCATGGCGCCCTCCAGGTCCTGCTTGAATCGCGCCCCTCGGGTGGACCCATCGAGGTCGGACAACGCATCAAAGTCATAGTTGTGCATGGCGCATCCGCCGGTCGTCGCCACGAGCACCAGCAGCATGCCGGTAAATTTTTCACCCTTCTTCAGGAGGACACCAGACTCATCCTTTTGGACGAGTCAACACCAGCACGACACCAGGGCCGTTTCGCTCGGTCTTTTGCTGAGGCACACTGCCTCGAAGCAAGCTTCTCCCATCGATAAGGAAGAATGGTCGGGGCGAGAAGATTTGAACTTCCGACCTCTGCACCCCCAGTGCAACGCGCTAACCAGGCTGCGCTACGCCCCGACCGGTTCCTAGCCTTGTTTTCGCAGGAGCGAATCCACGACTTGGGGAGGGGAATTCTAGCGTCGCCCCGAAGTGGCACAAGCCAGGAATAATTCGCGAATCCCCTTAAGGAGGCCCCCCCCACGGCCGTCATTGGCCTGTAGGCGGCGTTCAATTAGAAGGATTGCTTAACTGCCATGATGGGTACCGGTGACCGGCAACGGTCGCCGGTTTTCATGTGCCAGAAGCCCTTCGGCGCTCCTCGCTGACCGCTCCGCCGGCGCTTTAGTCGGCGGAATGGGTCCAGCAGCCGCGCTGGCCTGCCGTCTCTTCGACGGCCACCCACAGGAAGGTCAACGGGACCTCGGGGAACTCTTCACCGAGACGCTTCAACAGCCCACGCCCGACCCAAGCGGCCAACTTCTCGGCGGAGACGTTGCGGATCGGCAGCACCACCACATCACTCTTTGGTGCTGCGTAATAGAGCTCACGATAACGCACCTCGATGACGCCATCCCCGCGGTCTTCCCACTTCAGTTCGGGATGCTCACCAGGGATCAGCCAGTATTCATCCAGGCTATCCACCAGATCGCGGATCAGTGGCTTGACCTTCTTGAAGTCGAGCACCAATCCATACTGCGACAAGGCGCCGCCGATCTTGCAGTAGACACGATAGTTATGCCCGTGCAAACGCTCGGTGGTGCCATCGGGGAAGATCAAGAAGTGCGCCGCCGCGAACTTCAGGTATTCCTTATCGATTTCGATTGACCAACTTTCCATGATGCTGAACGCTAGAAGCGAATGGTGGACAAAGGGAACACCGGACCTTCGGTACAAGTCTTGGCATAAGGCCAATCGCCGAGCGGTCCACTCGGTTCAGTGGGCACAGGACAACCATTGCACACCCCATAGCCGCAACCCATGTAGGTCTCGAGGCTGAGCCATGCATCCAGTTCGCGTTTGCGCGCGAAGTCAGCGAAACCGTGCAGCAGTCCCGCCGGGCCGCAAGCGAGGAACAAGGCATCCTGCGGCAGGGCCCCGCGATCCAGTTGATCGGCCAGGCAGGCCACGACATTGCCGGCAAAACCAAGGCTGCCGTCGTCGGTGGCGAGTTGCAGGTGCACCTCCACGCCCTCAAAAGCTTCCTTGTCGTAGAGACGCTCGCCGCAGCGCGCACCGAACAGCATATGGGTGTTGGCGCTCGCCCCCAGCGCTGCACGTTCCTTGGCATACAGCAAGAAAGGAGCACTGCCGACGCCACCCGCGACCATCACCACGGTGCGGTCCGCCGCTGCGACCTCGAAGCCATTGCCCAGCGGCAAGGTGACGCGCAGGGAATCTCCATCGGCGACCTTCTCGATCGCTTTGGTGCCGCGCCCCATGGTTTGGATCAGGAAAGTGAATCGATCACTGGCCGGACGGTCGTAAAGACTGAACGGTCGCGGAATCTCCGGGCCGCTGCCATCCTCGGGAGACAACATAGCGAAGGTTCCGGGCGGAAGTCCTGCGGGAATCCCTGGAATCGCGACCTCGAGCACGAAGGCATCGGGGCCGACGATCTGCCTGCCCATCACCAAGCCGCGCTGGCTGATTGCGGTCTGCTGCGCCGTCACCATGCGCGGATTGTATCCGTGCCTCGCAGGTAGAATCCCCCTGTGGAAGACGGCACTCCCTCCCCGCCCGCCGTGGGCTCCGCCGCCAACCCCGTGCTGGCTGCTGGTGTGATCCTGTGGAGCGGTTCCTTGGAGGAGCCGCGGTTTCTGCTGCTGCAGAACGATCGCCATGGCACCTGGAGTTTCGCCAAGGGTCACTTGGAAGACGGCGAGGATCTGCTCACCGGCGCGCTGCGTGAAGTGGAAGAGGAAACCGGGATCCAGCTGACGTCGGATGGGTTCGCGCCGCATTTTGCAGATACTTCGATCTACCAGGTGGAGGGTCGGTACAAACGTGTGGTCTACTTCCTGCACCAGGCTGCGGTCGAGGAAAGTGCTCTGCAGACCAGCAAGGAGCATCGCGATGCGGTGTGGCTGGAAGAAGCGGAGGCCGTCGCGCGGTTGGAGTACTCCGATCTGAAGCGGACCTTGATCCGGGCGTCGGAGTGGTTGTTGCGGATGGAGGCAGCATGAACCTGAATCTGCAGGATGCGCGCTGTCTGCTGCTGGAGCATGGATCGCCCAAGGAGGCTTGGGTCGAGCATTGCCATCAGGTGGCGAAGGTGGCGCATCACATCGGTGCGGCACTACTGCAGGCGGGCCAGGACTTCGATCTGGAGTTACTGGAAGTGCGCGCCTTATTGCACGACATCGGCCGCTCCAAGACTCATGGCGCTTTGCATGGATGGAGTGGCTATGTGCTGTTGAAGAACGAGGGGTTTGCGCGCGAAGGCCGCGGATGCCTCACCCATTGGCTCAAGGGCCGCGCCATCGAGGAAGTGCGCGATAACCCGATTTGGGAGCCGTCGCTGGCGGAAAAGGCCTATGCCGCGCTCGACCCACCAGCCTGGGAACTGGCCGACAGCCTGATGTCGGTCGCTGACAGTTGTGTGCAACACACTTCGATCGTTCCGATGCATCAACGGCATCGTGACCTCAACGAACGTTATGGCGAGTCGGTGTGGCTGAACCGCGCCGCCGAACTTGCCGAAAGCCAGGCCGCAGAGATCGAGGAAATCTTAGGATTCTCCCTCGACGTCCTGCTCGCCCCCCTTCACGGGAACCAAAACCATGCCGACGCTTGAGACTCAGCAGCCCAACGGGCTCGACTTCTTCGCCACCCGCATCCGTACCGCCCTCGCCGACGCCCTGAGCATCGACGCGGCCGATATCCAGCTGGAGCGACCGCGAAACGAGGAACATGGTGAGTTCGCACTCCCCTGTTTCCGTTTCGCTAAGGCTGCGGGCAAGAACCCTGCCGAACTGGCGGGCAACCTCGCGTCGGAACTGAAGATCGAGGATGTGACTCCCTCGGCCGTCGGCCCTTTCTTGAACTTCGCCATCGACGCCGAACGCCTCGGTGCCGTGGTGTTGGAGAGTGCGCTACGCAGTGACTTCGCCACCGATCACCAAGGTGGCCGCACCATCGTCGAGTTCAGTTCCCCCAACATCGCCAAGCCGATGCATATCGGCCATATGCGCACCACCGTGATCGGAGCTGCCTTGGCGCGGATGTTCGAGCGCCTTGGCCACGAGGTCGTGCGCATCAACCACCTCGGTGATTGGGGTTCACAGTTCGGCAAACTCGTCGCTGCGTGGAAGCGTTGGGGTTCGGAGACGGAACTCGAAGCCGACCCGATCGGCCATCTGCTCAAGCTTTACGTGAAGTATCACGAGGTT
>JBMYYH010000038.1:0-25662 GCA_049609225.1 Planctomycetota bacterium | reverse complement strand
CGGCTTGGGTTCCGGCTTGGGTTCCGGCTTGGGTTCCGGTTTGGGTTCCGGTTTGGGTTCCGGCTTGGGTTCCGGTGCAGGTTCCGGAGCAGATTCCGGAACCGGCTGCGCCGTCACGACCACGCGACGTGGAGGTACTTCCTCTTCCTCCACCTCGGCACTCTCCACATCCACTTCGCGCAACCGGGCCTTCCCCGACAAACCTCGAAGCAAATCCTCGCCGTACTCCCGCAACTCAAAGGGCAAAGGCAGGTCCGCCTGGATCTCCAAACCATCCTTGCCTTTCGCACCTGCCTTACGCAGATACGCGCGTTCCGGCAGATCCAAACCCTCCGGCCAATACTCACCCAGGAAGTTCAGACCTAACTGCGCCGAGTGCTCCCACTGCAGAGCCGCCGCTGGACCACACCCGGCCAACAACCGCTCCAACAAAGCCTGCAAGGCACCCTCCGGCAAGGCACGCTCCCACTCTCGGCCATCCGCGTGATACAGAATCACACGACTCTTAGTGGAAGGACGTCGGAACAGGGCGCTCATGGCAAACGGCGGACGAGCAGCCACACCAACAGCAGCACACCGAAGCCCGCGGCGAGAGGATACCAGCGACTGCGGCCGCGTTCCTCGCGCAAGGAGATGCGTCGGGTTTCGGCATCCTGGAGCCAGACCTGTACTGCCTTCACGGCGCCGACCTCCGCATCCGAACGATCGGAGTACTGCGCCAACCAGGAATCGGCACGACGTCGGCCATCGGCATAGGTGTGGGTGCTCCAACAATCGGCCTGCAAGGCAAACCGCAGGGCGTCGGGCTGGTCTTCGGTGAGGTTCCGGATCTCGTTACGCAACTCCCCTTCTGCGCCAGCCAGGAAGTAGACATAGGCACGCTCCAGGGTTCGCGTTTCACTGGCGCGGACAGCCGGTGCCAAGCCTTCCAGATTCTTCTGGTATTGCAGCAGCGACAAGGCGTCGTGCGGCAGAGCTTGAGACTCCTGCGCGGACGCTGCACCCGGGTACAAGAGCCCCCAAAGCAGTAGGACCAGCGCCCACTCCCGAGGAGACTTGCGGCTCATCGTGGGGCCTCCTGCCACCACTCCGAAGTCTGTTCGAGCTGCAGTGGGTTACGGTCATCGGTGAAGGGCGTTGCGCCTTCCACCGCAGTGCGGCCATCACGCACCTGGCCCGGCAGGCAGGCAGCACCCACCGCAATCGGAACGCCTTCCGGCACCAGGTCCACCAATTCGGACAAGGGTGGGAAAGCCATGTCCCGGCGCGCGAAGATCACCCAGTTGCGACTCTTCGGGACGCGCTGCAAACGCACATGCTCGCCAAAACTTGCCTCCAGTCCTTTACGGATGCGGGCCAACAGACCCAGACCGGCATCGACGCTGGAAGTGGTGCCAAGGTTCAAAGCGAGGATGCCACCAGGCGCCAAATGCGCATGGACCTCGGCAAAGAATTCCTCCGTGGCGAGGTGCAGTGGAATTTCAAACTGACGTGTGTAGGCATCGACCACCACGACATCCAGAGACTCCTTCGAAGCCCGCAACAAGCTGCGGGCATCTGCTCCAGCGACGACCTGCACCATGGCCCGGGTTTCCGGAGCGAGTGGCATCCACTGCTCTCCCAAAGCCACCACAGCCGGGTCGAGTTCCACCCCCACCGCTTCCAGTCCCGCATCGGCGGCACCGAAGCGCAAGGGCTCCATGGCACTGCCAGCGCCATAACCGAGAATCCAAGCCTTCACCGGCCCGGTGGAATCGGCCTTGCCGGCGCGCGCATAAAGCGGCGCCAAAGCGAATAGATCGTAATAGCCGCCGGGCCAAATCTGCCCTTCGCGATGCACCGATTGAAAACTATCCAATCCTTCGTTCATCTGCAGCCAACGCTCGCCGCCTTCAAACTCGATCACGCGCAAATGTTGGTACGGACTATCTGCCACATCCAAGACCGTAGCGCCCGGGAACAAGTTCGCGCCATGCGCGGGATCCGGGAACAACAACAAGGCCAGTGGCAAGGCCGCGACCGGCAGGATCGCTTTGCGTTTCCAAAGGAGAGCACCCGCCAACACCAGGGCGAAGCAGGTGCAGATCAAGGTCAGGCGCACACCAAGACTTGGAATCGCGATGAAGGTGGAGAAGAACACACCACCCAAGGAACCCAAGGTTCCGACCGCCGAGAGATCACCTGCTGCACGTCCGGCGCCGCGTTCGGCGGAACGAATCTGCACCAACAAGGGACTCAACATCGACAGCATCAACACCGGCGGCACGAAGAACAACAAGGCCGCGGTAAAGGAACCACGCTGGAACACCGCCGCGGCTTCATCCAAAGTCAGGCCCTCCGGCAGCAAGGCTTCCGCGAAAGGCTCAAGGAAGAAGATGCCGCTGACCAACAACAAGCCACCGACGAACAAGCAGATCGAAGCCACCCGCCACGGCACCTCGGTGCGGGCCGCGATGCGTCCGCCAAGCCAACCGCCAAGAGCGATGGCGCCGAGCACCAAACCGATCTGCTGACTCCACACCAGTGCGGAAGTCCCGAACCATGGTGCCAACAGATGGACCCCAAGGATCTCCACCGTAAGTACGGCGAAACCCGAGAGTCCAGCGGCCAGGAGCGTCTTCAAATGCGCGGTGCTTTAGCCGTCGGTAGGCTCTTCGGCCGGAACCGGCATATCGAGCGAACGCACCTTCGCGGGATAGACCCGGCCATCGAGGTTGTTGGCGAAGGTATTGAGCATGGTGCCCAAGGAGCGCGAAGCCTGGAAGCTGTACGACTCACCATTGCGCAGGATCACAATCGGCTTATCGAGGTCGACCAGGATATCGTTGAGGTTCAACTGCACCTTGTAGACGAACTCGCCATCGATGGTGATGGTGTTGGTACCGCGATCGACGGAAACCTTCATGCGTGCGACCTTGCCTTCCGGCAGATCCTCACCGCTTTCAAAGGAAGTGGCCTGAACCCAGAAGCCGACGCCCATCCATGGCTCGACTAGATCGATCTCGAACTCGGTGGGATACAGGTTGCCGGCCTCGACATTCAGCGCCCAATCGGCAGCTTCGTTGACGTCAGCGACTTCCTTGACCTGCATGAGATCGAGGTTCTTCTTCGCTTTGACGTCTGCGGCGGGTGCGCCCACGGTGGCCAGACCACGGAAGTAGTGCGGCAGGATGGAGGCATAAGCCGTTGCGTAGGCAATGCCGTTCTCCCCTTTACCGACAAGGAACAAACGCGAACGGTCCACGCGATAGCTCACCGAACTCTGCCCCAAAGGACCGAGGATGCAAGTGCGTCCTTCCGGGTCCATCAGTTGTTCCGGCTCCACATCGACGATCTGCGGCGCAATGATGATGAAGCCATCCTTCACCAATTTCGGCATGGCCTCGAGCGTGGCTGCAGGATCATCATCCAGCAGCATCAGGGTCGGGTAGGTGTTCTTGGCCGGCGCATAAGCAGACGGCAGCCACACCAGGTAGCGGTATGCACCCATCTCGCGCTCGAGCACCTTGCCCTTCTTGATCAGCTTGCCGCTGGTATCGAAGGAGCGACCGGTTGAAAAGATGAGCTCCCAATCGGCAACCATCGAAAGAGCCTTTCGCCCCTTCAACTTCTTCTCCATCTTCTTGATGTATTCCTCCATATCCACCATGGCTTCACTGGCGCCGGAGGGATCATTTTCGACCTTGGCTTCCACCCAGGCACCGAATGGCTTGGCGAGCTTCTTGACGTCGCCGGATTTCATTTCCGGTTCGGCCTGAGCCGCGAGAGGTGCCGCGAGAATCGCGAGGGAGACGAGGGAGAGGATCCGGTTCATGAGCAAATCAGCTTAGGGGTGCGCCCTACGGGAGGCGAGGACGGCTTGGGCGAGGTCCCGCGCGTTGGCATTGGCTGCTACTTGCGGGGGGCGGTCCATGGACAGCCAATCGAGGTTGGTGCGGTAGCGGGAGTCGTCAGGATACGCCAGAGCACCCTTCTCGAGGGCCTCACGGCAGGCATCCAGTTCCCCCACAGCCCACAAGGCCAGGGACCGTTCCAGTTCGGAATCGGCAGCTTCGATTACCGTTCCTTTAGGCAGTGGTAACCCCTGACGTCGGCAGTAGAGGATGAAATTCGATTGTGCAGAATCGGTTTTTTCTGCTGCCATCCAGCGCCATCCTTCGTAGACCAATTCCTGTGGCCCGTGTTCCAGGCGCGTCAAGGATTGGAACAGAGTGGCCAACCAGCGCGGATCTTCGGGGCGCGGCTCCTGCAGCAATTGCTGCACCCGCTGCACATGCACTTCCGAGACCGGGTCCTGCGTCGGGCCCCAGGCGAGCCCGAACAGGAACATAAAGACCAGTTCGGTCAGTCCAACCAAACCACGCCCTCGACGTCGGCACTGACCTCACCCATCGGGAAGGCGACTTGGCCGGCCGCCTGCAACGCGGAAAGGTAATCGGCTTCGGTGGCGGGATCCACCACGAGAATCATGCCGACGCCCATGTTGAAGGCCTGCCAACTTTCATCGCGTTCGACTTCGCCGGCGGCGCACAACTGGGTGAAGACGTTCTGCTCCGGCACCGCAGCACGCGACACCTTGGCACCGAGACCTTCGAGTACGCGTGGCAAGTTGCCGGGCACACCACCACCGGTGATATGCGCCATCGCGTGCAGCGACTCCTGCTTCAGGAACGGGCGCAACACTTCCAAGTAACACAGGTGTGGATCCAACAGCACATCTGCGGCACTGCGGGTATCGCCTGGGAAAGTATCGGTGTAGGCAATCTGGAAACGCTCTTCGACGATGCGCCGCGCGAGGCTGTAACCATTGGTATGGAGCCCCACCGACGGCATGCCAATCAGCTTGTCGCCATCCTTGACGCGCTTGCCATCGATGACGAAGTCCCGTTCGACCACGCCGATGACGGTGCCGACCAGATCGAACTCATCCTCTGGGTAGACGCCCGGCATCTCTGCCGTCTCGCCACCCAACAAGGCAACCCCGTGATCCGCGCATGCATCGGCCACCCCGGTGACGGCCTTAGCCACCATGCCGGGATCCAACTTACCGACCCCGATGTAATCGAGGAAGAACAGTGGTTCCGCACCCTGCACCAGGATGTCGTTGATGCAGTGTTGCACCAGACAACGTCCGACGGTGTCAAAGCGACCGATCGCCGAAGCGATCCGAATCTTGGTTCCGACGCCATCCGCAGATGCCACCAGGACCGGCTTCTCGCCCAGTCCATCGGCACGGAACAGGCCACCGAAACTGCCGACATCTGCCAGCACGCGGTCGCCATGACTTCGACGGATGGCCTGCTTGGAGGCATCCAGGGCAGCTTCCGCCGCGGCGATGTCTACGCCGGCGTCACGGTAGCTGAGGGAATTGGTAGAGGAGCGCTCGCCCATCCCCGACGATTCTACCTTCTCGCACGTATCATTCCTCTACCGATGACCGCCGCCCGCCGCCTCGTCATCCTGGGAGCCACCGGCACGGTCGGTGTCCAGGCACTCCGGATTCTGGCCGACACCTCCTCGCCGGTCGAGGTGGTCGCCCTTTCGTGCCACAGCCAGGCCGAAAAGCTCGCGACCAGCGGCCCCGGATCAGCCCTTCGCTTTCGCACCGACGACCCAGCCCAGCAGGATGCCCTGCTCCAGTTTCTGGAGACCGGCGACTATGAGATCTGTCTCAATGCCGTGGTCGGTGCTGCCGGTCTCCCCTACACCGAAGCCGTCCTCAAGGCTGGCCGCGACCTCGCGCTGGCCAACAAGGAATCCCTGGTGATGGCGGGCAGTTTGCTGATGCCCTTGGCCAAGCGCACCGGCGCCCAGATCATTCCCGTCGACAGTGAGCATTCGGCCATCCACCAATGCCTGCTCGGCAGCAGGGAAGGTGAGATCCGCAACCTCTACCTCACCGCTTCCGGCGGTGCACTGCGTGACATGCCATTGGCCGAGATGGCAGAGGTCACTCCCGCCCAGGCCTTGGATCATCCCAATTGGGATATGGGTCCCCGCATCACCATCGACTCCGCCACGATGATGAACAAGGCCTTCGAAATCCTGGAAGCACGTTTCCTATTCGACGTCGGTCCGGAAGACATCAAGGTTCTTGTGCATCGCCAATCCATCGTGCATTCGATGGTGGAGTTCTTGGACGGCTCGATGCTCGCGCAACTCGGCCCTCCCGATATGAGCCTACCGATTCACTATGCGGTCCATCATCCACAACGCTTCCCGTCACCCTTGCAGGGCTTCGATCCGAAGATGTTCGCGCAACTGACCTTCGAGGAGCCGGAACTTGAACGGTTCCCCTGCCTCACCCTGGGTTGGCGCGCTGCCGAACTCGGTGGTGATGCCGGCGCCATCCTCAACGCGGCCGACGAGATCGCCGTGCAGGCTTTCCTTGAGGAACAGATCCCCTTTCCACGGATCGCCACTCTTTGCGCCGAAGCGATGGATGCACTCGCCGGCCACCCGATTCCCGACCTCGCCAGCGTCTACGACGCCGACCGCACGGCACGTGACTTCGTTGCCGACCGCATCCCGACCGCTAAGCTCCGCTGATGGCCCTCCTGCTCACCATTCTCGGTATCGGTCTGCTGCTATTGCTGCATGAAGCCGGCCACTACTTCGCCGCGCGTGCGGTGGGGATCAAGGTTCATGTGTTCTCCTTGGGCTTCGGTCCACGGATCGTGGGTTGGCATCGCAATGGTTGTGATTTTCGCCTCGCTTGGATTCCGCTTGGAGGTTATGTCCGCGTTGCCGGCGAGGATCCAAACGTGAAGCCGCAGCCTGGCGACTTGTTCTACGCCAGTGCGCCACAACGCCTGCTGTTTTATTCGGGCGGCATCATCATCAATTTCTTGTTCGCGTTCTTGATGGTGCCCTTCCTGTTCTTCATCGGCGTGCCCTTCGAGGCACCGGCGATCGGATCGGTCACGGCTGGTGGTGCAGCCTGGGAAGCCGGCATTCGTCCCGGTGACCGTGTTTTGGAAGTCGATGGACGTTCGATCCATGGATTCCGTCATGTGCATTCCGCGATTGCTCTGGCACCGCAGGAATCCCCCGTCCCCGTGAGCGTGCAAGGGGCCGACGGCATCACCCGCCAGGTCTTCGTCACGCCCTCCTACGATGAGGAGCAAGGCTTCCAGGGCATCGGGATTCGCCCTTTGACCGAAGCCATGTTGGGCGAAGATGGGCAACGCATCCTGTCGATGGAAGGCGTGCCGATTGCCGGTGATCCACTCATGACCCAAGTCATGCTGGCGCGACTGCAACGTCAAGGCATGGAGATGGCCGCCGAGGTGGAAGGCGAAGATGGCGAACCGATTGCCGTCACTCTGCGTGGCGAGCCGGAGGACCTCAAAGACCTTCCACCGATCTTGGGGGTGCGTCCCTTGGCGAGTCGGGTGGTTCAGGCAAAGGGACTGCTTGCGGAACACCTTCCCGTCGGCAGTGAAATCGTGGCGGTCAACGGCTTGCCGATCCGCGGTTACGACGAAGTGCTCTACGCCACCCAAACGGGGCAAGGCATCCATTCCCTTAGCTTCTACCTCGAGGGATCCAGCACCCTCACCGAGGTGGCCTTGGAAGAAGCCTTGGATCTGCGCCCCGCCGACGTCGCCGCCTCCCTGCAGTTGGGTCTGCATGATGAGGTGCGTTATGAAGTGACCGAAGGGACCGGTGCCTTCTTGTGCGGCATGGTCTCGGGTATCCGCATTTTGCGCTTCAATGATGCCCCGGTCCGCGACTTTGAGGATCTGCGCACGGAAGTCGCGAAGGCGCAAGCTGGGGTCAGTGAGAACGTCAGCATTCTTGCGCGGATGCCGGGGCAGACGGAACCGCAGCTTTTCACCACCGACCTGCTGCCACCCAAGGTGGAGTCCTACGACATCTGGAACAAGGTCGCAGTCGAAGAAGTGCAGACCGCAAGTCCGATCGAAGCCACGCGCCTTGGTTTCATGGAAGCGCGCAACATGATCGGTGAGGTCTTCACTTTCCTCAAGCGTATGCTCACGGGTGAAATTGCGGCGGAAAAGAATCTCGGCGGCATCATCACCATCGGCACCGCGACGCACAGTTTCGCCAACCAGGGCCTCATCCCCTTGTTCTTCTTCCTGTGCCTGATCTCGGTCAACCTCGGTGTGTTGAACCTGTTGCCGATTCCGGCACTCGACGGCGGCCACATGTTGTTCGCCATCTACGAGATCATCGCCCGGCGCCCCGTCAGCATGGTGGTGCAGAATACCTTCCAAGTGGTCGGTGTTTTCATCGTGCTGTTCCTGTTGGTCTTCGTCACTTTCCTCGACATCCAACGCCTGTTCAACTGATCCCGTGGCCTGGCTTCAACTCGCACGCATCGCGCTCGCCCCCACCATCCTGTGGGACTTTTTCGTCGGCATGTCCTTGGCCGGACTACCGTGGGATGGGGAAGCCATCTTGGCACTGGTCGCCTTATTGTCGATCTACCATGCCGGCATGATCCTCAATGATTGGCGCGATCGTGAGGTGGACTTGGAAGCTGGGCGTGCCCGCCCGCTGGTCGATGGCCGCATCACACCCTCCTCCGCCCTCGCCGCCGTCGGTTTCCTGTTCGTCCTGGCATTTGGCCTGACCTTCCAGATCGGTTTCCACCTGGTCTACCCGACCCTCTGCCTGATCGCCATCGTCAGCCTTTACGACCTCAGTAGCGGCACCCTCCGACGCTCGCTCGGCCCCGCCTTGTTAGCCGCCGCTCGCGCCTTGAGTTTAGGCTTCGCGGTGTTCGCGGTGTACGGCATGGAGCACGGCCTCGGTGTCCTCGGCTACGGCACCCTCGGCAGTTATGCCTTGTACTTCCTGTTCGTGTCGCGCCTGGCACAACGCGAGGAAATCGGCATTGCAGGCATGAACGGCATGGCCTTCTTGATGATGGCCGCCTTCACCCCTGTCACCCTCTTCTACGGCAGCGAGCCCCACTGGTGGTTCATCCCAGCATGGGCCTTGTTCGTATTGCACCTGCTGCGACCGGTTTGGCCCATCCGCCATGAAGTTTGGGGGCCGCACCAAGTCAGCATGTTGGTGCGCCACGGACTCGGTTCTGCGCCGATGATCTTGGGGCTTAGCCTCATCGCTACCGGGGAGCATCTCCTCGCCCTCTTGGGTTTGGGATCGGTCCTCGTCAGCCAAAGCGTGCGCCTCTTGGCCCGACGCTGGGCTCCGGAATAAGGCCTAGAAGAACTCGGTCAGGATGCCATCGAGATAACGACGGACTTCCTGACGGTCGGTCTGTTCCCGTAGATCCATGAGGATGTCGAAGGCTTCCTGCTTGAAGATCCGAGGCAGGTTCTTCATCGTTTCGCGCCGGATCACATCATGCACGGCTTCGGAAGAGGCGAGCTCGATGATCAAGGCGCGAGCTTCCGGATTATCGGGGAAGCGTCCGAGGCCTGGCACCACGATCTGGGCGATGCCGGGGGTCGCGTGGGCTCGCCACAGACGCACCAACAACGGCACGGCCTCGACGCCGAAATTCGCCAACAATGTGGCGGCAGTGGCGCGCATCGATTCCGTCTCCTCTTCATCGAGTGCGACCTCGAGCAGGAATGCTGCAGCATCCATGGACTTGGAACGGGTCATGGCGCGCAACAGATCACCGCGGTGACTGCCCTGCGCATACGGCCACCGGTCGATCAACACTCCGGCCGAGCGTTCATTGGCGACACCATCCTTCCCCAACACGATGACGGCTTCCACCGAACCCACGCCGGTCGGGAATTCCCGTGCGGCCCGCAAGTAGGGATCGATGCGATTGTCGAAGCCGCGCTCCAAGAGCCCCATCAAGGCATTGAAGCGTAGGTCTGGATCATCCGCCGTCTCCGCATACTCCTCCAACAGGGCCAAGCCGATGCCAGCTTCTGCCGCATCCGGACGCCGCAGCAATGCGACGATCGCCAACTGGATTCCAGGCGAACCATCCAAACGGGCGCCCAACACGGACTCCCAATCTCCCAACTCACCGAGCAACTGCAGAGCCAATTCTCGCGTGCTCGAAGAAGGGTAGACCTCGGCCTGGAGATACGGACGAATCTTCTCGGCCAGATCCCTCTCCCCGAGGGCAATGCGAATGCCGTAAGCCTTCAGGGCCGGGAATGGTGGCAACTTCGGTTCTAGATCCATCAGCGCTAAGGCCGCGGCTGGTTTTTCCACCAGCAACAACGCACTGAAAGCATCTTGTCCTGCGATGTTGGCGCCTTCCGCATCGAGCCAACTGTGAGCACCGGCGAGGAGGTAATCCAGGCACGGGCCCGTTCCATAAGCCGCCAAGGCGGACAGCCCTGCAATGCGCGGCGCACTCTCGAACTCCTTGGAGACCAAGGCGAGCAGGCGTTCCTCTTGGCCAGCTGGGGTCAACGCCGCGATGCCTTCCATCGCGGCCGTGCGGACCACCGGCGTGTGATCCTGTTCCAGCAAGTCGAACAGCACCTCGGCCTGCTCCACGGCTTCGCAGCCTGAGAGCGCACTGCACAGGTTGACCAGATATCCCATCGAAGAACGGGTGGCCAAGTGTTCACGGATCTCAGCCTCGATGGCCGGGCCAGCCGCTGGGCCGATCTCGATCAGGCGCTCCAGTGCGAAGCGGTGCGACTCCTTGCTGCCGACCAGCAGATGGCTCAAGTAGCGCTCCGGCCAACCACCCTCGCTGGGAGCCACGTAGGCGGCTGCGACGGCACCTTCCTGGAAGGCGCTTGGCTGGCGGAGTTCGGTATCAGGCCCTGCAGGTGTGGCTTCTCCCCCACATGCCATGGGCAGGAGGGCGAGGACAGCAAGCGGCAGGTAGTGAGGCGATTTGCGGTAGAATACGCGCTTCATGACTGAGCAGGAGGCAACCCGAAACCGACTCGGTTACAGCATTGGTCCATACCGCATGGTAGATGGACTTTCGCTGGCCCCGATGGCAGGCAACACGAACCTAGCATACCGTCGTCTATGCCGTAAGTTCGGTGCTGAGCTGACCACCACCGAGATGGTCAGTTCGATGGCGTTGCATTTCAACGACGAGAAGACCCTCAACTATCTGGAAAAAGGTGAGGATGAGGAACCCGTCGCGGCGCAGCTATTCGGAGCCGATCCGAACATCCTGGCCGAGGCGGCAAAGAAGGTGGAGCAACGTGGCTTCCACATCGTCGATCTCAACATCGGTTGCCCTGTGCCCAAGATCACGGGTGGCGGAGGCGGCAGTGCCCTCTTACGCGAGCCCGGAATCGCTGAGTCGTGTGTGGCCGCGATGGTCGAAGCTGCAGACATACCGGTGACCGTCAAGATGCGTGCCGGGTGGGATGAACATGATGACACCGCTCCAGAGTTCGCTAAGCGCATGGAGCGTGCGGGAGCGGTCGCCATCACTGTGCACGGTCGCACACGGGAACAGAAGTACATGGGGCATGCGGACCTCGAGATCATCCGTACCATCGCACAGTCGGTGGAGATCCCGGTGATCGGCAACGGCGATGTGACCGACCTCGCGTCGGCCGAACGGATGGCAGCCACCGGTGTCGACGGCATCGCCATCGGTCGTGGCGCCCTCGGTCGTCCGTGGTTATTCGACCAAGTCGCCGCCCACCTTCGTGGCGAAGAAGTGCCTGCCGATCCCGATCGTCAAAGGCGCTCTGAGCTCCTGCTCGAACTCGGCGAAGGTGTGTGCTCCCTTTACGGCGAACATCGTGGCATGCGCATCATGCGACGCCTTGCCACCGATTTCTTCCGTGGCCTGCCCGGAGCCCCCAATATGCGCAAGGACAGCCACGCCCTAGAGACGCTGTCCGACCTCGCGCGTTTGGCTACTCGGATTTCGCAGACGGCAAGTAGCGATCCAGATCCGCAAGATCCGGACGGCTGCCGTCCCAGTTAAGGCCCTGCACCGTGTTGAGCTTGGTGGTCGCCTTGGCGAACTCCATGCGCGCTTGAATCTCCTGCGACTCGGCTACCGCAAGGTCGGTCTGGAACTGCAGCACCTGGAAGTTGGTCGAAGCCCCTTCCTGCAGGCGACGCTGCTCCGCCTCCAACTGACGTTGGGCGACCGCACTGGCACGTGCCGTCACGGTGACACGCTCCGCATTGTAGTTGAGGTTCCGCACCGCATCGCGCACTTCATTCGCGACCTCATTCTCGCGGTCGCGCAGTTTGCGAACCGCCAAACGGTTCAAGTGACGCGTACGATGCTCCGCACCTTTGAACTGGGCATTGCCAAGCGGTAGTTCAAACACCAAGCCGAGGGTGTAACCCGGGAAATCGCGGTCACTGAGATTGCCGAAGGCCTCTCCGATCTGGGCATCCTGCGCGTAGTAGTTGCCGGTACCGGTGAAGTCGAGCTTCGGCAGAGTGCCGCGCTGCGCGACTTCCCAATCGAGCTGGGTCTGATCGACGTCGATGCGAAGTTGACGCAGGTCAGCGCGGTATTCCCGTGCGGTATGGAAGGCGTCGCGCCAGGCCATGTCCGAGGCCGAGGCTGCAGGGGCGGCACTGGAAGGCACCAACTCGATATCCCATTGCGCACCTTCTTCCAAGCCGAAGAGCAGGATGCGCAAACGGTCCGCGGCTTGTTCGACGCTGTTCTCGGCAGTGAGCAAGGCATCCGTCCGCGAAGCGATGTCGGCCTCGGTCTGCACCACTTCCACTTCCGCCACAGCACCGACGCGGAACTTGGCAGCCGTCAACTCGCGCAACTCATCCGCCAACTCCAAGGAGCGACGCTTGACCTCGAGATCGGCATAAGCGAAGGCCAAATCCCAGTAGGCGTCGACCGCGGCCTGCACCACATCGGTGCCGGCTTGGCGAATGCCTGCCATATCGCGGTCGCGCGCGAACTCCGCCTGACGCAAGGCTTGGGTACCGGTGAGATCCCAAGCACCACGGAGCAGCGGCTGCGTGAACTCGACCGACAGCACCACATCCGACTGCGATTCGGCCAGGTAGTTGGCGTCGTTATAGCTTTCCTGGAAGGCGAGGCTGATCGAACCACCGCTGGTGAGCGCTTTGCGGATGCCCTGATTGGCGTCGAAACGCTTGGACTTGGTATCCCCGAATGCACTGAAGAAACCGCTCGAAGGCTGTTCCGCATAGCTGTAGGTGATGTCCGCGAACAGGATCGGATCGAAGGCGCCATCAGCCTCCAGCACGCCCCCTTCCGCAGCAAGGCCAGCCAAACGCGCTTGGGCCAAAGCTGGAGCCTGTTCAGCGGCGAGACGCACGACTTCCTCCAGGCTCAAAGCCAAGGTGGGAGTCGGTGTAGGAGCCTGAGGATCCTGGGCAGCAGGAGCGGCCAGAATCAGGGAAGCGAAACCTAGGGTGAGCAACATGACGGATGGGAGGTCGCCGGAAACGGCAACGACTTATCCTACGGACCTCCGACCCGAAGGTTGGGTTGCTTCCTCCTGGAGCTGGATTCCTACTTGCTCACGAATGGCGCGCCAGCCCAGGCTTCCGGTGCATCCTCGGCGGATACCACGGCACCATCCTGCAGCCAGATCCAACCGGCCAACGCCGTGCGTTCCCCATCGGTGGGATCGGCAAGGCCTTGCAGCTGTTGGATGCGGGCGGCGATCTCATCTCCATCCAAGCCGCTGGCCTGGGTACATTCCATCCGGAATCGCAGCAGGGCATCGGCATCCGCTTCCAACACCGTGGCCTGACTTTCCAGTCGCGGCATGGTGGCATGGAGGGTCCGCAGACGGGCAGCTTGCGAAGCGCTCAACCCCACGCTGTCTGCAAGGGGCGGATCGTATTCATCTTCCGGCCCGACGATGGTCGCGGGCAGCAGGGAAGCATCCTCGATGACGCGCTCGCTGTCTGGCTTCTCGGGCATTTCGAAACCCAAGGTCGGCGGACCGTCCTTCGGTGCTTGAAACATCTGCACGATGGCAGCGACCGGTGCCGCAATCAACGACACCATCAACAACCCCGCGGCAACGCGCATCAGACCATTGCGCTGCATGGCAGCACGGAAACTCCAACTCTGCGACAACCGCGCCTGCAGCGCATCATGAAAAGCATGCGACAGTTCCGGCTGCGGGAATGCACCACGCAACTCATCGGCCAAGCGATCAAGCTGTTCCTCTTCGGAGTTATGCATTTCGGAGTTCATGATTCGGTTCCGGGATCCAGCTCCTGCACCCGCTCGCGCAGACGCCGAAGGCTGTAATACACCCGTGACTTCACCGTACCGACCGGGATATCCAACATCAAACCGACCTCCTTGTACGGCAGTTGTTGGAGCACGGCGAGTTCGAGAAGTTCTTGGGTTTCGGGATCGAGTTTGGCGAGGGCTTCGCGCAGTTGCGCAGCCCGATCATCGCGATCAGCGAGCTGCAGTGGACCGGGTCCTGGATCAGGGCGGTCCCGGGCTTCGTCGCCGTCGTAGTAGACGCGACCGGAGCGGCGTCGATCATCGATCCAAAGGTTGCGTGCGATGCGCAGGCAAAATGCATCCAAGCGCCCGCTAGGTTGGTAGCGCGGCAAGTTCTGGATGATGCGGACAAAAACATTTTGGACCATGTCCTCTGCGGCGCTGGCTTGAGCGCCTTGCCGCAAGAAGTAGCCCTTGAGCCGCGGCCCCATTTCCTGGACCAACTCATCGAAAGCAGCGGTTTCACCGGCTGCAAATCGCGTGAGGAGGTCCTCGGGGTTCTGACTCATGGACAAAGTCGCTAAGAAAACGGGTCAGGAGGGGTCGGGTTCAGGGAATTCCGAAGATTTCCAACCGCTCAGCACCTCTTCCAGGCGGGTCTGAGCCTTCGGACCCAGGCCCTGAAGCTCCACCATGCGGCCGTCAGAGGCGACCTGAAGGCGGATCTGGAGGCGATCAGCGGGCCACCAGTCGGGCAGACGGTCGGCCCACTCCACCAAAACCACATGCTCAGCATCGAAGCGTTCACACAGGCCTTCACCGAGCAGGGAATCCATCCGCTCCTCGAAATAGGCGTCGAGATGGAGCACGGGATGACGTCCGGCGACCTCGTGGCACAGGAGATACGTGGGAGAACGCAAGGGATCGACGCATTCCAGCCCCCTACCGATGCCGCGACAAAGGGTGGTCTTGCCGGTCCCCAGTTCGCCAATCAGCGCGACGCAATCCCCCGCCTGCAGATGGCGCCCCAGATGTTCGCCGAAGGCCTCGTTGACGGATTCATCGGCGAAGAAAAGTTCGTGATGGCGGATTTCCGTCATGCCCAAGTCACCTCCCAACCCTTGCTCTTGAGCCGACGATTTCGACCGGCCTCTTGGTAGCGCAAACCGGATGCGGGGTCGATGCAACCGATGTCGGTGAGGCCGATCTTCTGCAGGAGTCGATCCTGCAAAGCGGCCTTGGCCTGACGCTTGGACAACACCACCAGCAGTTCATAATCCTCCCCTTCGCCGACAGCGCTTTCCCATGCATCGCGGCTGGGTTGCAGCGGTGGCGCTAAAGGAAGATGCTCCAATTGCACGGTTGCGCCGACGTCAGAGGCCTTAAGGATCCGCGGCAGGTCGCGGGCGAGGCCATCGGAAAGATCCATCATGGCGTGGGGCGCATAGGTTTCGATGAGACGCTGGCCTTGCTTCAAACGTGGTTCCGGGTGAGCGTGACGTCCGCTGCGAACGGCATCCCCGAGCTTACCCGTAACCAAGATGCGATCTCCTGGTTGGGCTCCCGTGCGCCCCGGCACCTTGCCATTGGACAGACCGGTGGCGGTGCAGGTGAGGACCAAAGTTGGGGCCTGCGAACAGTCGCCACCGACCACCGGCACCCCAAAACCTTCCGCCTCCTGCAGAAAAGCCTTGGCCAGCTGACGGATGCGTGCTGCCGTCCAATCCGGCGGGATCGCCAAGGTCCAAGATACGGTCCAGGGGGTGGCCCCAGCTGCCGCCAAATCACTGAGGGTCCGACGCAGCAGTTTGCGCGCATAAACGGCCGGTGCGGCATCGATTTCCAGGTGCAGACCGGCGATCACCTGATCCACCGTCTGCAGCAGCCGACGTCCGGCTGGCGGAGCCAACTCGGCACAATCGTCGCCAGGTCCGAGAATCCCCTTTCTTCGCACGAAGGAAGATTGGAAAATGCGGTGCAGGCTTTCCTCGCGCAAGCCGCTCATCTCATGCACCTTCTGCATCCGAAACCTCGACCCGACCACGGCCTCACTCGCAATGAGTGGCTGTGGACGCTGCTGCTTCTGTTCGTCATCGTTGCCACGATTGTAGGCACCCTCGACTCCGAAGTGGAGAAGGGCAACCTGCGGATGGCGAATGACCACCTGTCCTACCTCGCTTCGCAGATCTATCTGGGGCTCGAGACCGACACCCCCGCCGCTCCGAGCGACATGCCTTTGCCGCTGCTCGGCCCCGGTCTGCCGCCGGAAGGTCTGCCCAGTGGTGGCGCCGAGCCCGGCCGCCTGAAGGATTGGATGATGGATGGCAGCTACATCCCAGTGGACCCGTGGGACAACGGATATGTGCTGATGTTGGGTCAGGCTGGTGGCGGCGATGCCTTGTTCATCGTCAGCGGTGGCGTCGATGGATCCCTACCGGAAACGGCCAACTCCGAAACGCCGTTGGCGCGTCGGGTGCATTGGCCCTTTACGGAATAGCGTCGATCAGTTCCGCAACGATTGCTGGATCCTGAGCCGCACGCAGGACCGCGCATCCATGGGCACCGGCATCCATGCATGCACGCACTTCCGATGCGCTGCAGATGCCACCGATCGCCAAGGTCGGCAGACCGAGGGAAGCGATGGCTTCCAAGGCTTGCAGTCCACGCGGTGCAAGGATGCCTTGCTTCTCTGGGGTTTCCCAGACCGGGCCGAAGATGAGGAACTCGGCACCGGCGTCGATCGCTGCCTTGGCTTCTTCCACATCATGCGCGGAAGCACCGCGTAAGAGATGCGGGAATCGCTCGGCATACACCTGCAGCGGCAAGGTGCGGACGCCGGCGAGAATCGCATCCGCGTGCACCAAGGTGGCAAGATCGGCATGGCCGTGCAGGGCCAGGAAGGCATGGCCATTGCGCAGGGTTCGTGCCGCCGCGAGCCTTTCGGCACCACTGCCACCCGGACGTCGGAGTGTCACGGCAGCGCAAGCCGCGGCAGTGGACAGCCAATGTGCAGCTTCTGTGCCACCCGAAAGATCCGAGCCGATAGCCCAGATCCCGCGGGGTAGCGACGCGCTTTGCTGCATCAAGCTACGCGTAGGCTGGCGCCGTAATCGCGAATCCAGGAACTGAGGTCTTCGACGGGGACTTCGCCATGCAGCTGCACGGTTTCATCATCGACGCGCTCAAAACCGATCCCACGCAGTTCCGGATGCAAAGTGATGCGGTCCAGCACTTCCTTCTGCTCGCACTCCAGACGACCATTCTCACGGAAGGTCACCAAGCCACCTTTACGCGCCCACGATTCCAAGGAATACGAGACGTTCTGCGGCAAAGGCGTACGACTACGATCCTGCAGCAGGTCAAAGATCTCATCCAAGGTCATGCCCTCGGACAAGGCGCGATGCAGGCTCGCCGGCGTGATGCGGTAGTGATACAGCGAATCGGTGAACTCGCGATCACAAAAACGATCGAGGCGGTAGACCAGGTCATGCGAACGACGATCGGGGAACAACACGACCTCGAAGTCGGGGTTTACCACCACATGGCCGGAGCCTTCGATCTCGCGGCCAGGAATCACATCCAACAGTTCGGCACCGACCCGCGTCAGGCGGACGGCAACCGCGCGGCCGCTGCTTTCATAGGCCATGTCGATGATGCCGAGCAGGTAGAGATACTTGCGCATCCATACGAACAAGTTCCAGGACAGGCTCTGGACGTCGGCCGAAGAGCGGACTGGGAAGCTGTTCTTGTCGGCGACGTTCTGCTCTTGGGCCGTAAGATCCGCCAAGTGGTGGTTCCGCGCGACGAAAGGCAGGAACATGGCGTCGTACCAGGTGTTGGGCTCGAGACGCTTAATGTACCGCAAGGTCGTGCGACGCAAACGCAACTGATGACTCAAGTCACCCGGCAGCTCGCGATCTTCCACGAACCAGTCGAGCATCAGACGTTGCTTCTCCAGCAGCGTCATGTTGAGGAAATCCTGGCCGGTAGGTGTCAGACGGAAACTGCGTTCGCCGGTGCGGTCGATCAGATGACAGGCCAAGGCGAAGCGGTATTCCAGCTCCAGAATCTCGAAGCGACGGAACTCGCGACCGGGGTTCGGCAACAGCTGTTCGGCAATGCGCTTGCCGGTGCTCTTGTAGATCGAACCGCGTACGGTGAAGCGCACCGTATCGCCTTCCACGAAACTGGCGAAGCGCGAGAAGTTCGAGACGAAGTCGATCCCGATCGAGGCGATCGCATCCTGCGCCGGTTCGCCATGCAGGCTGCCGTTCTTCAGGATCGCGACGACCACCTCCTGGAACAGGCACAGGACGCGCCCGTTTTGGCGAATCCCGCTAGGTTCCAGATTCAACTCCAGCATGGTGCCGAGCGAATTCTTCTCCAAGGCCTTCACGACCTTTTCCAGCTTGAGATTAGTGACTAATTCATCGAAGTCCCCAGCTGGCAGGATGCCGCCGTAACGCATGGCCAGGTTCTCGACCAAGGCGCGGACATCTTCCTCCAAGCTCTGCACTCGCGACATCACTGCGGCTTCCCCCGCCAACAGCGTGTACATCTTGCGCACCGCCTCACCACCGGCGGCGGCGGGCATCTTGCGCTGGTAGAACTCCGTCAGCCAACCGCGGAGCGACAACGGGCTACTCTGCACCATCTCGGGTGCGCCGGCGGTGGGAAGGACTTCGCCCAATTCCTCGGGGATACCCCAGACCGGATGGGCATTGCCATTGCGGCCGGCCATCACTTGGGCGATAAGACCGGTTTGCACCAGGTCGGCAAGAGCTGGACGCAAACTGCGCGAAGCGATGCCTTCCTTGGCGGTCTTGGTACTCAACTTATCTAGCGCCAATCCTTTGCCAGGTCCCTTCGCCAACACGCGAAAGACCGGAGCCAAGGCGCCATAGAGGCCGGCACAAAGATCACTCACCGTGGCCGGGTCGACCATGCGGTCGCGCAGCACCTGCACCAAATCGGCGCGTCGGGGAGGTGGACTGCCACCGACCCAACGGTCGTGCAGGTCGATCAGTTCACTTTCGGAACGGGTCGCGAGCGTGCGCGCAAGAGAGATCTTGACCATCTCAAGAGGGAGTCGCCGTCAGGTTGTCCGCGGGCAGGATGCGGTAGGTGTAGCCTTGCTCGGTGAGGAAACGTTGACGCTTCTCGGCATAGTCTTGATCGACACTGCCCTCACTGACCAGGGTGTAGAAAGTGGCGCCGCGTCCATCGGACTTGGGGCGCAGGATACGACCGAGACGTTGCGCCTCTTCTTGGCGCGAACCATAGGTGCCGGAAATCTGCACCGCGACGTTGGCGTCGGGCAGGTCGATGGCGAAGTTGCCGACCTTACTGACCAACAACACCTTCTCGGAACCCTCGCGGAAGGCCTGGTAGAGCGCATCGCGTTCGGGATTGGGCATACGCCCCGTGATCAGCGGTACGCCGAGCTCGGCCTGCAAGGCATGCAGCTGGTCGAGGTACTGCCCGATGATGAGGATGCGTTCCCCATCATGCTTCTGGATCAAGGCGTGCAAGGCATCGGCCTTATCCGGATTCTCGGATGCCAGGCGGAACCGCGCGCGCTTGGAGGAGGCGAGATATTCCACGCGCAGGTCTTCGGCCATGGGCACGCGCACTTCGACGCATTCGACCGTCGCGATATAACCACGGCGTTCCAGATCCTTCCACGGAGCGTCGTAACGCTTGGGACCGATCATGCAGAAGACTTCATCTTCCTTGCCATCTTCGCGCACCAAGGTCGCGGTGAGACCGAGTCGACGTCGGGCCTGGATCTCGGCCGTGGCGCGGAATACCGGTGCCGGAAGCAAGTGCACCTCATCGTAGATGATGAGCCCCCAATCCCCTTTCGAGAACAGGTCGAAGTGGACGAAATCCTCGTCCTTGTTCTTACGGTAGGTCAGGATCTGATACGTGGTCAGGGTGACCGGCTTGATCTCCTTGACCTCCCCGGAGTATTCCCCGATTTGATCCTCGGTGAGTTCCGTCTTATCCAACAACTCCCGACGCCACTGACGCAGCGCCACGGTGTTTGGCGTAAGGATCAAAGTGTGCGCACCGACGGCAGCCATCGCAGCGATGCCCACTACGGTCTTTCCCGCACCGCAAGGCAAAACCACCACACCACTACCACCATCCGCACGACCTTCCTGGTGGAAACTTCCGACCGCTTCCACTTGATAGGGACGCAACTCGAAGGCGTCGCCACATTCCATGTGACTGCGCACCTGCACCTCCAGAGCGCTGCCTTCCAGGTAACCGGCCAAATCCTGGACCGGATAACCGAGTTTCATCAGGCGCTCCTTCACCAGACCGCGACGCGCCTTGCGCACCCAAGCCTGACCTTCGCCTTCATCAACCTCCTCGAAATGGCAAGCCAGATCGGGATCGTGCAGGAGCTCGGACAGGATCTTGGGGTCGGCCGCCGTCAGCACCAGCAGATTGGAATCCTGCTCATGCGCGTGCAGTCGGAAGACCTCCGAACGATGGAACCAGCTGCGCACCTCGACCGCGAAGTTCTGCGGGATGCCATAACGCGCGTGCTCCTCAAGGAAGCTCAGGACGATCGTCGCATCCAGGCCGATGGCCGCCGCATTCCACACCGAAACCGGGGTGATGCGGTAGGTGTGCAGGTACTCCGGCGACTTCACCAGCTCAGAGAACGGCAACAGGCCATCCCGCATCGCGACGAAGTCGGGATGGGCGGTCTCCAGCACGATAGTCATATCGCTTTGGAGGATGAGCGGACGGTCGCCGAGGCTCAACTAGCTGTATGCAGGGGATGATGTTCCCTCCATGAAAGCCCTGTGTGGGCGGAGGGGAAGCCTGCAATTCTAGTGGAAATCTGCTCCGCAACCAAGGGAATCCAGCCTGCGAGCCCCAGACCGATTTGCAGACTCTCGACTCCACTTCCCCCACGCTCTGCGGCCGCTGCAAGGCTCGCAGCCAAGGGAGCAAGCATGCGGACGCCCTCCGGGAGGGTCCTCAGCGGGGTCTGGAGTGCGAATTCGCCCATGCCCAGTTCGGTGGCGGCCTGGAAAGTAGCGCCGAGGCGTCCGTGGTCGGCAAATAGGCTGGCGAGATCGGCCAGACTCTGTTGCGGCAGGTCCATCCAACGCACGCCGCGTTCCTCCAGGGCGGCAATGGCGGTGCTCCAACCGGATCCATGGCAAGCTCCACAGGCCAAGGCCCACTGCGGGTGCAACCATCGACGTCCGCTGCCACGGCAGGTGCTGCAGCGCATGTCGGAGCGGCTGGGATCGAGGTCCTGTGGCCCCCATCCCTGAAGACGCGCGACCTCGGACTTGAGGTAGTAGCTGCGCAGTTCATGCTCGATGTCCAAGGCTTGGCGCAGGTCGACGTCCCAGCGTGCGCGCGGCGGATCGCAGTATTCGCGTAGCCGGAAGGGCATCGGGAAGGACTCGGGATGCATCGGCAAGGACGCCGGGAGTGGCTCGACGGGTGCGGCCAGCCAACCTTCGGGATCGGTGAAATGGAAGGTGGTACCGGCGTCGAGCATGGCAGTACCGAAGCGTCGGGCGACGGCAGGTGGCAGGCCAGACAAGGGTTGGTCAGCAAGCAGGACGACGCCAGGAAGTGGATGCAGCAGCCAGCCTCCGAGACGTGCGGCTTTGCGTTCCAGACCGGTCAGGCTGTGGAAGGCATCGCCGCTGGCATGGGCACGAAGGGAGGTGTGGTTGAGTAGATCCAGCGCTTTCGGGAAGAGTGGATCGAGGTCGACGTCGGCGCAGGCTTTGAGGACATCGCCGAGCGGTGCGCGCGGCAGATCCGAGGTGCGCAGGCTGCCAAGACGTGCTTCGAGGCCTTGCTTGCGTAGGTGGCAATCCCGGCAGGCATCGGTTTCGAAACGCCAAAGGACTTCGGAGGTTTCTGGATCGAGTGCGAGCACATGGCCCTCCCCCAGCAAGTCACCGTGATGGGCGATGTCGCGGAGGCGTCCGACATGTTCTTGATCCCCAGCGCGCAGACGGTCGAGCCAAACGAGGTCGCCTGACTGCAAAGGTTCCTGTTCCCCCCGACGCCAACGGATACTGCGCCCATCGCGTAGGAAGCGACGAAATCCTGCTGCCGTCAGCCAGGATGCGTGTTCTTCGCGAGCGAGGAAGGCATCGGGAAGTGGTGTGGCGAAGAGCAGTTCATCCTCTGGGTTCTGACGGATGGCCGCTTGCTCGAAGGACTGCCATGGACCGGCGCCGCCGCAATTGCGACAGGCTTGATGCCCATGTTCGCGCAAGACCCGACGGATGGGCGCTTCCAATCCGAGCACGGCATCCAAGCCTGTGCCACGCGGTGGGTCGATCGGCCAAGCAGCCGGTGTCCAATCTTCGGAAGTGACTTCCTGACTGCTTTCGTGACTCCCTGCACCCGTTCCACCCATACCGACCTGGTCGTAGAGCAAGGGACTGCGCATGGCCAGCTCGCGTTCCAAGGTCTGCTCCAAGAAGGCACGACCGTTGCGCGCGCCATCCTCCTCGATCCGACGACCGACCAAAGGCGGCCGCGCAGGTGGATCCGGAGGCGGTGCCGTTTCCTTGCGTCGCGACGCCAACCAAGTACCGGTGGGTGTGGTGCCGGTAAGAACTTCCGCGGGTAAACCTTGGAAGATGCACTGCCCCCCTTTGCGTCCGGCGCCGGGACCGATCTCGATCATCCAGTCGGCGGCGCGCAAGAGGTATTCATGATGCTCGACCACCCAAAAACTGTGCCCATCTGCGCAGAGATCGCGCAAGAGTTTGACGACCTTGCGCGCTTCCTGCACTGGCAGACCGAGGCAAGGTTCATCCAACAGGAACAGCTTGGGAAAACCCGGGCGCGCGGTGGACAACACCCGTGCGAGGGCCAGGCGTCCGCGTTCGCCGAGGGAAAGGAAGCGTCCGCGTTCGCCGAGGGTGCGTTCGCCGAGGCCCAAAGCGATGAGATGCCGCACCGTGTTACGCAAACGCCCTTTGGCCGGAAGACGTTTTTCCAAACGCTCCAAAGGCGTGGTCAACCAATCGCGCAGGGAGCGATTGCGCAAGCGCAAGTCGAGCAGGTCCACGCGTAGGCCTAAACCTTCGCAAGTACTGCAAGGAAGATGATGTTGATCGAGGCCATAACCACGACAGGTCGGGCATCCACCCTTGCCATCGCGCGCGACCAAGTCTCCCGCTTCCAATCCGCGGATGCGCGCTTCTTCACTGCTCGCGAATGCAGCGCGCACTTCTTGCCACACCCCCGCCAGGGTGGCGATGGTGCTGGCCGGCGACCAACGCAAGGCGCGTTCCAGCAGCGAATGCACGCCGCCCATGGGGATCTTGCCTTGCACGCGTTCTTCGGCGCGCAAACGCGGCAGGATCTCGTATTCCAACAAAGTGGTCTTGCCACTTCCAGATACGCCACAGAAGGCGACGAGACGTCCGAGTGGGACCTTCAGATGTGGAATGGCGAGATGCCGTTCCTTCAAGGCACGGAATCGCAGGAAGTCTGTGGCAGGTTCGGCAGAGGTGGGATCTTCGACCCAATCTTCTTGCGGCAATGCAGCGCGCGCACCTTGTCCGACGACCAAGCCACCGCCTGGTCCACCCTCTGGGCCTAGTGCTAACCAATGATGCGCGGCTTCGAGGAATTCCCGCGCCGGGTCCGCCGTGAACACAGTATTGCCTTGATGCACCAACTCCTGCAACAGACTCGCTACGGCTTGCCGTTCCCGCCCATGCAAGCCCATGCCGGGCTCATCCAAAAGCACGGTTTGCCCGCGACGCACCTGCGCGATCCACGACACCAACTCCAAGCGTCGGGCTTCGCCGAGGGACAGACTACCGAGTTCCCGATGGCCGGCAAGATGACCGAGGCCGGTGCGTTCGAGTAACTGCAGACGTCGATAGGCGCGGCCGTGCTTGGGAATCGCATCGCAGGCCAACCAGTCCTCGAAGGGTGCCGCCATCCATGCGGCCCAGCTGCGTCCTTCCAAGACGCGGTCTTCCAGGTCCAACTGCGAGGTCCACGCGCCTTGGGTATGGGAGGCATGGGCCGTGCCGCACTGCGGGCAACGATCGGCGGCGGCGTAATCGGTACTTTGCTTGGCCACCACGATGCGGATGGCTGCGCCGCGCGCAAGTGCCGCGGCCAAGGCATCGCGCAAACGTGGGCCCTGCCCTTGACGCCAGCGGAACCGGTCGAGCATCAGATAGGCTTCGTCCGGAAGGGTTTCCGGGGCTTCCTCCAGACGCACCAACTGACCGTTGTGGTAATAGCGCGTCCATCCAGCCTGCAACAAACGCGCACTTGCGGCCGAACCTGCCGCCGACAGGATCAACACCACGGCCTCCTCCTTCCAATCTTCCGCCGCAGCCTCCAAAGCGGCGACGTCGGGTGGGGACCACAAGGTTTCGCAGGAGAGGCAGGCATACTGGCGCTGCACTTCCCATGCCCGACGCAACAAGCCGAGCAGATCCAGTACTGCTACCAAGGATGCCTTCCGACGTCCGCGCGGGATCTCTCCCGCCGACGCGATCACAGGTTCCAATCCTTCAACCGAATCCGCCAGAGGCTTCAACCAGGATTCTTCCTGGCCTGGCAAGGTGCGTGGATCCTCGAGAATGGCGAAACGTCGGCGCGAGACAGGTTCCAACACGCCGAACAGAAGAGCACTCTTTCCTGCACCACTGGGACCATGCACCGCAGTCCAAGCGCCTCGCACTAAGTCGAGGTCGAGTTCCTTCAGGTTGCCTGCCCGCAGCCCGCGCAAGCGCAGGGTTTCTGCGTTCATGCTTCGAGAGGACGGTCGCCGAGATCAGGGAAGTCTGGACCGCGGCCTTCCTGCAACAACGCGCGAGTCGCTTCGACGAGTGCGCTCGGGCCGGCGATCAGGTTGCGTCCGAACAACCAATCGCCACCTGGTTGCAAGGTATCGACCACGCCACCCGCTTCTTCCACCAACAATGCACCACCTGCGGCATCCCAAGGTGAAAGATGCAGTTCCCAATAGGCATCGATGCGACCGGCCGCGACATAGGCAAGGTCGATGGCGGCACTGCCCATGCGTCGGACGCCGCGTTGATGCAAGAACATGCGATCGAAATTGGCGAGGTTGTTGTCGGCGAGCAGATGACGACGATACGGGAAGCCGGTCGCGAACAAGGATTGCAACGGTTCGGTGCTCTCGCTGATACGGATAGGCTGACCATTCAGGAAGGCACCGCCACCGCGTCGCGCCGTGAAGGTCTCGCCAAGCCGCGGCAGATGGACCACGGCGAGGTCGGGCTTGCCGTGATGCAGACGCGCGATGGAAACGGCATACATCGGCAGTTGGTGCACGAAGTTGACGGTGCCGTCGAGCGGGTCGATGCACCAAACATGCTCAAACCCTTCGGGAAGCTTTTCCTCACTGCTTTCCTCCGCCAGAAAACCATCCTCGGGGAAGGCTGCCTTCAGGTGTTCCAGCAGATAGGCCTCGCTGGCCAAATCCGCCGCAGTCACCAGATCCCGTTGCGCACTCTTGGAACCGACTTGATCGTCGGCCAGGCGTCCGCTCCAGTCGAGCAGGATCTCGCCGGCGC
>JBMYYH010000037.1:0-25883 GCA_049609225.1 Planctomycetota bacterium | reverse complement strand
CCGAAGGTGATGGCGTCGGCCGGGCACACCTGCTCGCAGGCGGTCTTGACCACACCGTCTTCGATGTGAATCTCGCGCTCGGCGTTGCGCGTCTCGATGCGCGCGCGCTCGATGCGCTGCACGCAGAAGGAGCACTTCTCCATCACACCACGGGAGCGGACGGTGACATCGGGGTTTGCAGCCATCTGCAGGACCTCGTTGCCGATCTTCGCCTGATCCTTGTTGAAGTTGAAGTAGTTGAAGCGACGCACCTTGTAAGGGCAGTTGTTCGCGCAGTAGCGCGTGCCGATGCAGCGGTTGTAGACCATGTCGTTCAGGCCTTCCTGGCTGTGCGTGGTCGCAGCAACCGGGCAGACGTTTTCGCATGGCGCCAACTCGCAGTGCGCGCAGTTGATCGGCTGGTTGATGGCCGTCGGGTTCTCGACATCGCCGAGGAAGTAACGGTCCATGCGGATCCAAGCCATCTCACGACCGCGCAGGACCTGCTCCTTACCCACCACCGAGACATTGTTCTCGGCTTGGCAGGCGATGGTGCAGTTACCGCAACCCGTGCAGGAGGCCAGGTCGATGGCCATGCCCCATTTGTGGTCGGTGACCTTGTCCTGATCCAGTTCGCGCCAGAGAGTCATCTCCGGGCCCCAGAAGTCTGCCGCGGACTTCGCGAAGGTGGAATCCTTCTCGAACTCGGCGAGCGAACCTTCCTTGACCAGATCGGGCAGACGCGCCTGGGTACCTTCGTGACCGATCGCGTCCATGGCGAAGTGGTCTTGGGTGGTAGCCAAACGATACGGCTTGCTGGTCGCGGTGGCCGTGACTGCAGTCACGTGCATCGCTTCCGTGCCGCGCAGGGCGTAGGCGTTGAAGCCGACGCTCTCGACGAAGTCATCGTTGAGTCCGGCGACGTGCCCCGCGTGGGTGCGACCGTAACCGTAAGCCAGGGTGATCGAATCATCCGCGTGGCCAGGCATCAGGTAGGCAGCGACCTCGAGGGTGCGACCATTGACATCCAACTTGACCAGGCTTTCGTGATTGATGCCGAGGCGCTCCGCCGTAGCGAAGGACATCAAGGCTGCGTTATCCCAAGTCAACTTGGACATCGGGTCTGGCAGCTCCTGCAACCAACCGGAGTTGGCGTTGCGGCCGTCGCCGATGGCGAAGTCTGGGATGAAGCGCAGTTCCAGACCGGAAGCCGCAGTGGGCAGCTCCGGCAGGTTGCCGATGCTCACCTTGAGCGGCTGAGCGGCGGTGCCTGCGACCACACCCTCGTAGAGTGCGGCGTGCCAAGCATCGTCGCCAAGTCCGGCGGTCTGACGCACGATGTCCATCGAGGACTCGTTATCGCCAAGCAGCATCGAGAGCATCTCGTTCTCCGAGATGCCTTGCCACAATGGCTCGATCAGCGGCTGTGCGATGGAACGGGTTCCATCGGCGGAGAGGCCATCGTTCCATGCTTCCAGGTCATGTGCCATCGGCACGTGCCAGGAGCAGGCGATCGAGGTCTCATCGCGGTAGCCGCTGAGGTGGGTGCTGCGCGCGACCTTGCCGAGCGCTGCGCCGAACTCCAGGTCGGCCGGCATGTTGAACGCCGGGTTACCGCCGAGAATGACGAGGTCTTCGATCTCGCCAGCGTTCATACGCCCGACGAGCTCCTTCACCGCGCCCAACTCCGAACCGACCGCGGTGGCCGGCATGTAGTCGACGGTGCGTCCGAGGGCACCAAGCTCGACGTTGAGGGCCTGCACATGGGCATGGACCTCTGCCGGCTGGTTCGGGCCGCAAGTGATGACGGCCTTACCCTTGTTGTTCTGCAGGTCTTCGACCACGGCGGCGAGGAACTTGTCCCCATCCTTACCGGGGACGGCCGGTGCAGTGCCACCGCTGATCTTGGCCCGCAGCGCTGCGACGAAAGTCGCGACATCGCTCGAGCGGATCGGCAGACGGTGATCGGCGAAACCACCCGTGAGGCTGAAGTTCGCCTCCACCGAGTAGATGCGGCTCATCCAATCCTTGTCCGGCTTACGACGCGCGGACACTTCCTTGGTCAAGCGGACCGAAGAAGGGCCTTCCTGGAGGAAGTCATCATCGAGTGCAACGATGATGTGTGCTTCGCTCATGCGGTAGAAAGGACGACCGGCCTTACCAAAGGCAAGACGACAACCTTCCACTTCCGCATTGCGTGCGGCAGGCGCGTAATCGACCCAAGTGCTTGCCGGATGTGCCTTCAAGAAGGCAGCCTTCAGGCGCGCGCGGCTTGGGGAGCTGCTCGGCTCCGCGAGGATCGCGACTTTTTCTCCCTTGCCGCTTTCCTTGATGGAACTGAGGGAAGCCTGGAAGGCCTCCATGCTCGACTCGCTCTGCTCACCACCGGCGTGGGTAGCGACAGCGCGCGAACGATCGGGATCGTAAAGGCCCAGCGTTGCAGCTTGGGCAGGCGCGGTAGTTGCGCCAAGCGACTCAGGATGCCCTGGGTTGCCTTCGATCTTGGTCGGGTGACCATCGTAGCTGGTGACCATCACGCCCTGGGCGAAGCCATCGGCGTTCAGGATGGTGGCGAAGCTGCGTGGCTTGCCAGGCACGGTGCCCGGGTCGCGCGAGACCACCGGCAGAAGCTTCTCGGTTTCCCAGCGGCAGCTTGCGGTAGCAAGAGCCATGGAAGCACCCATTAGCTGCAGGAAGCGACGACGCGAGGTTGCAGTCCAGTTCTCTTCCGGCTCGGACTGGAACTCATTGGCCATGATCTGCTTGAACTCGGGAGTCTGCCCGAGGTCATTGAGACTACGCCAGTAACGTTTCGTGGTTGCGGAACGGTTCATCGGTGACAGGTGGTGCAGTCCTCGCGGGGTTGAATGTGGTTCTCCTTCATCAAGCGCTCGCCGAGTGCTTGACGATCCTCAGTGGTATCCCAGCCGAGATCGGTAACGTGCTCACGCGGACGCAGGCGCGGTGCTGGGTCGCGGTGACAATCAAGGCACCAACCCATCGACAAGGTTTCCTGCTGACGGACGACATCCATCTGATCGATGCGACCGTGACACTCCACACAACTCACACCTGCACTGAGGTGTGCACTGTGGTTGAAGTAAGCGAACTCAGGAAGGTCGTGCACGCGAACCCACTCGACCGGATCACCGGTCTCTTCACTCTTGAAGAGTGGCTGCAGAGCAAGGCTTTCGGTGCGAATGCTCTTGTGGCAGTTCATGCAAGTAGAGGTCGGAGGAATCGCAGCCATCGCACCGTGTTCAACGGTGTTGTGGCAATAACGACAGTCCATCTCGAGCTCTCCAGCATGGAGGGCGTGACTGAACGGGATCGGCTGCTCCGGCGCGTAACCTGGGTTCAGGTTCTCGGCCGAGAATGCGTAAGCGATCAGGACCACCAAGTAAATGGGGACCAAGATTGCAGCGAAACCCATGACTGGACGGAGGGCGTCCGTCCACCGTGGAAAGTGGTATGCACTCATTGGGAAGCGGGAGTTCTTCCACCGCGTCTGCTCGACAAATGAGACTAGACACGGGTTTTGGCCGCGTAGGATAACGGTTCCCTCGTATTGGGGGAAGGAATGTTCTGGTTCCGCGGAAAAATTGCCCCTAAGTCTTGAATTTCGATAGACTTAGGTCGTTATTGAGAACTACTCGCAAGTAATAATCCCGAAGCTGGGGTTGGCATTATATTTCCAGCTTGAACGTCAGCCCTAACTGACACATCCCTAAGGATTTACAGCGGAAACTTGCCTTCCATGCGCTCGGCTTCGCCCTGTTCGGCGACGATACGCAGGGCATCGATGACCTGGCGGGTCAGATGCTTTGGTGGTTCGGCGTAGACGTCTTCGACCAGCGACTCCAACTCAGGATCACCGACTTCGCCAGCGTGCTTCACGGCATCGAGGATCTCGGCGTTGAGATCAGACGCAAGCTTCTCCTTGTCGCCTGCGCTAAGAATGCCCTTTTTCTCAAGGAAGCGCTCCATGCGCACCAGTGGATCGCGCTCCGACCAATACTGCACCTCTTCCTCGTCGCGGTAGCGGGTCGGATCATCGGAGCTCGAGTGGCCGCCAAGGCGATAACTACGCAATGCGATGAGGCTAGGCCCCTCCCCCGCACGTGCGCGTTGGGCAGCTTCCTGCACCGCATCAAAAACCGCGACCGCATCGTTGCCATCGACGTCGACGCCCGGCATGCCATAAGCCGCAGCTTTGGCGCCGTAGGAACTCGAAGCCGTCTGCTTCGAACTCGGCACCGAGATCGCCCAACCGTTGTCGATGATGACGAACACCATCGGCGCCTTATAGACCGCCGCGAAGTTCATCGCGCTGTGGAAGCCACATGCGCTGGTGGCTCCATCGCCGGTATAGGCCAAGACCAAGTTGTCTTCGCCGCGACGCTTCATCGCCAAGGCCGCGCCGACAGCATGCGGCATCTGCGTTCCGAGCACACTACTCCACGACGGGAAGTTCACATCGGCGCATTGAAAGTGGTTCGGCATCTGCCGCCCCTTCGCCGTGTCTTCCGCATTGCCGAACATATGCGCGACGTATTCCCGGATCGGCATCCCGCGCTGAATGGTCACCCCACCCTCGCGCAGTGCACTGAAGACCCAGTCACCACCGCCGAACACCGCAGCCGATGCATGGATCGCCGCTTCTTGTCCGGTCGACGTCCCGACGAAAGCCACCCGCCCCTGGCGCTGCAGCTTCAACATGCGGTCGTCCATGATGCGAGTGGTGAGCATCGCACGATGGATCGCGCGCAGGGTGTCGTCATCAGGGACGACTCCCTTATAGCTCTTCAACAATGCGGAACCATCCTCGCGCATCGCTTTGCGCAAGGTGACTCCCTTCTTGTCGAGTACCCGGATCTCGGACATCTTCCGACTCCTACAGCAGCATCAAGGCAGGCTCTTCAAGCAGCTCGCGCACACGGACCATGAAGCGCGCGCCATCGGCGCCATCCACGATGCGGTGGTCGATGCTGATCGAGAGGTTCATCACGTTCGCTGCGACGATGTCATCACCCTTGCAGCGCGGCATCTTGCGCATCGCGTGTACACCCATGATCGCAACCTCTGGGAAGTTGATGATCGGCGTCGCGAATACACCACCGATGTTGCCGGCGTTGGTGATCGAGAAGGTGCTGTCGGCGAAGTCATCCGGCTTCAGCTTGCCGTCGCGCGCGCGCCCGGCGATGTCCATCAGGTCGGCGGACAGCTGCAGGATGTTCTTCAGACCGACATCCTTGACCGCAGGTACGACCAAGCCATTCGGCGTGTCGACCGCGATACCAAGGTTGACGTACTTTTTCTGCTTGATGACACCCGCTTCCTCATCCAACTCAGCGTTGAGTTGTGGGAACTCCTGCAGCGCGATGGCGGCGGCCTTCATGATGTAACCCATGTAGGTGACCTTGATGCCGTACTTGGCACCGACCTCCTTGGCCTTGGCGCGCGCGGCGATCATCTCGGTGCAGTCGACTTCCTCGATGAGGGAGAAGTGCGTTGCGGTGAACTTGGACCGCGTCATCGCTTCGGCAGTCTTGCGACGGATGCCGCGGAACGGGATCTCGTCGACTTCGCGTGCACCCATGACCTGCGGGAAGGAGGGCAGTGGTGCGGCGGCCGGGGCAGCGGCGGGTGCCGGTGCGGCAGCTGCAGCTGGGATCGGCGGCGGAGTTGGAATGGCTGGTGAAGCAGCGGCGGCCGGTGCAGCAGCAGGTGCAGCCGATGCTGCGCGTACATCTTCCGGCTTCACGCGACCATTCGGACCACTGCCGATGACCGTGCTGAGATCCACACCCAACTCGCGTGCAAGACGACGCGTTGCAGGTGCAGCCAGAACCTTGCGGTTCGGGTCGGCCGGCTGAATGTTGGCAGGTGCGGTAGGCGCAGCGGCCGGAGCGGCAGCTGGTGCAGCAGCGGCAGGTGCGGCGGCGGCCGGCGCAGCCGCAGGAGCCGCAGCTCCACCACCCGTGGCGAGGATGAAGATCACATCGCCGACATTGGCGACTTCCCCTTCGGCGACCAAAGTCTGCTGCAAGGTACCGGCAGCAGGAGAAGGAATCTCCACCGTGGCCTTGTCGGTCATGACTTCCACGATCGGATCATCCTCGGCGACGGTCGCGCCTTCGGTAGCGATCCAACGCACGATCTCACCTTCGTGCACCCCTTCTCCGATATCGGGAAGTTGGAACTCGAGGGTGGCACCACCAGCGGCCGGAGCAGCGGCAGGTGCAGGTGCGGCGGCAGGAGCTTCCGCGGCTGCGGCTGGTGCCTCGGCGGCTGGAGCAGGTGCAGCTGCACCGCCAGCGCCACTCTCAATCGTGAAGATCACATCACCGACATTGGCGACATCACCTTCCGCATAGAGATGCTTGGTCACGGTACCGGTAGCCGGGGAGGGAATCTCCACGGTCGCCTTGTCGGTCATCACTTCGACGACCGGATCATCTTCCGAGACTGCGGCACCTTCGGCCACGATCCAACGGACGATCTCACCTTCATGGACACCTTCGCCGATGTCCGGGAGCTGGAACTTAAGAGTAGTCATGATCCTTTATCAGGCTAGAAGTCGAGGACTTCCTCGATCGCATCGAGGACGCGACGGGCATCAGGGAGGTAGTAGTTCTCGAGGGTGTTCGGGAACGGAGTATCGAATCCAGCGACGCGCTTGATCGGCGCTTCGATGTGTTCGATGGCGTGCTCGGCAATCAGCGCAGAAAGTTCGGCGCCATAACCACAGAAGCGTGGTGCTTCATGAACCACCACGATGCGACCGCAATCACGTGCGGCCTGCAGCACCGACTCTTCGTCGAGCGGCATCAAGGTGCGCAGGTCGACCACGCGCACATCCTTATTGCGCGATTCCTTGACGCGCTTTGCAGCCTCAGTGCAGACCGGAACCATCGCGCCGTAGCAGAACACTGCGACATCACCGCCTGGGGTGACATCACGAGTCTTCGACAGCTCGACTTCGTACACACCCTCCGGCACTTCCTCGCGGAACGCACGGTAAAGCGCCTTCGGCTCCATGAACAACACCGGATCAGGATCCTTGATGCTGGCGATGAGCAGACCCTTGGCATCGTAAGGCGTGGACGGAACCACGACCTTCAGGCCAGGCGTGTGAGCGAAGTAAGCCTCACCCGACTGCGAGTGATACAGGCCACCGCGGATACCGCCACCATAAGGAGTGCGGATCGTCATCGGCACGGTGTACTGACCACCGGAGCGATAACGCATCTTCGCGGCTTCCGACACGATCTGGTCGAAGGCGGGGAAGATGAAATCCTGGAACTGGATCTCGCAGACCGGCTTCATGCCGTTCATCGCCATACCGATGCCGACACCGATGATGCCGTCTTCGGAGAGTGGGGTATCGAAGCAACGATCTTCCCCGAACTCGGCGTTCAGGTTCTCGGTTGCCAGGAACACGCCACCCTTCGGGCCAACGTCTTCCCCCATCACGAGGACGGAATCATCCTCCTTCATGATGGAACGGAGACCGTCGTTGACGGCCTGGACCATGGTGATTTGGCTCACAGTGGGAATTCTCCTTTCTCGTCGACCGCCTCGTCGCGCTCGGAGAAGTGCTGAATGCACGCCCCCATCTGCTTCTCGAGGTGCGGCGGCATCGTCTCGAAGACGTCGGTGAAGATGGTGCCGAGGACGGGGCGCGACTTGGCCTCTGCCTCTTTGGCGCCGGCCATCATCTGGTCGGCACATTCCTGTTGGATCTGCGCGGCGGACTCCTCGGTGAGGTGACCTTCCGCAATCAGGTACTTCTCGAATCGCGCGAGTGGATCACGCTTCTCCCATTCCGCGAACAACGCCGGATCGACGTAGCGCGAAGGATCATCGGAAGTGGAGTGACCACCCATGCGGAAGGTCACGGCCTCGATCAAAGTCGGGCCTTCGCCGGCACGCGCGCGCTTGACCGCATCGCTGACGACCTTGTAGACGGCTAGCACATCATTGCCATCCACCTTGATACCAGGGATACCGTAAGCCTCGCCCTTGATGGCATAGCTCTCGGACATCGTCTGCTTCTCGCTCGGGCAGCTAATCGCCCACTGGTTGTTCTGGCACAGGAACACCACCGGCGATCCCTTGACGCCAGCCCAGTTCAGACCGGAGTGGAAGCCGAGTGTGCTGGTGGAGCCATCACCGAAAGTGGTGAGGACCACACCCTTTTCCTTACGCAGCTTCATCGCATCGGCGATACCGACGGCGTTGGGAATCTGCGTGCCGAGCGGGGATGAAATCGACATCCACTTGATCGGCTCGAGGAAGCTGAAGTGCACCGGCATCTGCCGACCGACCGCGTTGTCATCGCAGTTGCCGAACATGTTGTCGAACATGCCTTCGACGCTGATGCCGTGATAGAACATCATCGCGAAGTCGCGGTAGTGCGGTGCGATCCAATCGCTGGCCGCATCGAGTGCCGCGGCACCGCCGACCGAAGTAGCTTCGATACCCTTGTTCGGGATGGAGAAGCCGATCTTGCCGGTGCGCTGCAACTTCATGCAACGATCGTCGAAGGCGCGGGTCTGGACGATGGCGCGGTACATGCGCAGCAAGGTCTCGCGCTTCAAGCGCGGTGCCTTGCCGACCTTCTTACCGGCCTCATCGAGAATCTGGAGTGTGTCGCTCATGGTTGGTTGCGATCGGGTCAGACCACCATCTTCCCGGGTCCGGAAGCGAGCGCCGCGGTCTCCTCGCGGCCTTCGCCAAGCCGGCTGAGGAGGTAATTCTCGGCGGCCTTATAGGAAGAGCGCACCATCGGGCCCGAAGCGCAGTAGGCGAAACCAAGCTCCTGCTCAGCCACGACCTTCCACTCCTCGAACTTCTCCGGGGTGACGTACTCCTCCACCGCGAGATGACGCTTGGTGGGTTGTAGGTACTGCCCGAGGGTGAGGATTTCGACCCCCGCCTCGCGCAGGTCCGCCATGGTCTGGCGGATCTCGACATCGGTCTCTCCGAGGCCGAGCATGATGGACGACTTGGTGACGATGTCTGGACGGAAGTCCTTCGCCATCTTCAAGACTTCCAAGGTCTGGTCGTACTTGGCGCGTACATCGCGCACGCGACGGTGCAGACGCTCCACCGTTTCAATGTTGTGCGCAAACACATCCAACCCGGTATCGCAGACCGTCTCGACGCAATCGCGACGGCCCTGGAAATCCGGAGTGAGTGCCTCGATCAGCAGACTCGGACGCGCTGCCTTGGTGGCGCGGATGGCCTCGGCGTAATGCTCTGCGCCGAAATCCTCGAGGTCGTCACGGTCGACGCTGGTCAGGACCAAATAACGCAAACTTGGGATATCTGCGCTGGAGGCCACTTTGGTGGGCTCATCCTGATCCAGCCAGCCACGTGGATTGCCGGTCTTGACCGCGCAGAAGCGACAGCCTCGGGTGCAGGTATCGCCCATCAACATGATGGTGGCGGTTCCATCGGCCCAACACTCGCCCAGATTGGGGCACCGAGCCTCTTCGCAAACCGTATACAAACTCTTACTTCGCAAAGACTTGCGAAGTTCGGCTGTAGTCTCCCCGGTAGGGAGCTTCATCTTCAGCCAGGAGGGTTTGGGCAGTGTCACAGGGGCAAATGCGGGAACAGGAACCGCAGATTATACCCCTGCCCTTGCGAAGACCTTCCAGAATCGATTCGGCAATATTGCCGAATTTAAATGTGAAGTAGCCCTAGAGGGGCACCTGGCTAGTCCACCTACCGCGGCCAGGGGACTCGCAACACCCGCACCCTCAGCTTCCGGCTGGGCATCTCGACCTAGACCTCCAAGCTCTGGTTTTCCCAGGAGGCATATCTCCACTTTGGCGGCTGCAGAAGTGGCAATGGCATGCCCCGGGAAAATGCCCACCGCCAAGACTCTTCAGGGCCCACCTTGTCTTGGGGGAAATTCCTCCATACATGGGGTGTGGTCACGCTGGATCCTGGCTTGATTTCCCAGAGAAGCAGGTCCTCATATTTGGCAGGCACTTTCCCCGCACCACGGCAGCTGCGCCCTCCCCTTCCTCCTCCGCCGCCACCGGAATCGATGAAGTAAGACCAACCCGTGACCCTGCCACCCGCATAAGGCCGCCACCAAACCTCCGCATCGGTGCGATTCGTCAGGTGCATCAGAATCTCGGGCATGTGATTCCTTTGATAGACGGTCACCTGCATATCCAAGACACCCCACTTCCCTTCCTTCTGCCCGATCAGCACGACGCCCTCCATCGCGGCGGCGACTGCCTGAATCTTGCCTCCCTCAAGCTCCCATCCCAAACAAAGGGCGAGCAGCTTTCCGAGGACGAGGATCGATTCGGGCATACTGGGCCAACGAGGATTCCCAACGATGGTTCACTCCAAGCCCCAGCCGATGCAGATGACCAGCCTGATGCGGGTGGCGTGGCAGTGCGCCCTGATGCCCCTGGTGGCCGGGGTAGCGATATTCCTGATATGGCTCATCACCCACTGGCAGTTGATGATGTTCCTCGGTGGCATGACCATCGCAATCGGTTGCTTGTTCACATTGGTTGGTCTGTGGGCCCTTGGCTCAGATATCACCGATGGCCGAAGATCCAATCAACCTAAGGTCTCGGGCGTCAGGCGTAATCGAGCACTGTGCTTTCTGGTCATGCTTGTGAACTTCCCACTAGCCCTATTCATGGTCGTGGAAGGCCACGATTATTACTATTCCTTCCCCGTGACAGTGGTCAACGAATCACCCTATACCCTTACCGACCTGGTTCTCGGGCCGGGCTCCAAGGACTGCACCTTAATGGAACTGGAATCTGGTGCGTCGGAAGACTTTCGTCAGTTCGACATTCCGCAGACTTCATTTGGATTGCAAGTGCAGCTGCAGGGACAACCACTGTATGTCGAAGTGGATGGTTATTTCATCCCCGAAGGCAATCGGAACCGCGCCACCGTCATCATCCGTGGAATAGACGACATCGAGGTCCAGGAAGATCGTTAGTCCTCGTCGCCGCCGGCGTAGCCCAGGGATTCCAACTCCGCGAGCATCTCCTCCGAGACCTCGCCTGCACTGCGCGCGGCCTCAGGATTCATCTCGCGATGACGCTCGGCAAAAGGACGCAACTGCTCCACCAACTCCTTTTGCTTCGACAGGGAAACACGAATCGTTTCACCTGGATCCGCAACCAGGTCATAAAGCTTGACCTTGTCTCCTTCGAGCTGGAACTTGAATTGCTCATGGTACACCGCCACTGCATCACGCTGCCCTTTCGGGCGCGCCTGGCGAGGGTCCGCGATACGCACTTCCGCAAACACCAGTTGGTTCGGTACTTCTTCGCCGCGCATGGCATCGGTGAGCGAGCGTCCCTGCAGGCCATCCGGTGCTTCCAGCTCAAGCAACTCGAGTAGCGTCGGCATCATGTCGAGGATGTTGACGCGTGTCTCGACGTCGAAGTGCTTGGGCGAGCGCGGATCGACAATCACGAATGGCACGTCCAGCGCATCTTGCCAGAGGATCGAACCATGACCGACGCGGTCATGCTCTCCAAGCAGTTGCCCATGATCCCCGATGAGGACGAGGATGGTGTTATCGAGCATGCCGCGCTGCTCCAAGCCTGCGACCACCTCTCCGACGAGGGCATCGCAATCACGGACACGACCGTGATAGAGAGCATCCAAGGCGGCGTAATGATCGGCATGGCGGTTCTCCTTCTTGTTCAGATCGAAAAACTCCTCCAAAGTCGCGCCGTCACGCAAAGGACCGGTGTAATCGCCCATGTTGGCATCGGCGTAGTCGGTCAGAGGATAAGGCGAATGCGGCTCGAAGTAGTGCAGCCACAGGAAGGTGCCTTGCTCGGCATTGCCTCCGAGATCATCGAGATAGGCGAAAGCGAGCTCATTCACTTCCGCACCACTGCGAATGCCTTCAGCACCACGCGGCACTTCAATATCGCTGCGTCGGTCGAATCCTTGATCCATGCCACCCTTGGTGACCATGGCCTTGTAGCTCACGAAGGCACCGGTGTCATAACCCTTGCCATCAAGGATTTCCGCCAAGGTGAGGTAATCCTCCGCCAAGCTATCTCCATTCCAACGCACACCATGCGCCCTTGGATAAAGGCTTGTGAACATCGAAGCATGCGACGGGAAGGTCGTCGCGATGGGAGACATGGCTTTTTGGAAGACGGTGCCGCGGGCGGCGAGTGCGTCGATGGCCGGGGTGTGCTGATCGGGATTGCCGTAGCAACCGAGGGCGTCGGAACGCAGGGTGTCGAGGGTCAACACCACCACATTCATGCCTTCTGCATCATTGGTGTGCGTCGGCGTCGTGGCCTTTTCACCACCGCCGCAGGAGCCGCCGATCACGGCGAGGGTGCATACAGCAAGGATCTGCTTCATTTTCCTTCTCCAGTTTCCGTGTCGACGTAACCGAGAGCCTGCAACTCTTCCAACATCTCCGGACTCATTTCCTCACTCTCGGTGATCGAGCCGACCGGCATCTGCTTGTGGTAATTCGCCAGAGGACGCAACTTCGCCACCAGTTCGGCATGTTCCTCCAGCGCGAGTGGAGTGGCTTCCTCCGGGTCGTCGTCGAGGTGATAGAGCGAGATGCGCTCCCCCTCCAACACCAATTTGTAGGAACCTTCGAAGGCGGCGACGGATTCTCCCTGGCCCTCGGCACGCACTTGACGCGGATTCGCGATGCGCACCTCTGCGAAGTACACGTAATCCTCCATCGCTTTTCCTTCCAGCGCCGGCACCAAGGAACGCCCCTGCATGCCGCCAGGAACCTCCTTGCCGAGCATCTCCAAAAGGGTCGGCATCATGTCTACCAGGCTCACGCGCTGCGACACCACGCTGGCTGCCGTATCGCGTGGGTCGATGATGAAGAATGGAATCTGCAAGACATCTTGCCACAAGATGGAGCCATGCCCATAACGCCCGTGTTCGCCGAGCAGTTGTGCATGATCGCCGATGACAACGAAGATGGTGTTGTCGAGACGACCCCGCTCTTCCAAGCCTGCAAGGAGTTCCCCGACCAGATCATCCGTATCCTTGACGCGGCCGTCGTAGAGATCCTGCATCACACGGACCGCTTCCTCCGTCCGGTTCTTCTTCTGACCAAGCCCGAAGAACTCCTCGACGTCGGCGCCATCGGCAAGCGGGCCGTCGTAATCACCCAAGCGCTCCTTCGCATATTCCGTCATCGGATAAGGCGAATGCGGCTCGAAGTAATGCAGCCACAGGAACATCGGCTTGCCGGAATCCGCAACCTGCGTATCGAAGTATTCAAAGGTAAGACGGTTGACCTCGGCGCCACTGCGGATGCGCTCTTCATGAGTCTTCGGACCAGCCGCGATCGTTTCATCGCTGACCACATCGAAGCCCTGATCCAATCCACCGCGCGCGACCATCGCCTTATAACTCACGAAAGCGCCGGTGGCATAACCGTCCTTCTGCAACAGTTCGGCCATCGTGAGATGTTCCTCCGCCAGGGAATGCCCATTCCAACGCACACCATGCGCGCGTGGGTAGAGCCCCGTGAACATCGAACTGTGCGACGGGAAAGTCGTCGCCATGGGTGCGATGGTGTCGTCGAAACGCACGCCCTTGGCCGCCAAGGCATCCAGATGAGGCGTTAGATTTTTGGTGGAGCCGTAACTACCTAGGGCATCAGCCCGGATGGTGTCGATGCTGAGCACGACGACATCCATGGGTGCCGGTGCCTGGTTGGATTCCGTCTGGCCACAAGAAAGTGTGGGTGCGGCCAGCAGGGGGAGCAGAAGTGAATGGCGCAGGTTCATGGCGGGTTTCGAACACCGCAATTTACGCTGCGGCAGCCTCGCCCGCCACCCGCAGGAAAGCCTCCAGAATGCGGTCGCCTGCTGGAGTCAGGATGGATTCGGGGTGGAACTGCACGCCGAACCATGGCCGGCTTCGATGTTGCACGCCCATGACCAGGCCCTCTTCCGTCCACGCCGTGAGCTCCAGTTCAGCCGGCAAACTGCCACGCTGCGCGCGCAAACTGTGATATCGCCCGGCCTGGAAGGGGTCTGGCAGGCCCTCGAACAGTGGAGCGCCAGGAGCATAGTGCACCTGCGCCGGCTTACCGTGAGTCGGGGTTGGGTCCAACTCCAAGGTTCCGCCCAGTGCCTCGACCAAGGTCTGATGCCCCAAGCACACCCCGAGCAACGGAGTTTGATGCGGCAAGGCGTGCACCAGATCCAAGGAGATTCCCGCCCCATGCGGACGCCCTGGTCCTGGGCTCAAGACCACGCCGGCCGGTGCCATACGCAGAACCTCCTCCACCGTGATCCGATCGTTGCGGATGACCTCCACCTCCGCCCCACCGGCAGCCAAGGCCTGGTAAAGGTTGTAGGTGAAGGAATCGTAGTTATCGAGCAGCAGAATCATGCGACGCCCTCCGGCAAAAACGCACGTGCTCGAATTCTAACCGTCTGCCGACTCAGCCGAACTGCTCCAACAGACGCCCGGTATCGCCGCCGCGCAGTTTCTCCAGCGCCACCCGCTGGATCTGACGCACTCGCTCCAGGGAGATGCCGAGTTTGCGACCCACTTCCGACAGAGTCCGGATGCCGATACCGCCCAAGCCGAAGCGCATCCGCACGACTTCTCGCTCACGTTGGCTGAGACGATCCAGCGCCTCCTCCAAGTGACCGACCATGGCCGCGTTCTCGCCGAACTCCGGGGTTTCGGCTTCATCTTCACTCTCGATCAGCTCGACCATCTCGCTGCCATGTTCGGAATCGACGACGGCGTTGAGCGACAGGGTGAAGCGGTTGCGGTTCAGGGTGTTGATGACCAGATCACGATCGACATCCGCCTTTTCGGCGATGGCATCAATGTTGTGGAAACCACCCTCGACCTTCTCCGCGACAGTGCGGATCTTCTTCATCGCCTTCTGGATGTAGGCCGGAACCCGCACGGTGCGGCTCTGGTTGTAGATGGCGTTCAAGAAGGCCTGGTTCACCCAGTAGGTGGCGTAGGTCTTGAAACGCAGGCCGCGGTGGAAATCGAAACCCTCGACGGCGCGGAACAAGGACTCGTTTGCCTCTTGCACCAGATCCTCTGCCGGCACGCTCACGTGGCGGTAGCGATGCAACAAGTGGAACACCAAGTAGAGGTTGCGCTCGACCATCTCGTTGCGCGCCTCGACCAACTCATAGGTGTACTGACGGATTTCCGCGCGCAGCTCATCACTGCAGGAATCCGGCGAGCAACCGAAGCAAGCCGCTTCGTGCCCTGGTGCACACTGCAGACAACGGGTGTCGGTGACATCCGGGTAGCGCGCAATCTCTTCTTCCGTGAAACCTGCACGACGCCGTGCATCCTGCAGACGCAACCACAACAGCTCGAGCGCCATGGCGAAATGGAGCTCCTCTTGGCGATCCATGATCGGAACGCGCGAGACTTCACGCTGGAAGTCACCAAGGATTCCATAACCCTCGGAACTGGCTTCCTTGCGCTCGAAGTCGAAGACGACCTCGGTTTTCGCGAGGCGCATCTTCTCGATCAGGGCACCTGCGCTGGCATCGAAACCCTCCATCTGGAGCATGCCGGCGAGGTCGGAAAAAGTGAGTTTGGGTTCCATCATCTTGTATTCGAACCTCAGTACGGACCGTGACAGAAATAATTAGCACTATTTTAGTGCGTTTCAAACACCTACAGCCCCTTAGAACCCCCTAGAGGGCCTCCTGGAGCTATTCGACAGCCTCGAATCCGGTTCTATTCCGCAGAATCTCGACCCTGAATCTCGGCCTTCACGCGGGCCAATAACTGCCACGCTTCGATCGGCGGGAGTTGATTCAGATCGGTTTCACACAGCTCTTCGAGCAGCTCTGGGGAGGCGTCGCTGAGCACATCAAAGAGGCCGGGTTGATGGACCAAGGCTTGGGCCGGAACCTCCGGTGCGCGTTCGGTTTGGCCCTGCAAAATGCGTCGCGACAAGCCTTCCTCATCCCGCTCCACCTTGCCCAGGATGACGTTGGCGCGATCCAACACCGGGCTTGGCAAACCTGCCAGTTGGGCGACATGGATACCGTAACTACGGTCGGTGCCACCTTCTTCAATCCGGTGCAGGAAGACGATCTCCTCGCCCCATTCACGCACCGCGACATTCAGGTTCTTGGCTTCCGCCAACTCCCGCGCGAGGTCCGTGAGTTGGTGGTAGTGCGTCGCGAAGAGGCAACGTGCGCCGATGCGATCGTGCACGTATTCACAAACGGCCCATGCGATGGCAAGGCCGTCGAAGGTGCTGGTGCCGCGTCCGACTTCATCCAAGAGGAGCAGACTGCGTGGAGTGGAGAACCGCAGGATGTTGGCGGTCTCGACCATCTCCACCATGAAGGTGGATTGGCCGCGGCTGATGTCGTCGCCGGAACCGAGGCGGGTGAAGATGCGGTCGGTCAGGGTGAGACGCGCGGCGTCGGCCGGCACGAAACTACCCATTTGCGCGAGCAGCACGACCAAGGCAGTCTGACGCAAATAGGTCGACTTACCGCTCATGTTGGGGCCGGTCAGGATGGCCAGGCGAGCATGCTCCCCGCCTAACTGCGTATCGTTCGGCACGAATGGTTCGCCGAGTAGCGCCGCCTCGACCACCGGGTGACGTCCCTCTTCGATGGCGAGATCCCCGCATAAGGCAGGGTCGGCCTCGACGAAGGTCGGACGGACATAGCGGCGTTCCATCGCGACGGCAGCCAGGCCTTGCAACACATCGAGTTCGGCCAGAGCGCGGGCAGTCTCGAAGAAGCGCGTGGACTCCTCCATCGCGGCTTGGCGCAAGTCGTCGAACAGACCGTATTCCAGGTCCTTGAGCTTGTCCTCGGCGCCGAGCACTTTGGCCTCATACTCCTTCAACTCGGGAGTGATGAAACGTTCGGCATTCTTCAGGGTCTGCTTGCGGATGTAATCCTCGGGAGCCTGCTCGGAATTGATCCGGCTCAACTCGATGTAGTAACCGAACACGCGGTTGAAGCCGAGCTTGACCGGGATGCCCAGACGCTCGGCCTCGCGCACCTGCAGCTCAGCGAGATAATCCTTACCGCCACGCGCAAGGCCGCGCAGTTCATCGACCTCGGCGGAGAAGCCGTCGCGGATGAGGCCGCCATCCTTCAAGGACAGGGGTGGATCATCGAGCAAGGTCTCGCGCACGCGGGCAGCAATGCCACTGCAGGGATCCAAGCGTTCGAGCAGCCGAGTGATGGCGGCGGAACTTGCGGACGACAGGGCATCGCGCAACTCGGGGACGCGTTCGAGGGCGCGGGCTAAGCCGATGAGGTCGCGTGCGCCTGCACGTCCGGAAGCGAGTTTGGCAGCGAGACGTTCGAGGTCGCCGAGACCATCCAACAGTTCCGCGACATTGTGACGTCGTCCGCTGTCGACAAAGAACTCTTCGACGGCATCCTGGCGCTCACGAATCGCATCGGCCTCCACCAAGGGCTCCAACAGCCAATCGCGCAACAGACGTGCACCCATCGGCGTGCCCGTGCGATCGAGGATTGCCAGCAAAGTGCCTTCTCGGCCGCCATCCTGCTGATTACGCACGATCTCCAAAGTGCGACGCGTGACCCGGTCGAGCACCAGGTGACGATTCGCCTCATGCATCCGCAGGTCGCGCAGTTGATCCAAGGAAGTGCGTTGCGTCTCGGCCAGGAACTCAAGCAGACCACCACAGGCTGCGAGCACCTCCGGACGCTCCTCCACTCCATAAGCCTCCAAAGTGGCGACCTTCAAGCGCGTGCATAGATCGCGATGTCCATTGCGCGCATCAAAAGTCCAAGGCATCCGACGCGCCCAAGGCAGATCCTCACGCGTGACGATCTCCTGCAGATGGGTGTAGGCGCGAAACTCCGCTTCATCACTTTCCGCCGCTTCCGCTAACAACACTTCCGCTGGATGAATTCGTGCGAGTTCCTCACTGAAGCGACCCACATCGGTGGTGGCGCAACGAAACGCCCCGGTGGTGAGATCGGCCCAAGACAAACCAATCGGCCATTCCTCTAAAGGAGTCTTCTCGGCCGCCTTACCGCGCGGCACTTCGACATGCACCGCCAACACGAACAACGGCTCGCTCCCCACCAGCGTTTCGTCTTCCAGCAAGGTGCCCGGCGTGACCACGCGGACGATATCGCGTTCGACAATGCCCTTGACCTCTTTCGGGTCCTGCAGTTGCTCGCAGATCGCGACGGTATGCCCGGCTCGCACCAAGCGCGTGAGATAACCCTCCATCGAACGCACCGGCACACCAGCCATCGGCACGGCCTTCTCTTTATCGCGGAAGGTCAGGGTGAGGCCGAGGTCCTTGGCGGCGACTTTGGCATCGTCGAAGAACATCTCATAGAAGTCCCCCATACGGAAGAACAACAGCGCTCCTGGCTGCTTTTCCTTTGCGGCGAAGAACTGCCGCATCATCGGCGTCTCTTCTTTCCGAGTCTTGGGGGATCGGGTACTACTCACTGCGCATGGATTTTAACTGCCCCTTCCCGATTTCGACCGTATTCCAAGCACGGACCCGGAGCCTTCACCCGTCGATTTCGTTGCTGCCATAGGCGGGCCCCCGAAGGTCTCTGGGCTCCTGTTACCATGCCTTGCCGACCCTTTCTCGGCACTCATCCATGAAGCATTTCCCTTTGGCCCTGCTCCCCCTCTTGGCGGGCCTCTGTCTATCGTGCTCCTCCTCGGTCCTTAGCGATTATCCCGATGATGCCTGGATTGGCCTGGATGCCTTTCAACATGGCGAGTTTCTCTACGCCGCCGATGAGTTCTCCTACCTAGAGGGCACCCGCGGCAGCAATGAATTCCTGGCGCACGCCGAAGCAGGCATGGCACTGCATGTCGGCGGTGATCTGGAAGGCGCCACCAAGGAATGGTTGGCGGCCTTGCGCGTGGTCGAAGGCTTCGGCGAGCGCCCCACCATCAGTGGGCGTTCGGTCAGCGAAGGTGCCTTATCGATGATCGTCAACGATAAGACCATGCCCTACGACGGCGAAGGCTTTGAAGTCGTCTTGCTGCACGCCTTCCTGGCCTGGGATTATCTGCGTCTCGGCAAGCTCGATGATGCAATGGTCGAGGTCAAGCGCGGCTACGAGTTCGAGCAATTCGAAGAGGAGCGCTATGGCGATACTGCCGGCATGAACCGATTCGGGCGCTTTATCGCGGCTTTAGCGCAAGACATCGATGGCCAGCATGGCGAGGCCCGCATCGACCTGGAACGTCTCTCGGCAGAGATCCCGGATCACCCGGCGGTGCGTTATTCCGTCGCACGCAACCAACGCCTGCGCTCCAGCAAACGCGCCGAGGAGCTGCAGAAAGCGGAGATCGTCGTGGTGTTCGAGGTCGGCCGGATGCCGGAGAAGGTGGCCGAAGAGATCACCTACAACACCAAGCGCAGTTTCGGGCGGATCTCGGTGCCGCGCTTTGGCAACGCTCCCTCACCTCAAGGGCAACTGCAGGTGCAGGTCGGTGAAGAACGCAAGGGTCGAACCGTGAGCCTGGAGAACGTCCTCCATGTGGGGCGGCGAAACCTGGAAGACCGCATCGGTTGGGTCACGGCCAAGGCGCTGGCTCGTTCGGCGGCCAAGACTATCATCGTGGATGAGGTCGCGGAGAAGGCCGAAGAGAAGCATGGCGATTGGGCGGGCGTGCTCGTCGGCCTTGCTGGATCGATGTTGAACACCATGACTGAGAGCGCGGATCTGCGTTCTTGGCTCACCCTGCCGACCGATATTCAGGTCCTGCGAGCCTCCGTTGCACCCGGGGAACACCGGGTGATCGTGCGGGGCGGCAAGGGTGGCACCGAGTTAGATCTCGGAATCTACTCATTCGAAGCGGGGAAGCCCGTACTCATCACTGTCCGCGCATTGGGTCATCGTCTTTATGGCCCCTCGCAAGCGGCCACCGAAGCACTACCCTAGTCGTCGAATCATGAATAGACTCATCCTCCTCCTGACCCTACTGCTGCTACCAGCCTTCGCCGCATGCAGCTCCGCCGGCGTTGAGAACGGGCCCTTGAGTGGCTCGGCACGCTACACCGGCGATGATGACATCGAAGACGTGATCGAGATGGACACGGAACGCATCAGCTTCGGTCGCTCTGATTTCGCTGTCTATCAAGTCGATCTCGTCAATGACGATGAAGACGATGTCCAGGTCGAGTACCGCGCCTTGTGGTTCGATGCCGATGGCATTCAAGTCAACAGCGTGACCCGCAGTTGGAAGAAAGTCTTCGTTCCGGGTCGTTCCCATACCCCAGTCACTTCGATCGCGCCGAACATGGAAGCCGTGCGCTGCGAACTCGAAGTCCGCCTTTCGGAGAACTAAGCCATGAAGCTGAGCCAACTTTCCCTGCTCGCTTCCCTAAGCATGTTCGTGGCCTGCTCCGGACCCGAAGTCCACACCGCGGAGACCATCCGCATCAACGGTGAAGACTTCGATTACGGTGAAGGCGTGGTCGAGAATGTAATTGTCGAGGTACGCAACTTCGCGGATGATCTCGACCTCGAGTTCACTTCCGTCGATGGTCGCCTCAGCGATGGCCGTCTCGCGGTGCAGTTCCGCATTTTCAACGATGAAGATGAACCCGTCCGCCTGCGCTGCTCTTGGGATTGGCGCGATGGCGACGGCATCGTCCTGCGTCGTGGGTCCTACGAGACTCCCGAGAAACTTCTGGTCCTTCGCCCCGGCGAGGAACGCACCCTTCCTTTCACTTCTCCCACTGAAGCCGCGATCCAGTTCGTGGTCAAGGTCGAAGAGACCGCCCCTAACGAATAGTCATGATGATCCGCACCACCCTTCTCGCCTGCTCCCTCGCATTCTGTGGAGCATGTTCCACCCAGGTCACCTATGAGGACCCGGAAGGCATCGAGGTCCTCGGCACCGGCTTCAGCTACACCGATCTGCAGGCCATCGCCGGCGACATGACCGAGTCCTTCACCCAGACCAACGCCTGGGGCCCGGATAAGCCTCGCATCGTTTTCGGTGGCGTCGACAACCGCACCAACCAGCACATCGACACCAAGAACATCACCGATACCGTGCAGACTGCTTTGATCCAGTCGCAGAAGTTCTCGGTGGTTGCCGGTGAAGATGGCATTTCCGAAATGGACAAGGAACTAGCTTACCAGGCAACTGGGGTGGTCGATTCCGCAGCGGCGGCCGAGCTTGGTCGCCAGTTGGGCGCCGAGTATGTGTTCTACGGCCGCTTCACCAGCATCACTGATTCTGCCAATAATGTGCGCTCGGTGTTCTACAAGTTCACTCTCAACGCGGTAAACGTGCAGACCCGCCAAATCGTGTGGGCAGACGAGAAGCAGTTGCGCAAGCGCAGCGAGAAGAGCTTCCTCGGCTGGTAAGTCGGTTCACCTGAAGCCTATGGGTAAAACGAAAGGATCAAGCCTTCGGGATGTCCCGCCGCCACGGGACTTCAATCCCCGGAACTCCTTTTCCACCCGGCAACTGCCGGGTGGAAGTCCGGTCTTCGACAAGGTCTTTCCTTGCTCCATCGGCTTCGCGATCGGTTGTTCGATCAGTTTTTATCTGGTGCTTGGATCGCCCGAGGCCTTGAAGTTCTCTACCGGTGGATTTCACCACCCACTCTTCAACGGCGCCATCTTCGGATTCGTCATCGGCACCTTGCTCTCGCCGATTGCCCTGTGGCTGAAGAAGGGCAAAGACAATTCCGGCATTCTCTGGGTTTCCATCGTGCTGGGATTGCTGCTGGGATTCGCCTTTTCGGCAATCGGATAAGGCCTGGCATTTAGGCTCCGTGCTAGGCTAGCCGCCTGTGCGGTTTTCCCTTCCGAAGATTCTGTTCCTGCTCGCGCTGGGTTTATGCCTAGGCTTCTGTCCCAGCTGTAGTAGCGTCAGCTACAACCCCGATCTCGGGATGTTGGTCAACGGCGTGGAGGAAGAACGTTTGCGCCAACATGTCGAGGGCCTAGTCGCACTGGGGCCGCGCCCAGCAGGCAATGCGGAAGCCCAGGAAGCTACGGTTGCCTATTTGGAGAAGGAGTTGGCTGCCCTGGGCGTGGCTACGGAACGCGAGGTTTTCGCCCGCAGCATGAATGCAAGCGTGGTGATGTCCGCAGTCGACGCGGATGGCAATGCGATCGAGGTGCCGATTGAGGGGACCTATTTCGGCTCGAACATTTCCCAAGCTCGTGTGGTCCACGGCTTCGCCGACAAGGCTGGTATTCGAGAAAGCATGACGGGCTACAGCATGGTCCCTGGCGTGGAGCAGATGGTGGACCAAATCAATTTGCTTGCCACCATTCCCGGCACTCAGTTCCCGAACCGTGTGGTGGAGATCAGCGCCCACCACGACACGGTGCCCGGCACTGTAGGAGCGAATGACAATACTTCGGGCGTTGCGGTCATGCTGGAAGTAGCGCGACTCCTGCAGGAGGAGCCTCCTCTTTGCACCGTGCGTTTGTGTTTCTTCGCCGCGGAAGAAATTGGGTTGCGTGGTGCGCAAGAACATGTGAAGCGTTTGATCGCTTCTGGGGAAATCGATCAGGTGATGGGCTTGATCAACCTGGATACCGTCGGTTTCTATACCGACGAAGACGACAGCCAGCACTCCCCCGCCCGCATCCCATTCCTGGTGTGGCCCCCGAGTGAAGGGAACTTCCTCGCCATCATCGGCGGCCATGGCTCGGCCAAGCTCGCGCATCTGTTGGAAGATGCGGCGGAAGTCTATGCCGAGGACCTGCCCACCTATTCCTTGGCCCGCTTAGGCGGTTTCCTGCCTGATGCCCGACGCAGTGATCACGCGCGCTATTGGGATGTGAAAGTTCCCGCGATCTTCCTGACGGACACGGCTGAGTTCCGCAGCGACCATTACCATCGCCCCAGTGATTCCATCGAGCATCTCGATTTCAAGAAGCTGCGGCTAGTCACGATGGCAGTTGCAGCAGCTGCTTGGGAAGCAGCGCAAGGCCGCGAGTTCTAGACATGCTCGCGGTTCTCGTGCTGTCCTGCGCCTTGCCCATGCAGAATGGCGACAAGCAAGGTGAAGAACAACCTGCGCTCGATCGTCAATGGCCACTGCCACCCTCACCGCCGTTAGGAGTGGAAGAGCAGTTGGCGACCTTCCGTTTGCCGGCAGGTTATGCGATTGAGGCTGTGGCTGCGGAGCCGTTGGTCGGCGATCCAGTGGATGTGGCTTGGGATGCGCGCGGCCGCATGTGGGTGGTCGAGATGACCAGCCTGATGCGCAATGCGGATGGCTCGGATGAGTTGGAGCCTGATTGCAGCATTGCCATCTTGAGTGATACCGATGAGGATGGGGTTTATGACAAGCGCGAGGTGTTCCTGGATGGATTGGTGTTACCGCGCTCGGTTTGTTTCGTGCCGAATGGCGTGGTTGCGATCCTGCCACCGCAGATCGTGTTCCTGCAGGATCTGGATGGAGATGGCAAGCCGGATCACCGTGAGATCCTTGCGGATGGATTGAATGCTGGATTAAGCAACCCGGAACATGCCGCGAACAGTTTGACCTTGGCGATGGATAACTGGATCTACGCCGCCAATCATGGTTGGCGTTATCGGCGTGTGGATGGCGAGTGGCAGCGCGAGAAGAGCGCGCGCATTGGGCAGTGGGGCATGTCCGAAGATGACTACGGGCGCATGGCGGTGAACTACAACTCGTCGGCGGTGCATGTGAGTGTGGTGCCGCTTGCTGCTGCCGTGCGTAATGAGGCTTATGGCACCGCGATGGGTACTAACATGCGGACGACGGAGGACACCACGGTTTATCCGTCGCGCATCAACCCAGGAGTGAACCGCGGCTATCGCGTGGGGACCTTGCGTGAGGATGGTCGGCTGGCGCGATTGACTGGTGCTTGTGGACCAGCGTGGTTCACGGGTACGGCGATGGATGAGACGGATCGCGGTCGGTTGTTCAGCTGCGAGCCTTGCGGCAATTTGGTGCAGCGCTTTGATGTGGAAGATGTAGAGGGTTTACCGAAGGCAACCTTGATGAGGAATGACGATGGCCTCGACTTCCTGACTTCTACGGACGAGCGTTTCCGTCCGGTGAACCTGCGGGTCGGCCCCGATGGCGCCTTGTATGTGGTGGATATGTACCGCGGCATCCTGCAGCACAAGGTCTTCCTGACTTCCTTCCTAAGACGTCAGGCGGAAGAGCGTGGGTTGGTGGATCCGACAGGGCTTGGGAGGATCTGGCGGATCAGCAAGGAGGATGCGCCACGGGCGAAACCGATTGCGCTGGAGGGGATGGCGTCGGAAGAGCTGATTGGGCAGTTGGGGAATCGGAATAAGTGGCAACGCATGACGGCGCAGCGGTTGTTGTTGGAGCGAGGCAAGGAAGAGGAAACGGTGGAGGCTTGTATCGCTGTGGTGCAGGAGCCCCCATCTTCCGTGAATTCATCGCATGCACTCTGGTATTTGGAAGGAGTTAGAGTTGCACATGAACAGCCTTTTATTCGGAGTCTGCCTAAGGAGTTGTGGCGGATTCCAACGAATATCTACGCTGCCACGAATAGCGCAAAGGGGAAGGCTGCTGCCTTTGTCTCCTTCTTGGCAATAGAAGAAGCCACTCCCGCATCAACCTGGGCTGCTCTCAGCCTTAACCCGGCTACCTTCAATCCCTTCTGGGTAATTGAGGGCGAGCCCGCCCTGAAACTCTTAGACGACCCCATCGCAGTCGGCGCAATCTTGTCGAATCCTTCGAACCAGAGTTGGAGTAGGGTCAAGGTCACCTATTTGAGGATGCTGAGGGAGGGCGATGAGACGGAGAATCGTCGTCGTTTCCTGCAAACCCTCGGCAAGCTGCTGATTCTTCGGCAGTCCGGGAAAGAATGCAGTGACTTCCTCAGTTTCCTTTATGGCGGAACGTCCGATTGGGTAGCGACCGCCCTACTCGAGGGAGCAGTCTCGGCCTTACCCGCCCATCCGGATCCATCCCGTTTTCGTTTTGCTGAGCCGGAACCCAAGGACTGGATTGCTTATCGCAAGCTCGGGAGAGACGAGGCGTTGACGAGCCGATTGGTACAGCATCTCCAATGGGGAGTCACGGATTCGAATGTAGAACAAGAGGTGACGGAGCTTCCCTCTCACATCCAACGTGGCGCGGAAGTCTATGCGCGCAGTTGCGGCACTTGCCATCAACCCGATGGCAAAGGCATGGCTGGCCTTGCACCGCCGTTCCTCAATTCCGAATGGCTCGCACTTCCCGATCGCCGTCTTGCCGACATCGCACTGAACGGCATGGATGGTCCCATCGAGGTCGATGGCGTCGCGTGGGATATGACCATGCCCGGCTGGCCGACGCTCAACAACCAGGAGATTGCGGATGTCCTCAACTACATCCTGCATCAATGGGCCGACGAACCGCGCACCATCACCGCAGAGCTCGTCCTCGACGTCCGCGTGAACGGGCTTGGCGAGATGGCTGAAGAGTTGAAGGACTAAAGCCGACGCACCTTCAAGCCGCGCCACCAGACATCCGTCTTGGCGCCGCCGTGCACCTGCAGACCAATATGCCCCGACGCATCGGCGTCATCGCGGAAGTCCGCGCAGGGCACACCATTCACCCAAGTGCGGATGCGATCCCCCTCGCACACGATGCGGTAGAGATTCCAACCCTCCACATCGAATGCCGCACGCGCTTCCTCCTTACCCTCATTGGAATCCAGCCAGCCGCGACGTCCTTCGTCGTACAAACCGCCGGACCAGGCACGTTCGCTGGGATCGACCTCGATCTGATATCCAAAGAAGCGACCCTCTGCATTTTCATGCGAGCGGATCTGAATGCCGGAGTTGCCACCGTCAATCTTGACTTCGACCGTCAGCTCAAAATCCCCATACTCCGCACGACTCACCAAAAAAGAGTTCTGTGGCAGATCCCGTCCGACGCCATGGATGACCTCGCCCGG